>NZ_CP022600.1:327914-655829 GCF_002952215.1 Porphyrobacter sp. HT-58-2 | reverse complement strand
GGCGGCGGCGGGCTGCGATCCCTCGCGCATGGGGATCGGCCCGGTTCCGGCGGTGGAGCGCCTGTTCGAACGGCGCGGTTACACGTGGGACGATATCGGCCTTGTCGAACTGAACGAAGCCTTCGCCCCGCAGGTGCTCGCGGTGCTCAAGGGCTGGGGCTGGTCGGACGACGACAGTCGCCACGAGATCCTCAACGTCAACGGCTCGGGCATCAGCCTCGGCCACCCCATCGGCGCGACGGGCGGGCGAATCCTTGCCGACATGGCGCATGAAATGCACCGGCGCGGGGTGCGCTATGGCCTTGAAACCATGTGCATTGGTGGCGGACAAGGGATCGCCGCTGTGTTCGAGCGCGCGGTATGAACTACGAGGCGTGGATCGGGCGCGAACAGCGCGCTGAAGACCGGCTGGACGAGGGACTGGCCGCCCGCTGGCTCGCCACATTCGACCTGCCGCGCCCCCATCCGCCGATCATGCCGCAGGGCATCCACTTCGCCCTCTGCACCCCTGACGCGCCCACCGCATCGCTGGGCGATGACGGCCACCCCGCGCGCGACGACAGCGCCGACAGCTTTCTCCCGCCGTTCCCTCTGCCGCGCCGGATGTGGGCTTCCTCGACCATCCGGTTCCAGATGCCGATCGCCATCGGAGCAGTGATCGAGCGGCGCAGCAAGGTTGCCGCGATCAGGCAGAAGCAGGGTTCCTCAGGCCCGCTCGCCTTTGTCGATGTTTCACATGAAACATTCGCCAACGGCTCTCTGGCGGTGGTCGAGACCCAGTCTATCGTCTACCGGGAGGCGGCTGGCGGGGGGCAAGACCTGTCTCCGCCGCCTCTGGGAGAGGCAAGCTTTTCGCCGACAGGCTGGGACGCGCACCGCAGCCTGACCCCCGATGCACGGCTGCTGCTGCGCTATTCGGCGCTGACCTTCAACACCCACCGCATTCATTACGATGCACCCTATGCGGAAGATATCGAGCGCTATCGCGGCCTCGTGGTCCATGGCCCGCTCACCGCCAGCCTGCTGCTGCAACTCGCCGCCGCCGAACTGGGCGCAAACCGCCTGCGCACCTTCAGCTTCCGCGGCCTTTCCCCCGCCATCGCGGGCGAGCCGCTGCATCTGGTGATGCGCAAGAGCGAGGCGGGCTACGATCTGGCCGCCTTCGCCGATGACGGGCGGCAGGTGACGGCGGCGAGCGCAAGCGTCTAACTCCCCTCCCGCTTGCGGGAGGGGCTGGGGGTGGGCCTGTGACAAGGCTCGCTGCGCTCGCACCCTCCCCTGACCCCTCCCGCAAGCGGGAGGGGGAATGCTCAGCCTATCCGTCCCACTCCGCAATCGGCTTCAGCACGCCATAGGTCTCCGCCACCGGATCCCGCCCGAGATCGGGAAAGTCGATGGCGGGCGGGTCTTCATGCGTATCGGGAATCCGGTCGAGCAGATCACGCACCAGTGTCAGCCGCCCGCGGCGCTGATCGTTGAAATCCACCAGCGTCCACGGCGCGTGGGCCGTGTGGGTCGCCGCCAGCATCGCCTCGCGCGCAGCGGTGTAATCATCATACTTCTCACGCGCAGCAAGGTCGATGGGGGACAGCTTCCAGCGCTTCAGCGGATCCTCCAGCCGTTCGCGCAGGCGTTCTTCCTGATTGGCCTGATCGGTCGCCAGCCAGTATTTGAACAGCAGGATGCCATCATCCACCAGCAGCTTTTCAAAGGTCGGCACGGCCTTCAGAAAGGCATCGACCTGCTCCGGCGAAGCATAGCCCATCACCCGCTCCACCCCGGCGCGGTTGTACCAGCTGCGGTCGAACAGCACGATTTCGCCCGCTGTGGGCAGGTGCGCGACATAACGCTGGAAATACCACTGCCCCATTTCCGCCTCGGTCGGCTTGGCAAGCGCCACGGTGCGGCACTGGCGCGGATTGAGCCGGTCGCGCACGGCAGTGATCGCCCCGCCCTTGCCCGCCGTGTCGCGCCCCTCGAACAGCACCACCACGCGCGCGCCTGTCGCCTTGACCCAGCGCGCCATGCTGACCAATTCGAGGGTGAGCGGCGCCAGCGCCTCCTCGTAATCCTTGCGCTTCATGCCCATTCGCGTCCCTCCTGTTGCGTTTGTCCTTGGCCCGCAAAGGTAGTATCATCTGCAACGATATGGCTACGCTTGCAGACCCCACCCCCGATTTCGCCACCCTGCCCGAAATGTCGGCAGATGTCTTTACCGCCCCGCTCGCCCGCCCCGCGCATGTGGGCGAGGATTGGCTGGAACCGGCACAGACCGATTACTCTGCCGAAGACCATGCCGTCTGGAACGATCTGTTCGCGCGCCAGATGGAGGTGCTGCCGGGGCGCGCGTGCTCGGCTTTCATGGCAGGGCTGGAAAAGCTCGATCTGGGACGCGGGGGCATCCCCGAATTCGGCGCGCTGTCCGAAGAACTCGGTGCGCTGACCGGGTGGAGCGTGGTGCCAGTGCCGATGCTGATCCCTGATCATGTGTTCTTCTGGCACCTCGCCAACCGGCGCTTTCCGGCGGGCAACTTCATCCGCACGCGCGCAACCTTCGATTACATTCAGGAACCCGACGTGTTCCACGATGTGTTCGGCCATGTCCCGATGCTGACCGATCCGGTCTATGCCGATTACATGCAGGAATATGGCCGCGCCGGGTGGAAGGCGATGCGGTATAATCGCCTCAAAGCCTTGGGCGCGCTTTACTGGTACACGGTGGAGTTCGGGCTGATCGAGGAGGCGGGCTCCGTGCGCGCCTATGGTGCAGGCATCCTGTCAGGGCCGACCGAGGCGCGGTTCGCGGTCGAGGCGGAAAGCCCCAATCGCATCATGCTCAATGTCGACCGGGTGATGCGCACCGATTACGTCATCAGCGATCTGCAACCGACATACTTCGTGATCGAGAGCTTTGCCGATCTCTACCGCCAGACGGTGGAGCGTGATTTCGACCGGCTCTATCGCAGCCTGCCGGCGGGGTTCACCTATGCCAATTCGGCGGTGATCGATGTCGACAATGTGCTGCACCGCGGGACGCAGGAATATCACCTGCGCGGCGGTCGCGGCAGCGGGGCAGTGCCGGTCTAGGGTATCGATGCCGGAGGCATCGCGAGGCCAACTGGCCGCCCCGGCTTATGCCGCGAAAGCCGAAGCGAAGCTGAACGAGCGAAGCGAGGGCAACCGGACGGATGTCCGCCGCCCGGCGTCTGAGGGCGCAACAAACTACGCCTTCACCCGCCTGCGACCGATCGCGTGATACAGCACCAGCGCGACACCTGTCGCCGCCAGTGCCACGCCGAGGCTGAGGAACGAGAGGCTGCCGATGATCGTGCCATCATTGGCAATCTCGCCGGCGACCACGGCCACCACCATGCCCAGCGCCACCTGACGCAGGATCGCACCCGGCGCCTCGGTCCGCGCGAGGATCGAGGCCAGCCAGCCCAGAGTTGCCCCCAACACGATCAGCACCAGCAACGCCATTTTACCGCAAGTCTCCGTCTATGCCGCCGCATGGCGGTTCGACTCCCAAACCAGCAGCAGGGCAGACGGTTCCGGAAAGTTGCGTTTAACGGAGCGTCAGCCAGACGAGACCGATAGTCCCGGCAAGGATGCGGTACCAGGCGAAGGGGGCAAAGCCGATCCTGGTGATGATCGTCACGAACAGTTTCACCACCACCAGCGCGGTGACGAAGCCCACGCCCGAACCGATTGCGATCAGCTCGAAATCGCGCGGGGCGAGGTCCGCGCCGTATTTGGCCAGCTGATAGACAGTTGCGCCGGAAAGGGTCGGCACGGCGAGAAAGAAGCTGAATTCGGCTGCGGTCTTGCGATCGACCCCAAAGGCCATCGCGCCAAGGATGGTCGCGCCCGAACGGCTCACGCCCGGGATCATCGCAAGGCACTGCACCAGGCCGACCAGCACCGACGTGCGCAGCGGCACGCCTGCCACGCCCGCACCCTCGGCCGGCGGGTTGGCCCAGCGTTCGACCGCAAGGATCGCGATGCCGCCGATGATCAGCGCCCAGCACACCAGCACCGCATTGCCGAGCATGGTTTCGATGATGTCGCCAAAGGCAAGGCCCAGCAGCACCGCCGGGAAGAAGGCGACAGTCAGGTTGCGCACAAAGGCAAGCGCGCCTTTTTCAAGGCCGAACAGCCCCTTGGCCACGTCCCAGAAGGTGCGCCAGTACAGCACCACGATGGCCAGGATCGCGGCGGGCTGGATGGCGATATTGAACACCTCCCACTCGCGCTGGTCAAAGCCGAGCAGTTCCGTGGCAAGGATCAGGTGGCCGGTTGACGATACGGGCAGGAACTCGGTCAACCCTTCGAGGATGCCGAGCAGGATCGCAGCAATGGTGTCGTTCATGGCCGCAGGGCTTCGACGAGTGTGCGCGGGGTGTCAAACCAAAAGGCCCGCTCCTTTCGGGGGAGCGGGCCTTGGCCTTACTTACCAGATGCGCACGCGCTGTTCCGGCGGCAGGTAGAGCGCATCGCCCGGCTTCACGCCGAATGCGAGGTACCATTCATCAAGGTTCCGCACGACGCCGTTGACCCGGTATTCCTCGGGGCTGTGGCTGTCGGTGCGCAGGCGGGTGCGGTAGTTTTCTTCCCGCTGCGACGCACGCCACACCTGCGCCCAAGCGAGGAAGAAGCGCTGGTCGCCGGTCAGCCCGTCGATCACCGGCACGTCCTTGTCCTTGGTCGCGATCTTGTAGGCGCGGTAGGCCATCGAAAGCCCGCCGACATCGCCGATATTCTCGCCCAGCGTCAGACGGCCGTTGACGCAGGTCTTGCCCTCGTCGAGCGGGCAGAAGGCGTTGTACTGCGCCACCAGCGCATCACCCAGCTTGTCGAAAGCCGCACGGTCAGCATCGCTCCACCAGTTGCGCAGCATCCCGGTGGAATCCGACTTGGAGCCCTGATCGTCAAAGCCGTGGCCGATTTCATGGCCGATCACCCCGCCGATCGCGCCGTAATTCACCGCAATGTCGTTGCCGAGCGCGAAGAACGGGCGCTGGAGGATGCCCGCGGGGAAGACGATCTCGTTCTTCACCGAGTTGTAATAGGCGTTCACCGTCTGCGGCAGCATCGACCATTCGGTGCGGTCGATCGGCTGGCCCAGCTTGGCGATGTTGTCCGCCCGGCGCCAGCGCGCGGTGGCCAGACGGTTGGCCACCGGATCGCCCGCCGTGATGGCCAGACCTTCATAGGTTTCGAGATTGGGGCGATAACCGATCTTGGGATCGAAACTGGCGAGCTTGGCGCGGGCCTCGGTCTTGGTCGCCTCACCCATCCAGGTGATTTCGGTGATCGATTCGGCCAGAGCGAGCCGCAGGTTGGCCACCAGCTCATCCATCGCCGCCTTGTTTTCGGGCGGGAAATTGCGCGCGACATATTCCTTGCCGATCAGCTCGCCGAGCAGGCCTTCAGTCTCACCGATGGCACGCTTCCAGCGCGGACGCTGTTCGGGGGTGCCGCGCAGGGCCTTGCCGAAGAATGCGAAGCTGGCATCGTCGAACCGCTTGGGCAGCACCGCCGCATGATCTGACAGGAATTCCTTGATCACCCACGCCTTGAGGGTTTCGACCGGGGTTTCCGACAGCAGCGCGAACATCCCCGGAAGGCCGGAGCCGATCTTGGCGCGGGTTGCCTCGTCAAGCTTGAGTTCGGCGACCTTCTCGGCGCTGGGCGGCATCAGGCTGACGACGAAGCCGGGGCTGTTGGCAACCCCGAGGTCTTCGAGCATCGCGGCGACCGGCACCTTGCCACCGATCGCCACCAGTTCTTCGGCGGTCAGCAGATTGTAGGTCAGATCGCGGTTGCGGCGCACGGTGCGGTCCCATGCGACATTGCGGGCGATGGTGTCCTCGAAGGCATAGACCGCCTCGGCCTGCACCTCGGCATCGTCATAACCCGCTTCCGCCAGCAGGAAGGCGAGATAGGCCTTGTACTTGGCCTGCAACGCCCGGCCCTTGTCCGAGGTATCGAGGTAGTAATCACGGTCAGGCATGCCCAGCCCGCCAAAGCCGACTGCGGCGATATAGCGATCAGGCTGCTTGGCATCGATGCTGACCCCGCCGCTGAGCGGGCTGGCGAACACCGGCTCGGCCCACAGCTTCGCCAGATCTTCCAGCGTGCGCGCGGCTTTCACCCGGGCGAGATGCGGCTGCACCGGGGCAAGGCCCGCCGCTTCAATCGCATCAACATCCAGGAACGAGCGGTAGGTATCGAGGATGCGGCGCTCATCGCCCGACAGGCTGGCGGCGTCCCTGGTGGCCAGTTCGTCAATCAGCGCCTTGATGTCCGCAGTGCTCTTTTCGGCGAGCAGGTTGAACGCGCCGAGCCGGCTGAATTCGGGCGGCAGAGGGTTGGCATCGATCCAGCGCTTGTTGACATAGGCGAAGAAATCATCGCCCGGCTTGATGTCGCTGGCAAGCGAAGCCGGGTCCACACCCCAGGTGCCATAGCTGATGGTCGGCAGTGGGGACGCCTGGCCAGCCTCACCTTCGGCGAGCAGCAGGTCAATGCCTTCACCATGGGCGTGGGCGTCATGCGCATGGGCGGCGTCTTCGGCAAGCGCGGGAGTGGCCAGCGCAAACAGGCTGGCACCGAGCAGAGCTGCGGCTTTGTTGATCATGGAAGATACGTGTCCCTGAGAATCTGAGGTGCGCCACATTAACGTCGCGCACCGCAAAGGGTTGCGCTTTGTCAGGCGCAGGTCACCATTCGTCGATTTTGTTGGCGAGAGATCTGCGACCTGCGCTCGGCGCGACCTTCAATTCACGCGGCGTCGGCAGCGAATTGCAGGCGGGCGAGGCGGGCATAGAGCCCCCCGGCCTTGGTCAGCACGTCATGGCTGCCCTGTTCGACGATCCGGCCTTCGTCCAGCACCACGATCCGGTCAGCCGCGCGCACCGTGGCCAGCCGGTGTGCGATCACCAGCGTGGTGCGGTTCTGCATCAGCCCTTCCAATGCCTGCTGCACCAATTGCTCGCTTTCCGCATCCAGCGCGCTGGTCGCTTCATCAAGCAACAGGATCGGCGCATCGCGCAGCAGAGCGCGGGCGATGGCAACGCGCTGCTGCTGACCGCCCGAAAGCTGCGTTCCGCCCTCCCCCAGATAGGTGTCGAGCCCTTGCGGCAGGGCGCGCAGGAAGGTTTCGGCATTGGCCGCTCGCGCAGCTTGCCAGATCTCTTCGTCGGTGGCGTCCCACTTGCCATAGCGCAGGTTGTCGCGGGCATTGGCGCTGAACAGCACCCCGTCCTGCGGCACCAGGGCAAGCCGCGCGCGGATATCGGCGGGATCGGCGCTGGTCAGCGGCACGCCGTCAAGGCGGATGGTACCGGCCTGCGGGTCATAGAACCGCTCGACCAGTTGGAAGATCGTCGATTTGCCCGCCCCCGAGGGCCCGACAATGGCGATGGTCTCGCCCGGCTCGATTTCGAGCGTGAAGTCGCGCAGGGCCGCCACTTCGGGCCGGGCCGGATAGCGGAAGGTGACATTGCGGAACGACAGGCTGCCGCGCGCCGGTTCAGGCAGGCGTTCGGGCCGGGCCGGGGCTGCGATTTCGGGCTTGGCATCAAGCAGTTCCGCCAGACGGCTCGCCGCGCCAGCGCCGCGCAGCAAATCGCCATAGACTTCGGTAAGGGATCCCAGCGCGCCCGCCACCAGCCCGCCGGTCAGCACGAAAGCGGCGATGGTGCCGCCGCTGATCACGCCTTCGGCCACGGCCAGTGCGCCGCGCCACATCACCAGCACCACTCCGCCGAACACCAGCAGGATCACGACCGACGTCATCGCCGCGCGCAGCATGATGCGCCGCCGCGCGGTTTCAAACGTGCCTTCGACCACGCCTGCAAAGCGTTCCCCCTCGCGGCGCTCTTGCCCGAAGCTTTGCACGATCTTCATCGCCGAGAGCACCTCGGTGACATAGGCGCCCACGTCCGCGATCCGATCCTGGCTGGTGCGCGAGACCGCGCGGATCTTGCGCCCGAAGTACACAATCGGCGCAATCACCAGCGGAATGCCGATCAGCAGACCCAGCGTCAGCGAAGGCGCGAGGTAGATCAGCAGCCCGATCCCGCCCACCGCCGTCAGCGTGTTGCGCAGCGCGACCGAGACCGTGGTGCCGACCACGTTTTCGATGATCGCCGTGTCGCTGGTCATGCGGCTGGAGATTTCCTTGGGGCTGTTGACCTCGTAGAAACCGGGCGAAAGGCGCAGCAGGTTCTGCTGCACCATCAGGCGGATATCGGCCACCACCCGTTCACCCAGCCAGCTCACGAAATAGAACCGGAGCGCGGTGCCGATGCCGAGGATCACCACGATCATCAGCAGATACTGGAACGCGTGGCCGATATCCGCGCTGGTCGCCGCGCCCGAAAACGCCTCGTCGATGATGACCTTGAAGCGGTAGGGGATCGCCAGCGTCGCCGCTGACGTGATCACCAGCGCCAGCAGGGCAAGCCCGATCTCGCGCGGGTATTGCACCGCTGCACCAAACACCATCCGCAAAGGCGCGAGCGAGCGCGACCGGGGCGCAGGCTCGGCAGTCTCGGACTGAGTGGCTGCCGCCGTTTCGGGCGCATCATCGGCCGCGACGTCAGGTTCGCGCGTGGGGTGTTCACCGTGCATGATGGCTGGGCTCTAGCCGCATGGCCCACGAATTTCACGTGCAAAAAACGGGGGCGCGCCGCGCTGCCGGTTTTGCCACTTATGCAATTGTGCGTTGCACAACGCCCGGCAAAGGCGCATCTGTAACGGCAAGGCGTCAGGGGATAAGACGCCAGATCGTTCGTCGCCTGAGGTAATTCAATGCTTTATCACGCCTATGAGCTTCAGCGCAGCTGGATGAACAGCGCCAGCGCGCTCGCATCGATCAGCGCCGGGATGCTGTCCAACCCCGCAAATCCCTTTGGCTACACCGGGCTCGGCCCGCTTGCCGCGAGCGCGCTTGACGTCTTCGCCCATGCAACGGCGCATTATGGCAAGCCCGAATTCGGCATCGACAGCGTGGAGATTGGCGGCGCGCCCCATGCGGTGGTGCAGGAAACCGTGCTGACGCGTCCCTTCGGCGATCTCGTCCGCTTCCGGGTCGAAGGCACCCCCGCCGATCGCCCGCGCCTGCTGATCGTTGCCCCGATGAGCGGCCACTACGCCACCCTGCTGCGCGGCACGGTCGAGCGGATGCTGGAAAGCGCCGAGGTGTTCATCACCGACTGGGCCGATGCGAAGATGGTGCCGGCCAGCGCAGGCAAGTTCGATCTCGACGATTACATCGACTACCTGATGGACTTCGCCGAGCACGTTTATGGTGAGGCGGGCGGCCAGCGCATCCACATGATGGCCGTGTGCCAGCCTTCGGTGCCTGCCTTCGCCGCCACCGCGCTGCTCAATCTCCACAAGTCACCTGCAACGCCCGCCACCCTGACCATGATGGGCGGCCCGATCGACACGCGTGAATGCCCCACGGTCGTCAACAACATGGCGATGCAACGTCCGATCGAATGGTTCCGCCAGTCGGTGATCGCGACCGTCCCGATGAAGTATCCCGGCAGCGGGCGGCGCGTCTATCCTGGCTTCATGCAGCTTTCGGCGTTCATGAGCATGAACCTCTCCAGCCACATGATGAGCCATTACGAGATGTTCAAGCATCTCACCATCGGCGACGAGGCCAGCGCGCAGGCGACCAAGACCTTCTACGACGAATACCGCGCGGTGTGCGACATGACGGCGGAGTTCTATCTCCAGACGGTGGAGGAGGTGTTCCAGAAGCACTCGATTCCCAAGGGCGAGTTCCGCCACAAGGGCGAGGTGGTCGATCTCACCGCGATCACCGACACCGCATTGCTGGCAGTCGAGGGCGAGCGTGACGACATCTCAGGCCTCGGCCAGACCCGCGCGGCGCTCAAGCTGACGCCAAACCTGCCCGACGCGAAGAAGCGGTACTACATGGCCGAAGGCGCCGGGCATTACGGCATCTTCAACGGCTCACGCTGGCGCACCAAGGTCGCGCCGGTGGTGGAGGATTGGATCGCCGCCCACGCCGGGTGAAGCCCTGCGGCGAAAGGCAGCTTTCGCGACATTTTCGCCAGAAGCGGCCGTTCGGGTATAGCGCGCCGCCTCCCCCCCGTCGTCACACGCGCCAGTCGATTGTCCCGCGTCCGGCCTGTTCCAGAAAGGCGTTGGTCTGGCTGAAGGGGCGGGAACCGAAAAAGCCGTTGTGGGCTGACAGCGGGCTGGGGTGGGCTGAGGTCAGCACCAGATGGTGTCCCGCGCGGGAGAGGGCTGGCACCCGGCTTGCCTTCTTCTTCGCATGAGAGCCCCACAGGATGAACACCGTTGGCAGTGCGCTCGCCGCCACGGCCGCCACGCAGGCATCGGTCACCGCATCCCAGCCGCGCCCGGCATGGCTCCCGGCCTGCCCGGCCTCAACCGTCAGCGTGTTGTTGAGCAGCAGCACGCCCTGCTGCGCCCAGCGCGACAGATCGCCGGTTTGCGGGCGGGGCAGGCCAAGATCGGCCTCAAGCTCCTTGTAGATGTTGACCAACGAGGGCGGCACCTTCACCCCTGCCTGCACCGAAAAGGCCAGCCCATGCGCCTGCCCCGGCCCATGGTAGGGATCCTGGCCGAGGATGACGCAACGCACCGCCTCCAGCGGGGTCAGCGCCAGCGCAGCGAGCCTTGTGCCGCGCGGAGGATAGACCTGCTTGCCCGCCGCTTCTTCTGCCTTGAGCCACCCGCCAAGCTTCCGCGCCTCGGGAGTCGCGAGCACCGGCTCCAGCACCGGGCGCCAGCTTTGGGGAATGGCTTCTGACATCGGGCAAGGTTAGGTCAGGGCGCACCCGCGCGCCACTCGGCCCTTCCCCTCTTTCCCCAATCGGCGTAGGGCGAGCGGCATGGCAGTGCATTTTCACGAAGAAGACCTCCCCGCAGGCGTGCTCACCGGCACCGGAGCGATTGCGGTCGATACAGAAACCATGGGTCTGATCACCGCGCGTGACCGGCTGTGCGTGGTGCAGCTTTCCGATGGCAGCGGGGACGAACACCTTGTGCGCTTCGCCCCCGGCAGCAGCTATGACGCGCCCAATCTCAAGGCGGTGCTGGGCGATCCGGCGCGGCAGAAGATCTACCACTTCGCCCGCTTCGATCTCGCCGCGATCCAGCACTATCTCGGCGTCATGGCCGGGCCGGTGTTCTGCACCAAGATCGCCAGCAAGCTGACCCGCACCTACACCGACCGCCACGGCCTCAAGAACCTCGTCGAGGAACTGCTGGGCGAGAGCATCTCCAAGCAGCAGCAATCCTCCGACTGGGGCGGGCCGGTGCTGTCCGAGGCGCAGCGCGATTACGCCGCGAGCGATGTGCGCTACCTCCACCGCCTGCGCGATGAACTGACGGTGCGGCTGGAACGTGAAGGGCGGATGCACCTGGCGCAGGCGTGCTTCACCTTCCTGCCTACCCGCGCCCTGCTCGACATCGCCGGCTGGGCCGAGAATGACAT
The DNA here is from genome assembly GCF_002952215.1 of Porphyrobacter sp. HT-58-2. Lineage (NCBI taxonomy): Bacteria > Pseudomonadati > Pseudomonadota > Alphaproteobacteria > Sphingomonadales > Erythrobacteraceae > Porphyrobacter > Porphyrobacter sp. HT-58-2. Next base: position 644,323 of record NZ_CP022600.1, on the reverse strand, counting down.
CTTCAGCCACATGTAAGGACGCCTGAGGCACACGCTCCGCCATGGCCCCCGCCGAACCGACCATCGAAACCAGTGAAGCGCGGCTCCTGCGTGGGCGGCGGCAGCACTTCGCTGCGCCCGGCGGCTCGCATGACAAGCTGGTGAGCTTTCTGGCCCGCGCCTTGCCGATGGGGGTGGGCGTGATCGCGGCGCTGATGATCATCACACCCCTGTCACCGCGGGGCGAGGTCAGCTTCCTGCTTGATCGCAACAAGGTCGCGCTGATCGACGAACGGCTTTCGGTCGACAATGCGATGTATCGCGGGCGAGACGATCAGGGGCGCCCCTTCTCGCTGCTGGCGGGCGAGGCGGTGCAACGCTCGGGCGCGGAGGGACTGGTGCGGATGCGCGATCTGGTCGCCCAATTGCTGCTGACGGAAGGCCCCGCGCGGCTCAGTGCGGAAGGCGGCACCTATGATATCAACGCCGAAACCGTCGCGGTTGACGGCGCGGTGCGGCTCAACGCTTCGGATGGCTATGCGATGATCGCTCGCGGGGTCTCGGTCGATCTCAGGGCGCGCACCATGCGGGGCGACGCCGGGGTTTCCGGCGAGGTGCCGGCCGGCACCTTCTCTGCCGACACGATGCGCGCCGATCTTGCGGCACGCACCATGACGCTTGAGGGCAATGCCCGCTTCACCATGATTCCCGGCCAGTTGAGGATGCCGCGATGAACTCTGCCAAAGCCACTCGCCCATTTGTCCGGCTTGCCATGATCTGGGGCATTGGCGGCTTCGCGCTGACCACCGCGATCGGGGGTGGGATGAACCTCGCCGCTCAGGGCATTGCCAGCCATGATTCGCGCGCGCCAGTGACTTATGACGCGGGCAAGTTCGTGTTCGATGACCGCGCCAATCAGGCCATTGCCTCGGGCGGGGTGATCGTCACCCAGGCGGGTCTTCGCGTCCAGTCTGACCGGATGCTGGTGAACTTCACCGACGCCGACGGCCAACTGGAAATCCAGCGCATCACCGCGACCGGCGGGGTCATCATCATCACCCGCGGCGACGAACGCGCGAGCGGCGACAATGCGATCTACGATTTCAACCGCCGCATCATCACGATGGCGGGCAATGTCCGCCTGCGCCGCGGCACCGACACGCTGAACGGCGGGCGACTGGTGATCGATCTGCAAAGCGGGCTGTCGACGGTTGACGGCAATGCGACAGGCACCAGCAGCAGCGCCAGCCCCTCACCCACAGGTCAGGGCCGGGTGACAGGCACCTTCACTGTCCCGCAGGACCGCAACAAGCCTCAGTAAGCATTGTCGTGCTTCAGCACCATCACGGTGCGCAGCACGATTTCGATGTCGCGTCGCAGCGACCAGCCCGCGATATATTCGAGATCGGACTGGAGCCGGTCGGTCAGATCCTTCTCCAGCTCGGTCGCACCGCGATGGCCGCGCACCTGCGCCAGCCCGGTCAGCCCCGGCTTCAGGCAGTGGCGCTGCCAGTACTTGCGATCGATATCCCAGAAATACTTGTTGTTTGCGCGGCTCCCCAGCGCATGGGGGCGCGGGCCGACAATCGACATGTCGCCCTTCAGCACATTGATGATCTGCGGTAGTTCGTCGATGCTGGTGCGGCGGATGAAGGCACCGATGCGGGTGATCCGGTCATCATCGCGCGCCGCCGAACGCTCGCCATTGTGATCGAGCTTGTCGTGACGCATCGAGCGGAACTTGAACATGTCGAAGAACTGGTTGCCACGACCCAGACGGCGCTGCACGAACAGCACCGGCCCGCCGTCTTCCAGCTTGATCGCGATGGCCACTGCGATCAGCAGCGGCGAGAGCGCAATCAGCGCCGCACCTGCCACCACCACATCGAACAGCCGCTTCAGGATGCGGGCGCGCAGACCCAGCGGCCCGGTCGAAACCACCAACGTCGTGCGGTCAAGATCGTCGTAGCGATGCACGCCGACAGCACCGAGGCTATGCGCCGGCTCGCTCACGATCTCGCCATAGACGCCCGCGGACTTGAGCAGGAAAGCCCAGTCCTCGCGCCGTTCGCGCGGGCAGCTCACCACCACCTGATCCTGATTGCGCAGCAGCTTGCCGAGCCGGTCGAGCATGAAAGGATCATGGCTGCCGGGATCGAGGTTGTAATCAGCGGCGCTAATATAAGCGGCGCCCTCGAACGGGAAATCCGATCCGCCATCGTCGATCACCAGACGGTTCTTGACCCGCCCGCCCCAGCGCCGCGCGATCACGCTGGCCATGACGCGTCGGAAGAAAGCGAGCAGGACAGCCGTGAACAACAGGCCAAGCGTGACCGAAGCGCGCGAGAAATCCTGATTCGACTTGGTGTAGAACGCCACGAAATTGATCAGCGCAGCCGAAATCAGAATGGCGATCAGCGCCTTGCGAACGGCGAACAGCCAATCGCTCAGCGCGCGCACGCTGTAGGTGCGATTGTACAGCGCAATGGTGAAATAGGCCGGCAGCATCGCCTGCGCCGCCAGCATCGTGCGCGGTTCCCACCAGCGGCCTTCCCAGACCAGCCCGGCAAGCGCAAAGCCGATGTTGAACAGCGCCGCATCGGTCAGCAGCATCAGGATATAGGCACGCAGGCGCCGCCGCTCGAGCGACGGGACAAGCTTGCTGTCGACCGCTTCGTGGCGGACAGCTTCAAGCAGTTTCGGCGTGACGCGGTTCACTCAGAACAATCCCCCAAGGCGCGACCCATAGGGTAACTACCTAGGGTTTGTTACAGAGAAAAGGGGAAATTGTGCGACTGCGAAATGCAGCTTGTCACATAATGAGAACCACTCGGCCCTTCCGGGCGGCTCTAGGATGACCGCTTTGCGGCAAAACGGGCAATTTCCGTCAGCTCTTGCGCCAGCAGCAGCTCGGCGGCCTGACTATTGGCGAGCAGGGTGCGATGCAGCGTGGTCAGGCGGGGAATCAGGCGATCGAGCCGGGTCTCACGCGCGCCGCGCGATGCAGGCTGGCTCCAGCGTTTGTACTGGTTGCCGATATCCCGCTTCTCCTTGAAGAAGATACCGAGCCGCATCTCCGCTCCCTTATCGATCCTGTCGAATTGCCCTCCCGGGCCGAGATGGGCGGCGATCTGCGCCAGTTGCGCCGCGCGCCGTTCCAGCGCCAGCGCCACGCCGACCGGGTTGAGCCCAAGCTCGCGCATCCGCCGCACTTCATTCGCGATCCGTCCGGTCTCGCCCCCCAGCACGGCATTGACCAGCGGGGCAAAGCCGTCTTCCTCGGTCGCGGCGCCGATGGCGGCGTGGTCTTCCGGGGTGGCGGGCCGGGGGGCTTGCGGATCGGCATCGCAATAGAGCGCGAGCTTGTCGATTTCGGACTGGGCGAGCCGCACGTCGAGCCCGGCGGCGCGGGCAATCCGCTCGGCCAGATCGCCGCCCAGCCGCAGACCTGCGGCATCGGCCATCGCCCGCACGGACTGCGCCACGGCGGAAAGATCAGGCGGGTGGAACATCGCCACCAGCGCGTCCTTGCGCTTTTCCAGCAGCTTGGCGGTGCGCGACTTGTCGGTGGCGGAGGTTGCGACGACGATCACCGGCGCAGCCTCGCCCGCCCCCGCCTCTCCCGTGGCGATCAGGGTTTCGAGCGCATCGTGGGCTTCATCGCCGCTGGCGCGCACCCAGATGTGGCGCGAACCTCCGAACAGCGAAGTTGAGCGTGCCTCGTCGCCCAGCAGGGCAGGATCGCGCTTCAGGTCGGCGCCCGCCAGTTCGACCCGGTCGCCTGCATCGGGCAGGGCAGCGGCCAAGCGGGCGGCGGCGGCACTGGCACCGGCTTCGTCCGGGCCGCAGAAGAAGAAGATGCGGCAGGCGGTCGCGCCGGGCGGCAGTCCGCGCACGAAATCGCTGTTCTTGGCCTTCACTGGCCTGCTGCCGCGCGGTTGCGCAGCGTCACCGCGACCTGCGTCGCCATCCGGTCGGCCACTTCGAGCGCGAGGTTTTCCAGCGCCTTCTGCTCGGCGGCGATGGTGGCATATTCGCTGCTCACCACGTCGATCCCGGCATCTGATCCGGCGGTGGCATCAAGCAGGATCGAACCCGTCGCCAGATCGACCAACTGATACCGCGCGCGCAGGATGCGGCGTTCGCGGCTGATGGTGTCGTCATTGAGCACGCCGAGCGCCTCCAGCGAATCGTCGAGCCGCACATCGAGCCGGTATTGCGGGGTGGTCTGGCCCGCTACGCCCAGCCGGGCCTCCAGCGCGTTCTTGACCAGCCAGCCGCCGCGCCCCTGGATCGCCGGGATGTCGACCGCCGCGATCCCCTGCGCCACCCCCGCGCTCGTCCCGCCCGCGTACATCGGCGAGAGGCCGCAGGCGGCAAGGGCCAGAGGGGCAAGCAGGGCGAGGATCATGCGCATCAGGTGACGATATTCACCAATCTGTCGGGCACGACAATGATCTTGCGGATCGCCGCGCCATCGACCGAGCGTTGCAGATTGGCCGACGCCAGCGCCAGCGCCTCAAGCGCGTCCTTGCTGGCACCCTTGGGCGCGGTCACGGTGTCGCGCAGCTTGCCCATGTGCTGGATCGCGATGGTGACCTCGTCATCGACCAGCAGGGCGGGATCGACAGCGGGCCATGCGGCGTCGGCAATCAGGCCTTCACCGATCTTCGCCCACGCCTCTTCGGCAAGGTGCGGCATCATCGGCGCGGCGAGATGCACCAGCGCCTTGATCGCAGCCGAACGGCTGGCCGAAGGCGCGGACTTTTCGACAGCGCCGGTCAGCTCGTAAATGCGCGCCACGGCCTTGTTGAAGCCCAACGCTTCAATGTCGGCAGCCACCGCAGCGATGGTCTGGTGGGTCTTGCGCTCGAGGCTCTTGTCCTCGCCCGTTGCGCCCGCATCATAGGCGCTGAACAACCGCCACAAGCGCTGGACGAAACGCGCACAGCCTTCGATCCCGGCATCCGACCACGGTAGATCGCGTTCCGGCGGCGAGTCCGACAGCATGAACCACCGCACCGCATCCGCGCCGTGGCGGGCGATGATCGCATCCGGGTCGACGACGTTCTTCTTCGACTTCGACATCTTGATGACGCGGCCGACTTCGACCGGTTCGCCATCGGCGAGCAGCGTCGCGCCATCCGAGGTGCGCTCGACCTCCTCGGGGCCGAAGAACACCGGAACCCCGCGGCCCTCGTCGATGCGGCTATAGGTCTCGTGCGTCACCATGCCTTGCGTGAACAGCGCGGCAAACGGCTCCTGCACGTCGATCTTGCCGATATGCGCCAGCGCCCGCGTCCAGAACCGCGCATAGAGCAGGTGCAGAATCGCATGCTCGATGCCACCGATATAGTGCTGCACAGGCATCCACTTGGCGACCTCTTCCGGGTCGAAGGGCCGGTCGGCGGGCTGGCTGGCGAAGCGCAGGAAGTACCACGAGGAGTCCACAAACGTATCGAGCGTATCGGTCTCGCGCAGTGCCGGCTTGCCGCTGATCGGGCAGGTGGTGTGCTTCCAGGTCGGGTGACGGTCGAGCGGGTTGCCCGGTTCGCTGAAGTCGATGTCCTCGGGCAGCACCACAGGCAGCTGATCGCGCGGCACCGGCACCGGCCCGTGATCGGGGCTGTGGATGATCGGGATCGGCGTGCCCCAATAGCGCTGGCGGCTCACGCCCCAGTCGCGCAGCCGCCACACGGTCTTGCCCGTGCCCCAGCCGCCGCTTTCGGCGCGGGCGATGACGGCATGCTTGGCGTCTTCGACGCTCATGCCGTTGAGGAAGTCGGAGTTGACGATCACCCCGTCACCCGCCTCGGCCTCGCCCTTGAAGGGCTCGTCGGCCTTCGCGGGATCGGAAGCGACCACGCGCAGGATCGGCAGTTCGTATTTCGTGGCGAATTCGAAGTCGCGCTGGTCATGCCCCGGCACGCCCATCACCGCGCCGGTGCCGTATTCCATCAGCACGAAATTGGCGATGAACACCGGCAGGTCGGCGCCGGTGAACGGGTGCTTGGCGGTGATCGGTGTGCGATACCCCAGCTTTTCAGCCGTTTCGAGCGCGGCCGCTGTGGTCGCTCCCTTCTTGCACTGGTCGATGAAGGCCGCGACTTGCGCGTCGCCCGCCAGACCTTGGGCAATCGGGTGATCGGCGGCGATGGCGCAGAAGCTCGCGCCGAAGATCGTGTCGGGGCGGGTCGAATAGACGGCCAGCTTCCCACCGTCAGAAAGATCGAAGCTGAACTCCAGCCCCTGCGACTTGCCGATCCAGTTCTCCTGCATCAGGCGCACCTTTTCGGGCCAGTCCTCAAGGCTGCCCAAGCCCTCCAGCAGATCATCGGCAAAGTCGGTGATCTTGAGGAACCACTGGTTCAGCTTGCGCTTCTCGACCTCCGCGCCGCTGCGCCAGCCCTTGCCGTCGATCACCTGCTCGTTGGCGAGCACGGTCATGTCAACCGGGTCCCAGTTGACGGTCGATTCCTTGCGATAGACCAGCCCAGCCTCATACAGGTCGAGGAACAGCGCCTGTTCGTGGCCGTAATATTCGGGATCGCAGGTGGCGAATTCGCGCGTCCAGTCGAGCGCGAAGCCGATGCGCTGCAACTGCGCCTTCATCTGGGCGATGTTCTGGCGCGTCCACCCACCCGGATGCACGCCCTTTTCCATCGCGGCGTTTTCGGCCGGCATCCCGAAGGCGTCCCAGCCCATCGGGTGCAGCACTTCGAACCCGCGCATCTTCTGGTAGCGTGCCAGCACATCGCCCATCGTGTAGTTGCGCACATGGCCCATGTGGATGCGCCCCGAAGGATAGGGGAACATCTCGAGGATGTAGCTCTTGGGCTTGGGGCTATCGCTGTCGGCGGTAAACGTCCCCGCCTCGGCCCACGCAGCCTGCCAGCGCCCGTCAGCGACGGACGGATCGAATCGGGTATCAGTCATTGGGGCCTATCCGTGGAAGGGCGGAAAACTCAGGATTGGAGCGCCTGGCGACGCAGATCACGGGCCTTGGTGAGAATAATGTCCTCGAGCTTCTGCACGGTTGCCGCCTGCACCGGGGCTTCAACCCAGTTGCCGGCCTCGTTGACCTGACGGCTGGCGGCCACCCGCAGGGCATCGGCGCGCAGATCCTGATCGAGGATCGTGACAGTCACCTTCACACGCTCATTGGGGTTGGCGGGGTTGGCGTACCAATCGGTGACGATCACGCCGCCTGCGCTGTCCGCCTGCAGCAGCGGGGCAAAGCTCACCGTCTCCAGCGCCGCGCGCCACAGATAGGCGTTAACGCCGATGGTGTTGATCTGCGCCGCCGCCAATTCGGTTCGCGGGCGATCCCCGCCGCCGCACGCCGCCAGAGCAAGCCCCGCGACACCCAGCAGCGCGGCTGCGGAAAAGCGGCGAATCGCCGGACGGAAGGTGGCGGATTGGGCGCGTGTCACTGCCGGTTCATCCTCATCATCATTAAGCGGGGACGCTGTCATGCCCCCTATAACTGCCAGCACCCACGCGGCAAGCATCATCCGCGAGGTTTGCAGGCTGGATGCGCGCAGGAAGACAGGCCGAGAGCTTTATGGTGGCTGAATTTGGCACGACTCGCGGGATTCTGTGTGCATGGTGCCACAGGTAGCGCGAGAATCCGGCTGGGCTGCGGCAGAGTCATTGCAAGCTGGCGTGCCGCGCCTATCACAGCAATTGTACACAATTACCGACTCAGGCCACGACTCAGGCGTGGTTAAGGTTCGGTATGCTTGGCTGGATAGTCCGGACAAGAATTGACAGGGAAACGAACAGGGCAATGGCGGCACGGTCGGACAGGACAGCAAGGACGCAGCGTTCGCTGCCGTTCGTTGCGCTGTGCGGTGCGCTGACGCTGGCCTTGCCGAGCGCCGGGCTGGCGCTGGCTGGCGCGAAGGTTCCGGCACGGGCTGCTGCCTCGCTCGATGCCGTCGGTCTCGGGATGTTCACCCCGGCCTCTGTCGATCCTGCGCTTGCTGCGCGCGTTGCCGACAAGGCCCGGGCGCGCGGGTTGCGCTTCACCCCGGCCAGCGCCCCGCCGGTGTCCGGCAATCGTACGGTGACGGTGGCTGTCCGGGTCGATGATGATTCGGCGCGGGCGATTTCCGTGCGCAAGTCGATCGAGGCGCTTCCGGGCCGCGGCATCGCTCCCATCGGGATCGAAGCGAGCCGGTTCCAGCTCGGATCAGCAATCGGCTATCAGAGCTTCACGCGCACCGTCGATCTGTCGGCCAAGGTCAACAGCAATGTTGCGATGCCTGATCTGGCGCAGTTCAAGCTTTCGCAGCCGCGCGACAATGACAAGCCGAGCCGCCTGCAGCCCCGCATCGAGCTTGAAGATCGCGAAATCGCCGGACGCTCGCCCAATACGCTCGATTCCATCGGCGCGCAGACGGTGGGCGTGGGCGGCAGCTTCCGGCTTTCGCCCAATCTCGATGTGATGGCGGGCGTGCGCTATTCGCAGGAGCGCGAACGGCTTGATCCGCTGACCAACTCGGTCAAGGACAGCCAGGCGGTCTATGTCGGCACGCAGATCAAGTTCTGATCTCTGCTAAATTCCTGAAATTGCTGTAATTTCTTGATTTTCAGGGGTATTCTTGGCCGCGCTTGCTCCGGTCTTGCGCGCGCTTGACCGGCTCTTGCCTCCCCTTTGCTCCCCTTTGACGCCCGCCAGACCCCGCCTTGCCGAGCGGGCGCGCATGGGCCCAAAGCATAGCTATTCGCCGCTTTCCCTGACCCTACGGCATCGCTAGATTGCAAGGCCTTACACAGTCGTTTGAAAAAGGGGGAATGCCATGGGCCGGGTTGCCATCGTCACCGGGGGAACGCGCGGAATCGGGGAGGCGATCTGCAAACGACTCCAGCGGCAGGGCCATACCGTGATCGCCAACTATGCCGGCAATGACGAAAAGGCGAAGGCCTTCACCGAAGCGACCGGCATCCCCGCCAGGCGCTGGGACGTCGGCGATCACGAGGCGTGCCTGGCAGGCTGCGCCGCAGTCGAGGCAGAGTTCGGCCCCATCGACATCGTGGTGAACAATGCCGGGATCACCCGTGACGGCACGCTCCACAAGATGAGCTTCGAGGACTGGAACGAGGTGCTGCGCATCAACCTCGGCGGGTGCTTCAACATGGCCAAGGCGACCTTCCCCGGCATGCGCGAGCGCGGGTGGGGGCGGATCGTCAATATCGGTTCGATCAACGGGCAGGCGGGGCAATACGGCCAGGTCAATTACGCTGCTGCCAAGTCCGGCATCCACGGTTTCACCAAGGCGCTGGCGCAGGAAGGCGCGAAGTTCGGGGTGACCGTGAACGCCATCGCGCCGGGCTATATCGACACCGACATGGTCGCCGCCGTGCCTGCCCCGGTGCTGGAAAAGATCGTCGCCAAGATCCCGGTCGGCCGCCTCGGCATGGCCGAGGAAATCGCCCGCGGCGTCGCGTTCCTCACCTCCGAGAACGGCGGCTTCATGACCGGCTCGACCATGAGCATCAACGGCGGTCAGCACATGTATTGAGGCGCAGGACGCGCCGGCGGAATTACTCCGCCGGTTCGTGCTCGCGCTGACGTTCGGGCTGCTGCGCGACGGGCGCAGGCGATGCCGCCAGCAGATCACCCAAGGTCAGCGGATTGGCGGTGAGCGTCGGGTCGGGCGAATAGCCGTCGTGCCAGTACTTTGTCTCGATCATGTCCCGCGCGATGCTCATTCCGAAGAAGCGCCGGGGTTGGGGTGAGCGGTTGTCCGGCCCGGCATGGAGCAGATCGCTGCGATAGAGGATGACGCTGCCCTTGCGCGGCGCAGTCTGGACCAGTCGGAACGTCTGGTCGAGCGCCTTGCCCTGTCGGTAGAGCTTCCACAGATTGCGCGGGCCAAGGTGGCGCAGGCTGAACTGCGCATTCTTGCCCAGCACGAAGCGCAGCAGGTTGGGCTGGTGCTGATCCCACTTGGTCGAAAACACCCGGTCCCGGAATTCCCCCGGCGCCAGCGGCGCTTCGGCGCTTTTGCGCATGACCATCAGCTTCTGCAGATTGTGCAGGAAAATCCGGAAATTGCTCCTGATGCGGAACAGCTCCATCAGGGCATAGGCCTGACCGCCATGCCGGTTTTCCGCCCCGGCATACATATGGGTGCCGGGGACGAACACCGTCCCGCCCTGCTGGTCGGAGACATCCTCCACCGCTGCCAGCAGGCTGATCACCCCCATCGGATCGCGGTGGATATATTGATGCGACGAGCCGCGATAGCTGGTCAGCGTGATGACTTCGAGCAGCGAGCGCGACCGGCCGCAATACTCCGCATAGATCCCTTCGAGCCGCTTGCAGAACATTCCGGCAAAACTGGTGACCGCCGGGGTCGCGGGCAACGAGCAGAAATCGCGCCGGACGTAGCGATTATCGGTCTCGCTGGCGAAGGTGCAGTGGTTGCGATCGGGGTCGGCGATGGTCTGGCGGATCAGCGCAAGGCCGAGGTCGGCTTCCTCGTCGGACAGCAGGCCGGTCAGGATCACCAAGCCGTGGGTGTCCATCATCGCCAGAGCCTGCCGGACGCATTGCGCCGTCAGCCGGCCCCGTTCATCAAGAGCCGCAGGCACCTCAAACGCGGATGTATCGTTGGAAACCTTGAGCGCATTCATGCCAATCTGCCCCGTCATCACCCGGCGTGCTCGTGAGGAACCGCCGTTACCCATCATAGGCATGCGTGGCAGCGGCGGGAGCCTTGAGTTCGTCCCGTTCCAATGACAGACAGACTTCTCGATCAGGTTAACGCCGGGGTCGGCGCGCAAGGCATCAAGCCGCTGCTGCAATCCTAATGGGAACTGCCGCCACCGCGCCCGGCGGGTCAGAGTGCGAGCCGGGGTTCTCTCCCGAATATGTCGATGATTTCGAGGCGGCTTGAGGCGGTGACGAAGGCTTAAGGGCTTGTCTCTAAAAAAGGACTTATGTCTGAGCAACTTCCGGTAACCTTAGCCCCCGCAGGTCCAATGCCGATTGAGCCGTTCGATTGGCTTGGCCGGGTACTTGCGCATTTTGCGACAGCAGAGCGTGCAATCGGGCAATTGTGCATCGCGCTCGAATTGCCAGTCGAGAAAGGCCCGCTGTCGAACCTGCAGAATCTTTGCGGCATACTGGCACGAAGCAGCGACAAGAGATGCCAAACTTTGCTCAAGCGGATCGAGCGTTGGCGCTGATTCCGGCCGTTACGTCATCTGCTTGCCCATGCATCAATCTTGGTCGTGCATGACAGTGCCGGCAATCGGTTCATAATTACACGCCACTTGCCCCTCGACCGGTACGACGTGACACCGGACAAGCTTTGGACCGAAGAGGAATGTCGTGAATTGCTTAGGGTCGCGAACAACGACGGGCGTTCGATCGCGGATCAAATCCGCAACCTGTTGCAGAACAACACGGCGCTGACGGAACTGAAGAAGCCGAACCCCGGATCAGGTCCGGGGTGACGGAGGGGAGGCGGATAAGTCCTAGCCCCGATAAAGCCCGTCGATCCGCTCCTGATACCGCTCGCGGATCTTGTGGCGGCGGATCTTCATGCTTGGCGTCATTTCCTCGTTCTCGATGGTGAAGGCCTCGTCCGCGAAGGCGAACTGCCTCACCTTCTCGATCACTGACAGATCGGCGTTGGTGCGATCAACCGCGGCGCGCACCGCGTTCCTGAAGGCGGGCAAGTCCTGCAGCGCCTTGAGATCGAACTTCTCGCCATTGGCCCTCGCCCATTCGAGCGCCCACTCGGCGTCCGGCACGATCAGGCCCACGACATAGGGCCGCTTGTCGCCGCTCACCATCGCCTGCGCGATTTCGGGCTGGAGCGTCAGCATGCCCTCAACCTTCTGGGGCGCGATATTGTCGCCCTTGTCGTTGACGATCATGTCCTTCTTGCGGTCGGTGATGACGATCCGGCCCTTGTGGTCGAGATGCCCGATGTCACCGGTGTGGAGCCAGCCCTCTTTCAGCGTGCGCGCCGTCTCGGCCTCGTTGCGCCAGTAGCCGTGCATCACCAGCTCGCCGCGCACGAGGATTTCGCCGTCCTCGGCGATTTTCACCTCGACGCCCCTGAGCGCCGGGCCGACCGTATCCATCTTGAGGCCCACCTTGGGGCGGTTGCAGCTGATCACCGGCCCGGCCTCTGTCTGGCCATAGCCTTGCAGCATGGTCAGCCCCATCGCGTCGAAGAAATTGCCGACTTCGGGATTGAGCGGCGCGCCGCCCGAAACCATCGCCTTGATCCGCCCGCCGAACTTCTGGCGGATCTTGGGGCGCAGGGTCTTCTCGACGAGGAAGTCCAGCGGCCGGTCGCGCAGGCGTTTTTTGCCTTCCTTCGAATGCTCGGCGATCTTGAGCGCGCTATCCATCATGAAGTTGGCGACTTTGCCCTGCTTTTCGACCTGCTTCATGATGCGGGTGCGCAGCACTTCGAACAGGCGCGGGACGACGACCATGATGGTGGGGCGGGTTTCCTCGATATTGCTGGCGAGCTTTTCGAGGCCCTCGGAATAGAAGATCTCCGCCCCCACCCCGATGGGGAGATACTGCCCGCCTGAATGTTCGTAAGCGTGGGAGAGCGGCAGGAACGACAGGAAGCGTTCGTCCTTGATCCCGAAATCCTCGATCAGCACTTCGGCCGCGCCCGAGACATTGCACAGGATTGCGCCGTGGTGCTGCATCACGCCGCGCGGCGCGCCGCCGGTGCCGCTGGTGTAGATGAGGCAAGCGGTTTCGGAGCGTTCGATGCGCGCGATCCGTTCGTCCACCGCCGCGCGCGCGGCGGCGGCATCGCCGGAGATCAGCGCCTTCCAGTCGTGATATTCGAAGCTGCCCGATTGTTTCCGGTGGAGGTCATCGATCCCGATCACGTGCTCGACCAGACCCGTCTGCCCGATCGCGCCGACCACGGGGGCGAGCAGCTTCTCGTTGGAGACGAACACCGCCCGCGCGCCCGAATTGTCGAGGATGTGGGCATGATCGCGGCGGGTGTTGGTGGTGTAGGTCGGCACGGTGATGCACCCGGCGGCCATGATCGCGAGGTCGGCGATGCACCATTCGGGGCGGTTTTCGCTGACCAGCGCAACCCGGTCGCCATCTTCCAGCCCCATGCCGCGCAGCGCCTCGGCCAGCAGGCACACCTGCTCAGCCGCCGAGCGCCAGGACTGCGTCACCCATTGCCCGCCTTCCTTGTGGCCGAGGAAGGGCGCGTCGCCCTTCTCATCGGCGCGCATCAGGAACAGCTCGACGAGGTTCTGTGCGCGGTCAATGTCCTGCAACAGCGGATGGTCCGCGGGGTTCACGACCGCGCGGGCAGCGTAAGGCACGGTGGGGGAATGCACTGGCAAAGGCTCCTGATCCCTTCGAGATTATGGTTCGCGGGGTTCTTCGGCGACCCGCGTGCGCCGGGCAGATTAGAGGCGGAAAACCGTAGCGGCAAGCGTCCGGATGCGGCTGTCCTCGCAGCGCGCTGCTGTCAGGGTGTCACAACGCTGGCAAGGCGCGGCTCGGTGGCCACCTCCCAGCTGCCGTCAGCCCGGCGCCCCAGCGCGTTGGCCTTGATCGGCGCAGGCGCGATGCGGATGGACTTGTGGCCGCGCGCGGTAAGTTCGTCCTTCATGATCTCGAGCGCGCTGCCCTCCTCGATCAGCAGGGTGTCGCCGAACGCCATCGCGAAGGGCAGCGCCAGCGCGTCCTGCGCACCGAGGCCGAAATCGAGCACGCCGATGATCGCACGGGTGACGGTAACGGGAATGGTCGGGCCTCCGGCTGCGCCGATTACCAGCACGATCCGTCCTTGCGCGTCATAAACCACAGTCGGCGCCATCGAGGAACGCGGGCGCTTGCCGCCCTCGACCCGGTTGGCGACCGGCTTGCCGTCAGCCTCGGGCGTCAGGGTGAAGTCGGTGAGTTCGTTGTTGAGATAGAACCCGCGCCAGTAGAGCCCCGATCCGAACGCGCCCTCGATGGTCGAGGTGTAGCTGACGGCATTGCCGCGCCCGTCGACGACCGCAAAATGGGTGGTGCCGTTCTCCGGTTCCTCCGGCCCGTCCCCGCGTGCAAGCGGCGCGCCGGGCGGCACACCCGCCTCGGGCTTGGCGATAGCGCTATGGGGCGAAATCAGCGCCGAACGCTGGGCGAGGTATCCCGGATCGACCATCCCGGCGACCGGCACCGCGACGAAATCGGCATCGCCCGAATACATCTCGCGGTCGGCATAGGCGAGGCGCTGGCTTTCGATGAACAGATGCCAGAACTGCGGGCTGTCAGGGCCGAGCGCAGCGAGATCGAACCGCTCAAGCTGGCCGAGCATCTGCGCCACCGCGACCCCGCCCGAAGACGGCGGCCCCATGCCGCAGACCTTGTACACCCGGTAGCGCACGCAGACCGGCGCGCGTTCCCTGGCGGTATAGGCGGTGACATCATCGGCGGTCATGCGCCCGTCCTGCGGGGTCTCGCCCGCCACGTAGGCGGCAAGTGCAGCGGCTGCGACGCTGCCATACATCGCCTCAGGCCCTTCGGCGGCGAGGGTGCGGAACGTGGCGGCAAGTTCAGGCACCCGGATCGTGGTGCCAAGCGGCAGCGGCTCACCGTCCGCACCGAAGAATACCGCCTTGGCCACCGCGCTCTTGTCCGCCCGGCCCTTGTTGCCCTTCAAGGATTCAAACAGCCTCCTGTTCATCACGAAGCCATCCTCAGCGAGCGCGATCGCGGGCTCGAACAGCTTGGCCCAGGGCAGCCTGCCATGTTCGCCATGCGCCTTGGCGGCGAGCGCGATGTTGCCCGGCACCCCGACGCTGAGACCCGAAAAGACGCGCGTTTCGCGGGGGAGGATCTTGCCCCCGGCATCAAGAAAGCGGTTCGGCGTGGCAGCGGCAGGGGCCGTCTCGCGCCCGTCATAGGTGATCAGCGAGCCGTCATCCGCATCGGCACGCAGCATGAACCCGCCGCCGCCGATGCCGGAGCTCTGCGGCTCGACCACGGTCAACGCCAGCATCACCGCAATCGCCGCATCGACCGCCGAGCCACCCTGGGCAAGGATCGTCTCGCCTGCCGCCGTCGCGCGCGGATCGGCGCTGCTGACCGCGCCGCTGCCAGTGAAGCGGATGTCCTCCACGCCTTCGAGGGCGACATTCTGGGTCGTGACGGCACAGCCTGAAAGGGCCAGCGCCAGCGGGGCGATCAGAGCAGCAAGAATACGCATCGGGCAGGTGCTATTCGCTTCCCACCGCTTCGGCAATGCTCGCGAAGCCATCGCGCTTCATCAGCGCCTCAAGCCCCCGCGCGATCCGCGCGCCAAGACCGGGGCCTTCATAGACCATCGCGGAATAAAGCTGCACCAGACTAGCGCCGGCACGGATGCGCTCCCACGCGTGTTCGGCGTTGGCGATCCCGCCCACCCCGACCAATGGCAGCGCGCCGCCGGTAGCCTTGCGGAAATCGCGCAGGCGCTGGGTGGCCAGCTGACGCAAGGGCGCGCCCGACAGCCCGCCTGTCTCGCCCGCATGGTGCGAACGCAGCGCCGGGCGGCTGATCGTGGTGTTCGACACCACCAGCGCGCCTAGCTGCTTGTCCATCGCAATCCGGGCAATGGCATCGATGTCGGCGGGCTCGAGATCAGGGGCGACCTTGAGGAATACCGGTGGCGGGGCAGCCCGCACCGCCTCATCGCGGGCGGCGATCACGGCGTCGATCAGAGCGGTCAACGCACCTTCATCCTGCAAGGCGCGCAGGCCCGGCGTATTGGGCGAGGACACATTGACGCAAAGATAGCTCGAAAACGGTGCCATCTTCCGGGCCATCACAGCGTAGTCGGCGATACGATCGTCGGAATCCTTGTTGGCACCGATATTGACCCCGACGATGCCCGGACGCCCCTTGCGCACCCGCAGCCGCGCCAGCGCAGCGTCGGCTCCACCATTATTGAACCCCATGCGGTTGATGACGGCCTCGTCCTCGACCAGGCGGAACAGCCGCGGCCTGGGATTGCCCGCCTGAGGCAAGGGGGTGATCGAACCGACTTCGGTAAAGCCGAAGCCAAGGCCAAGCAGCGCATCAGGCACCTCGGCATCCTTGTCGAAGCCGGCGGCCACCCCGACCGGATTGGGGAAGGTCAGCCCCGCCACCTCCACCGCCAGCGGCCCTGCTGCGACAGGCGCACGCGATGGCAGCGCGGCCAGTGCGCGCAGCGCGAGGCGGTGCCCAGTTTCCGAATCGAGAGCGAAGATTGCAGGCTTGATCAGGCGGAACAGCATGGCTTTGCGCCTATGGCAGCGAACACGGCATGTCGAGCCTGTCGAGAACCCCGCCAAAGAGCGGCTGGATTACCTTATGCCACCCAAGGGTTTGACCTTACCCCCCCTGAATAGGGGATCATCCTTGTCGCTTGCATACAATCCCGGAAGTGATTCGGTGTTTATGTGCGTTTCTGCGACCCGAAGGGCTCGGAGCAGCAATGCAAAGAGTTCCTCAACTCAGATGGCGGCGTTCCTTCGGGGGCGCCGCCCTTTTTTGTGGTTTTGACTGGCGCGGTAAATGTTGCATAGTGTTCCGCGCAAACCATGAGTGTCATTTCAGCCAAATCCGCTCCGCCGTCCGGCCTGCCGGACGATCAGAAAAACCTCACGGCGGCCGCGCTGATCAGCGTCGATTACATTCCTCCCTCGGCCACGCTCGCACCCTTCGTCACCACGCTTTACCATTTTCGATGCGATGAGCCGGTGATCCGCGACATCCAGCCCGCCGCAATCGGGCAGGTCTGCCTGTTTCCGCACGGCAAAGGCGAGCTGCACTTTGCCAATGGGCATCGCGATCCCAATCACGAAGTCGGCCTGCTAACCCCACTTTCACGCGCAACGCCGATGTTTGTGAACGGGCCGTTCCATGCCTTTGGCGCTGCGCTCACTCCGGTAGGCTGGGCGGCGCTTACCGGGCTCCATGCCGGCCTGCACCGCGACCGGCTGCTCCCCGCCACCAGCGTGCTTGGCCCCGGCATCGCCTCGCTGGGCGAGCGTCTGCTCGCCGCCTACCGTAATGGCAGCATGAGTGGTCGTGACTGCGCCCTCGCGATCGGCGGTTTCATCGAAAGCAATGTACGACCGCTCAACCCGCGCCATCTTGAACTGGTGATGGCCACGGCACGCTGGCTGGCTGGATCCTTCAATCCTGAAGTCGGCACGCTGGCCGGTACGGCAGGCTATTCGGCACGGCAGGTGCAACGCCTCGTTGAACGCTATTTCGGCCTGCCGCCGCGCGCGCTCGCCCGCAAGTATCGCGCCTTGCGGGCTGCGGCCCTGCTGTCCGCGCCGCACCTGTCGCCGCAGGACGAAGCGGAAATCGGCGAGGCCTTCTTCGACCAATCCCACATGATCCGCGAGATCACCCATTTCGTCGGCCGCACCCCTGCGCGGCTGGCGGATGATGTGACTCCTTACCTTTCGGAGATGATTGCCCCCAAGAACCTGCGCGAGCTTGAAGCCTGAGGCCTGACATTATGTTGTCAGAACCCGCCGCGCGCGGCAAAGCTGCATGAAAGGGTGGGTCGCTGCCTCCCACATCCGGACTGGAACCATGATGAAACTTGCCCGCCTGTTCGCTGCCCCGGTCTCCGCTCTGGCGCTCGCCGCCACGTTCGCTGCGCCGCTTGCCGCGCAGGAGAGTGCAGCCGCACCTGCGCGTGCCGAACCAGCGCAGACCGCCGACATCGACGCGCTGTTCGTCGCCTATGATGCGGCTACCTTGGCCGAATCGCCCGAAGGCAAAGCCTATCGCGGTATTCGCGATGAGGATTACGGCAAGTGGGACGATCCCTCCGACGCGGCCGAGGAGCGGCAGTTCGCGCTGCTCCAGCAAACGCTGGCGGAAATGCGCAAGCGGCACGATCCAGCCAGTCTGACCGGGCAACAGGCGCTGTCCTTCCGGCTGTTCGAGGCAATGGCGGAACGCCGCGCCTCGCTCCACCCCTATCGCGGCTATGGCTACATCTTCGACCAGATGAACGGCGCGCAGAGCCAGTTTCCGGCCTTCCTCATCAACATCCACCGTGTCGCCAGCGAAGCGGACGCGCTGGCTTATGTCGAGCGGCTCGCCGGGCTGGGCGCGGTGCTCGACGCGTTGACACAGGAATCGCGTGATCGGGCAGACAAGGGCGTGATGCCGCCGAAATGGGTCTATCCCTATGTCATTTCCGACATCCGCAATCTGCTTGAGGCGGGAGACGGCAATGCGGTGTTGGCCGACCTTGCCGGAAAGGTCGAAAAGCTCAATCTCGATGCGGATACCAAGGCCGGGATCAACGGCGGCGCGAGGGACGTGTGGTGGGACAGCGTCGTCCCCGCCTATCAGCGCCTGCTCGCCGAGATGGAGCGTCAGCAGGCCATCGCCCCGACCGATGACGGTGTGTGGCGCTTCGAAGACGGCGACAAGTATTACGCCGCGCTGCTCAGGAACTACACCACCACCGATCTGACGGCGGACGAAATCCACGAAATCGGTCTCAGGGAAACCGCACGCATTCACGATGAGATGCGCGCGATCATGGCCAAGGTCGGCTTCACCGGCACCTTGCAGGAATTCTTCGCCTTCACCCGCGACGATGCACGCTTCTATCACACCAGCCGCGAGGATTATCTGGCCGAGGCGGATGCCCATCTTGCGCGGATGACCGCGCGGCTGCCCGATTTCTTCAGCACGCTGCCCACCGATCCACTGGTGATCAAGCCGGTCGAAGCCTTCCGCGAAAAGAGTGCAGGGAAGGCCTTCTACCAGCGTCCCGCGCCCGATGGCTCGCGGCCCGGTACCTATTACGTCAACCTCTACAACCTGCGCGACATGAGCAAGAACGAGCTTGAGGCGCTGGCCTATCACGAAGGCGTGCCGGGGCATCACCTGCAGCTGTCGATCCAGACGCAGCTGGGCGATCTGCCCCCGTTCCGGCGGTTCGGCGGGGTGACGGCCTATTCCGAAGGCTGGGGCCTCTATACCGAGGAACTGGGCAAGGACATGGGCTTCTATACTGATCCCTATTCCGATTTCGGGCGGCTCGGCATGGAACTGTGGCGCGCCGGGCGTCTGGTGGTCGACACCGGCCTCCACCACAAACGCTGGAGCCGCGAGGAGGCGATGCAGTGGCTCGCCGACAACACCCCCAATCCGCCGGGCGACATCGAAAAGGCGATCGAACGTTACATCGTCTACCCCGGCCAGGCGACCGCCTACATGATCGGCAAGCTGAAGATCATGGAGCTGCGTGAAAAGGCGCGCACGGAACTGGGAACCAAATTCGATATCCGCGAATTTCACGATGTCATCCTGAAGAACGGCCCGGTGCCGCTGTCGATCATGGAGGAGAATGTCGGGCAATGGATCGCTGCCCGACGCCAGCAATAGGGTCGCGCCAAAAAACAACAGGGGGCCCCGTGTGCCGGGGAAGTTTGGTTGCAGTTCCACAGCAAGACTATTGCACCAGCGGCGGACTACGCCGGGATCGTCAACACGTTCTACATCATTGAAACAGGCGAAGGACTGATCGAGGAGCCGGTTCCGGCCTATTCGGCGCAGCTTTTGATCATGGTTCGCGGCCGCGCGACCTTCACCTTTGCCGAGGGCAGCACAGCGCAATCCTCCACCGTGTTCATCAACGCCCCACAGATGCGCAGCGCAAGTTGCGTCATCGAAGGCCCGGCGCTGCAGGTGGGGGCCTCGCTGACGCACGTGGCATGGCAAAGACTGTCGAACTTGCCAGCTGATGTTGTGCATGATCAGCTTGTGCCTTCGGCAACCATCCTCACGCCCGACCAGCTCGCCACGCTGGAGGCCGCTGCGGCTGCCTGCGAGAGAGGCCACATCGCGCCGGAGGATTTGTGCCATTATCTCGGCGCTGTGATCGCCGAAGGCCCTTTCACCCCAAAGGATGATCATGTCGAACTGGTCGAGGCGATCTTGCGCTGGCTCGCCAGCGGCTTCGATCCGGCTGTGAGTGATCTCTATGCCAGCGTCGACGTCTCTCCGCGACAACTTCAGCGCATCTGTCGGCGCTTTTTCGGCGTCGCTCCGGCACAGGTGCTCAAGCGGTTTCGCGCGCACCGGGCGGCGATGCTGCTGACGCAGCCCGGTCTCAGCGAAGAGTTCTATGACCAGCTGATGGCGACCTATTTCGATCAGGCGCACTTGATCCGCGACATTCGCCGTTACACCGGGCGCACGCCGAGCCAGTTTCGCAAGCAATCACTGGCGACCGGGCTGCTGCTTCCGTCCGCGCACGGCGATGCCGGGGTGGTGCTGAACCAGCCGGAGGATTGAGCGCGCGGGAAGCGAACGCCTTTGCGGTTGAAATCCGAATGGATTGCTCCTAATTGCAAATCGGACTGATTCCGTCCGAATTGAGAACCGTTCGCAATGCGCCTGTCGAACCTTGCCGATTACGCCGTCATCACGATGTGCCAAGCCGCGCTCCATTGCGGCAGCGGACGGGTGAGTGCGGCGGAGCTGGCGACCGAGACGGGCCTGCCGGTGCCGACGGTGCAGAAGCTGGTCTCCAAACTGACCGCCGCTGGCCTGCTGCGGAGCGTGCGCGGGGCGCATGGCGGCCTGCAGCTTGGCCGTCCGGCGGCGGCGATCACGGTCGCGGACATTGTCGAGGCGATCGAAGGCCGCATCGCGCTTACCGCCTGCATCGACCATGCCCCGTGCGATTACGAGGCCGGGTGCAACATGAAGCCGCACTGGCCGATCATCAACACCGCGCTACGCGGCGCGCTGGCGGGCATCACCCTTGCCCAATTGCGCGGGCCGATTGTGGCCCCCACCCCCGCTGAGGACCATCTGGCATGAGCGAAGAGATCGAAATCCAGGACCGCGAAGCCCGCGAAGCCGCCGCCAAGGTCGCCGATTACGAGCATGGCTGGTCGGCGGACATCGACACCGAATTCGCGCCCAAGGGCCTGTCCGAAGACACCGTCCGCTTCATCAGCGCCAAGAAGAACGAGCCCGAATGGATGCTCGAATGGCGGCTGAAGGCCTTCCGCCTGTGGCAGACGATGGAGGAACCCGACTGGGCCAAGGTCGGCTATCCGCCGATCGACTATCAGGACGCCTATTACTACGCCGCGCCCAAGAAGAAGGCGACCATCGCCAGCCTCGATGAACTCGATCCCGAGATCAAGGCGGTCTACGACAAGCTCGGCATTCCCGTGGCGGAGCAGGAAGTGCTCGCCGGGGTCGAAGGCGCGCGCAAGGTCGCGGTGGACGCGGTGTTCGATAGCGTCTCCGTCGCCACCACTTTCCGCGAGGAATTGAAGCGCGCGGGCGTGATCTTCCTCTCGATCTCCGAGGCGATCCGCGAATATCCGGAACTGGTCAAGCAGTGGCTCGGCAAGGTCGTGCCGGTGCGCGACAACTACTTCGCGGCATTGAACTGCGCGGTCTTCTCCGACGGCACCTTTGTCTATGTGCCCGAAGGCGTGCGCTGCCCGATGGAGCTGTCGACCTATTTCCGCATCAACGCCGAAAACACCGGCCAGTTCGAACGCACGCTGATCGTGGCCGACAAGGGCGCTTACGTCAGCTACCTCGAAGGCTGCACCGCGCCGATGCGCGATGAAAACCAGCTCCACGCCGCCGTGGTGGAACTGGTCGCGCTGGACGATGCCGAGATCAAATATTCCACGGTGCAGAACTGGTATCCCGGCAATGCCGAGGGCAAGGGCGGCATCTACAACTTCGTCACCAAGCGCGCGCTGTGCCAGGGGGACCGTTCGAAGGTCTCGTGGACGCAGGTCGAAACCGGCTCGGCGGTGACGTGGAAATATCCCTCCTGCGTCCTCAACGGCGAGGATTCTGTGGGCGAGTTCTACTCGGTCGCGGTCACCAACAATTTCCAGCAGGCCGACACCGGCACCAAGATGATCCACAACGGCAAGAACAGCCGCTCGACGATCATCTCCAAGGGGATTTCGGCGGGCAAGTCGAACAACACCTATCGCGGGTTGGTGCGCGTCGGCCCGACCGCGAGCGGCGTGCGCAACTTCACCCAGTGCGACAGCCTGCTCCTGGGCGATCAATGCGGCGCGCACACCGTGCCCTATATCGAGGTGAAGAACCCGTCGGCACAGATCGAGCACGAGGCGACCACCTCCAAGATCAGCGACGAACAGCTGTTCTACGCGATGCAGCGCGGCCTCGGCGAAGAGGAAGCCGTGGCGCTGATCGTCAACGGCTTTGCCAAGGACGTGCTGAAAGAGCTGCCGATGGAGTTTGCGGTCGAAGCGCAGAAGCTGCTGGCGATTTCGCTTGAGGGGAGCGTGGGGTGAGTCAAGAAACTCCGCGCCATTTGCGTATTGAGACTTACTTTCTCCATGAGATTGCACATCTCAAGGACCATGTTTTCGCGATGGTCGAGTTGTCCGACCCCGAATGGCACGAGCAAGAACTCAAAAAAATGGAAGACTGGCAGCGCCTGACCAGGAGCTTTGAAGGGCGGTTTGAGATTTTGTTCGGTAGCCTTGAACTCGTCAAGCCACAGATCGGCGATGAAATGCACGATCGGCTTCACGCAATGGGCTGTGAAGCAAGACGGCTATTAGAGTCAGGACAATATCGGGAGGGAGCATTCCTTCTTCAGGACATGAAAGACTTGGGTTGGTCCAAGCGGGCTCAACGGCGCACGATGACGAAAGTGAAGACCGCATGACCACCCGGAAAACCCTCGCCCTCAACCCCGAGGCCGCCACCGCCGAAGCCCCCGCGCTCAAGAAGAAGGGCCGCGGGTGGGAGATTTCGGAGAAGCGGCTCGATGCGCTGCACGAGCAGGCGCGTGAACTCCGCCGCCATTCTTCCGAGGCGCACAAGGCGCTCGCCGCGAAGTTCGCCGCCGCCGACATGGGCCGCTACACCTTCAAGCGCCACGCGGTGGTCGGCAGCGCGATTGTCGATTTCAACTGTCACAACCTCGGCCTCGCGCTCGCGATTGACGAGGAGGGGCAGAACGATGCCCTCGCAAAACGGCGCGACAAGAGCCTCGAAAGCGTCGGCATCAAGGTGATGCGCATCGCGGCCAAGGACATCCTCGAAAACATCGACGCGGTGCTGAAGCAGCTCACGCAGGTGATGCGCGAGCGCATCGCCGGCAAGAAAGAGGCCGCCCGCGCGCACAAGGCGGCCAATCCCAAACAGACCTACGACCGACCCAAGCGCAGCAATGACGGTGACAAGCCGAAGCGCGCCCCCAGGAAAGACTGAACGATGCTCGAAATCACCAACCTCCACGCCTCCGTCGGCGAGAAGCCGATCCTCAAGGGCCTGACCCTCTCCATCCCCGCGGGCGAGGTCCACGCGATCATGGGCCCCAACGGCGCGGGCAAATCGACCCTCGCCCACGTGCTCGGCGGCAAGCCGGGCTACGAGGTCACCGAGGGCAGCGTGACCTTCCGGGGGCAGGATCTGCTCGCGCTGGAACCGCACGAGCGCGCCGCCGCCGGGCTGTTCCTCGGCTTCCAGTATCCGGTCGAGATCCCCGGCGTCTCCAACGTCCAGTTCCTGCGCGAGGCGCTGAACGCGCAGCGCAAGGCGCGTGGGGAAGAACCGCTGTCGGGTGGCGAGTTCCTGAAGCTCGCCAAGGACAAGGCTGCGCTGCTCAAGATGGACATGGAAATGCTCAAGCGGCAGGTGAATGTCGGCTTCTCGGGCGGTGAGAAAAAGCGCGCCGAGATGGTGCAGATGGGCATCCTCGACCCGGCCTTCGCGGTGCTGGACGAGACGGATAGCGGCCTCGATATCGACGCGCTGCGGATCGTCGGCAACGGCATCAACGCGATCATGCGCGCGCCCGACAAGGCGGTGCTGCTGATCACCCACTACCAGCGCCTGCTCGATGTGGTCGCGCCCGACAAGGTCAGCATCCTCGCCGGCGGCCGGATCGTCGAGACCGGCGGGCCGGAACTGGCGCTGCGGCTGGAGGCCGAGGGCTATGACTCGGTGATGGCATGACGGGTGAAGCCGCAACCTTGACCCTGCCCACCCGCCGCGATGAGGCGTGGCGCTATGCCGATATGGACGCGGTTGCGCGGCTTGGCGTGGCGGCGCTTGACCAGTGGCGCGATGTCACGATCGGAGACGGCGAGACATGGCGGGAATGTCTGGTCGTGGGCAGCGATGCACCCGAATTGCACAATATCCGGATCACCGTCGGCAAGGGCGGCCGGGCGGAGCTGTTCGTGGTCAATCGCGGGTCGGACTATACGCGCGTGGCTGTGGAAGTGGCGCTTCTCGGCAGCGGCGCGCATTTCGAATTGGGAGGCATCACAATTGGCGGCGGCAAGGCGGTCCGCGAATTCGTGACGACGACCTTCCACGACGTTCCCGAAACGACCAGCAACCAGACGGTGCGCGCGGTCCACTGGGCGGGCGCAACCGGTAATTTCCTCGGCGAGATCAAGGTCGCGCGCCATTCGCAGAAGACCGACGCCGCGCAGGACTTCAAGGGCCTGCTGCTCGAGGCCGGGGCGAGCGCCAATGCCGTCCCGCAGCTCGAAATCTTCGCCGACGACGTGAAATGCGCTCACGGCGCGACGGTGGGCGAACTCGACGAGGGCGCGCGCTTCTACATGATGGCGCGCGGGGTTGATCCGGCCACCGCGCAGCGGTTGCTGGTGCAGGCCTTTATCGGCGATGCCTTTGTCGCGCTGGAGGACGAGGCGGCCCGCGAGCGCCTGCTCGAAGCCGCGCTGGCGGCGCTGGAGGGGGCGGGGCTGTGAACGCTCCTGCCACCATCACCCGCGACCTTCGCGCCGATTTCCCCGGCATGGTCACGGCGGACGGCAAGCCGTGGCACTACCTCGACACCGCCGCCACCGCCCAGAAGCCGCGCGCCGTGATCGAGGCCATGGCCCGCGCGCTGGGCGAGGATTACGCGACCGTCCACCGCGGGGTCTATGCCCGCTCGGCGGAGATGACGCTCGCCTATGAGGCGGCGCGACGGACCATCGCCCGGTTCATCGGCGGGCACGAGGACGAGGTCGTGTTCACCCGCGGCGCGACGGAAGCGATCAATCTCGTCGCGCAGACCTGGGGGCGGGCGAACCTGAAGGCGGGCGACCGCATCCTGCTCTCGCAGCTCGAGCACCATTCCAACATCGTGCCGTGGCAGATGGTCGCCGCCGAAACTGGCGCGCAGATCGACGTCTGCCCGCTGACCGACGATCACCGCATCGATTTGGACGCCGCCGAAGCCATGCTGACCGAGGCCCACAAGCTGGTCGCGCTGGGCCATGTCTCCAATGTCACCGGCGCCTTGCTCGATGCGCCCCGCGCCGCTGCGATGGCGAAAAGGCACGGTGCGAAGCTGCTGCTCGACGGGTGCCAGTCTGCGCCGCACATGGGCGTGAATGTCGCCGCACTGGCTTGCGATTTCTACGTGTTCAGCGCCCACAAGCTCTACGGCCCGACCGGGATCGGCGCGCTGTGGGCGCGGAAGGAACTGCTCGCCGACATGCCCCCCTATCAGGGCGGCGGGGCGATGATCGACCGCGTGACGTTTGAACGCACCACCTATGCCGTCGGCCCGCAGCGGTTCGAGGCCGGCACGCCCGCGATCACCGAGGCAATCGCCTTTGCAGCTGCCGCCGACTATGTCAGCGCCATCGGGCCGGAGCGCATCCATGCGCATGAACAGGCACTTGTCGCCCGGCTACGGCGCGAACTCGGAAGCATGAATGATGTGACCCTGTTCGGCCCCGAGGACAGCGCCGGGATCGTCAGCTTCGCCATTGACGACATTCACCCCCACGACCTCGGCACGATCCTCGACGAGAGCAATGTCGCGATCCGCGCCGGGCACCACTGCGCCCAGCCGCTGATGGACCACCTCGGCGTTCCGGCCACCGCACGCGCCAGCTTCGGGCTCTATTCGACCGAGGCTGACGTAGACGCGCTGCTCGCCGGGATTGCCCGCACCCGCAAGATTTTTGGAAAAGGATGAGATGATGGACAGCTCAGCCGATACAGCCGCCAGCAAGCCCCCGCCCCCCGCGCCCGCGTCGAGGACGCCGTGGACACCGATGCGCCCCAGGACCAAGGGCGCACCCGCGATTATCTCGACGGCTTCCTCGCCGCCAAACCCGCGTCCGATGCTGTTGGCGGGGACGGCAGCGACTTGCAGGCCGCGGTGATCGAGGCGCTGCGCGAGATCTATGACCCGGAAATCCCGGTCAACATCTACGATCTCGGCCTGATCTACGGGGTCGAGGTGGATGACAATGCCGATGCCACCGTCACCATGACTCTCACCACCCCGCATTGTCCGGTGGCCGAGACCATGCCGGGCGAAGTCGAGCTGCGCGTCACTTCGGTGCCGGGGATTCGCGATGCCGAGGTTGTTCTGGTATGGGACCCGCCATGGGGGCCGCACAAGATGTCCGATGAAGCGCGGCTCGAGTTGGGAATGCTGTGATGACCGAGACCACGACCGCCACCCGCCCCGCGCCAAAGGCCGCCGTCACCCTGACAGCCGCCGCGGAAGCGCGCATCGCGGAACTGATGGCCAAGGCCCCCGCCGATGCGATCGGCGTCAAGCTGTCGACCCCGCGCCGGGGCTGTTCGGGCCTCGCCTATTCGGTCGACTACGTCACTACCGAAGCGAAGTTCGACGAGAAGATCGTGACCCCCGGCGGCGTGTTCTACATCGACGGCGCGAGCGTGCTCTATCTGATCGGGTCGGTGATGGATTGGGTAGAGGACGATTTCACCGCCGGTTTCGTGTTCGAGAACCCCAATGCCAAGGGCGCTTGCGGCTGCGGCGAAAGTTTCATGGTCTGAGCGCGTGGCACAGGTCGTTCTGACCACTTCGCTCTCCTGCACACCTGATGAAGCCTGGGCAAAGGTCAAGACATCGGCCCTGCTGCAGCACATCGCCGCGCCGCTGATCCGCTTCACGCCCAAGGGCGGCAAGGCCTTCCCCGCGGTCTGGGAACCGGGCGAGTATCGCGCTTGGATGTGGCTGTTCGGGGTGCTTCCGATCGGCTGGCAGGCAGTGGTCATAAGCGCGCCTGAGCCGCAGGGTGACACCCGTTTCGTCCGGGACAATGGCTATGGCCCGCTGATCAGCCGCTGGGACCACTGGATCGAGATTTCTCCCGGCGTAAACAGCACCACCACCTATACTGATCGTGTCACCATCGAGGCAGGACCGCTCACCCCGCTGATTGCCGGTTTCGCGCGGCTATTCTACGCCCATCGCCAACGCCGTTGGCGCAAGCTGGCCCGCACCGGGTTCGCCGCGCTGAAGGGTTGAGGCCTCTCAGTCCCCGGACGCCAACCGCGCGATCAGGCGACTTTCCAGCTCGTCAACTTCGCCATCGGCAGCGATCATCGCTTCGAGCCATTCGCTCTCATGGTCGGTGATTTTCTCGCCCTCGGCAGCCAGCGCGGCATAATCCGGCCCAGACGCGGACTTCTTGCCGAACACCTTGCCGAAGTGGTTACCCACCTGCGGCACCTCGCGCACCACGCGGCCCATGAAGCGCCCGACGCTGGCCTTGTTGTCGGCGACGAAGGCCTCAAGCTCCAGCTTGCGCTCGTGGCTGACCTGCGCGTTCTGGAGCGTGAAGCCCTTGAGGTAGTTGGCGATGCCGTCGATGAACAGATCATCCCACTCGGGCGCGTTTTCTTCTGCGAGAGTCTCGTCCTTGAGACGGAACAGCATTTCGGCGTCGTAGCGCGTCACTGCCGCCGGGCCATGACCGCCGCTGGCAAAAATCACGCGGCGGATGATCCGGCATTCTGCGGCGCTGATATGGGTCGCCGAAAGTTCACCACCGCAGCGGGTCGGGCCGGTGCCGGTCAGCACTTCGCGTTCGACCTGTTCCAGAACGTAGTTCTTGAGGCGGACGGGAGTGTTCTCGGCGCGCTCGATGATCCGCACCATCGTTTCCAGCTCGACCATGCTTTCGACGACGCCGTCATGGTCGATCTGGGCGATCAGCCACTCGGCTTCGTCGAGCGAACATTGCAGACGCGGAGGGGTGCCATTGAGCACGAATTCGCCAATCGCCTCGACGAAGAAATCGCACCATTCGGGGCTGCGTTCGACAAGAGAATTGTTGAGCGCGAACAGCGCCTCGGCCTCGGCGCGGGTAATGATGCCGTCGCCCCAGCCTTCTCGGCGCAGAGCCAGCAGCTCTTCGGCGGTGATCCGGCCATCGGCGGCAGCAGCCGTTGCAACGGCGATGAATTGGGTGGTCATGACGCAGCAATCCCCTGAATATTCTGTCTAGTCATGACACGGATAGGCTTAAGACCGGGTTACCGACCCTCGATTTCGCGAATGCAGGCACCTGCATCGACAGGCGCCCCACCCTGACGCAGCCGCGCTTCGACATGGGCGGCGGTCGGCTCGGCCCCTGCACCGGGAGGATACAGGAAGATGTCGAGCACACAGGCAGCACCAGCGAATTGCAGCTTGCGGGCATCGCCCTCGACCAGATCGATGCGCGGCACGCCAAGCCGCCGGGTGAGGCCACTGGCGGAGGATCCGATCACGCCTTCAAGCCCCTGCGCCGCCATCACCTGCGGCACCACCACGATAGTGCTGCGCGGTGGGATACCGCCCGAGCCGCGCGCCGGAGAGGGCTTGCCGCCGCCCGCACAGCCACCGAGTAGCAGACCGACTGCCAGGAGTGCCGCTACCGCCCGTATCATCGCTGCGCTCCGCTTGTCTGTTCAAGCCGTCTCAGCACCAGATGCGCTCCTGCTGCGGCCCCCAGCACCGGGGCGACGAGATTGACCAGCGGCACCGCCATCACCCCGGCAATCGCCGCCCCCAGCAACAGCCGCTCCACCGCAGGAACAGGGCTGATCGGATCGTCAGGCGGCGCGTGCCGCAACCACGCCATGTCGGTCAACTCGCGCCCCAGCAGCACCGCATTGACGGCCAGAAACACCAGCGCCGGGCCAATCGCGGTGAACATCAGCACTCCCGCCACCGGCAGGGCCAGCAGGTTGTAACCCAGCGCCCGCATCAGCCCGCGCACGGCATTGGCCAGATCGCGCCGGAAGGGCAAGGCCCGCGCCTCGGTCCCCAGCGCCGGATAGTGGCGCGCCTCGACCGCCGCCACCACCTCGTCGGCGAAGAACTGCAGGACCGCCACCGCGACGATCCGGAACAGCAGCCATATCGCCAGCGGCACCAGCACCACGGCGGCAAGGCCGGCCCAAGCCTCGTCCAGTCCGAACCGCGCGCTCACCTCGGCCAGGGCAAGATAGAGCCCAGCGCCAGCCAGCGCGAACAGCGCCAGCGTCACGGCCAGGCTCTTGACCATCACCCGCACCACGGCAGGATCGGCGAGCTGACCGGCGGCTTTGGCAAGGGCGGCGGGAACGGCGGACATGGTTCCCGCGATGCTGCGCCGCCCGCGCGAAGTCAACGCGATGGTGCCGCACCGCACACAGATGGCTTGGCGGGCGGCGCGAAGGCGGCTAGGCGCGCTGCCGACCACCATTTCGCAAGGAAACGCCCGTGCCCGACATCACCCCGCCCCGCTATGACGTGATCGCCATCGGCAATGCCGTGGTCGACGTGATCGCTTCCTGCGAGGAAGACCTGATCGAGGAGCTTGAGCTCAATCGCGGGGGAATGACCCTGATCGACGAAGCACGCGCCGACGAACTCTACGAAGCCATGCCGCCCGCACGCGAAATTTCGGGCGGATCGGCGGCCAACACGCTCGCCGGGCTCGCCACGCTCGGCCTGCAATGCGCCTTCATCGGGCAGGTCGCCGATGATCAGCTCGGCAAGGTGTTCCGCCACGACATGCGCGCGACGGGCATCGATTTCGACACCCCGGCGCGTTCGGGCGAACCGGCGACGGGCCGCGTGCTGATCTTCGTGACGCCCGATGGCGAGCGCACCATGAACACCTTCCTTGGCGCGGGCCAGTTCCTGCCCGCCGCAGCGCTGGACGAGGAGCTGATCGCCAGCGGCGCGATCCTCTATCTCGAAGGCTATCTGTGGGACCCGGAAGAGCCCCGCCGGGCGATGCGCCGCGCGATCGAGGTGGCCCGCAATGCCGGTCGCAAGATCGCCTTCACCGCGTCCGAAAGCTTCGTGATCGACCGCCACGGCGACGATTTCCGCGCCATGATCGATGACGGCGTGATCGACATCCTGTTCGTCAACGAAAGCGAGCTGGCGACGCTGACGGGCGAGGACGACTTTGAAGCCGGTCTTGCGAGCGTGGCAGGCAAGGTGCCGGTGCTGGTCGCCACCCGCTCGGAGAAAGGCGCGGTCGCGATTGCCCATGGCGAGCGCGCCGAGGTTGCCGCCGTGCCGGTGATCAAGGTGATCGACACGACCGGCGCGGGCGACCAGTTCGCCGCCGGATTCCTGTCGGGCTATGCCAAGGGCGAGCCGCTGACCCGGTGCCTCAAGCGCGGGGCAATCTGCGCCTCGGAAGTGATCGCGCAGTATGGCCCGCGTCCGGAAGCCGACATGCAGGCGCTGATGGCAGAGCGGCTCTAGTTGACAAACTTGACACCCTGTCAAGTAAGGCCCTTCCCCGATTATTCTTGTTCCTCAATGGTTTGAGGCGATCATCCCGCGCTTGACGGACAGGGGAGAGGGGCCTTGTTTGCCCGCCCGGTGCTGTGCGCCCGGCTGATGCTGCTGGCTGATGCTGCTGGCTGACGATGGCAAAGAGCGACGGCGAGATTACCCCGCCGCCCCGCCTGTAGGAAAGATCACACCAATGCGCGATGAGTTTGCCTCATCGCACATTGGTTAAGCCCGTGCGGCGCTTGCGCATGGCCAGCG
Organism: Porphyrobacter sp. HT-58-2; assembly: GCF_002952215.1. NCBI lineage: Bacteria > Pseudomonadati > Pseudomonadota > Alphaproteobacteria > Sphingomonadales > Erythrobacteraceae > Porphyrobacter > Porphyrobacter sp. HT-58-2. Next base: position 613,535 of record NZ_CP022600.1, on the reverse strand, counting down.
CGTGATGCGCCAGCATCTTGGCGCGCTGGTATCATTCGTCCGGGACGTAGCCTGCCTTGCGCAGCGTCACTATGTAGCGCGCGATTTGGTCGATCTGGGCGCGGGTGAGGGTGAAGTCCATGTCCTCGGGATAGTTGTGCGCCTCGGCCAGCCAGTCGGCGAGCGACTTCTCCGACAGCCCGCGCCGGTTGGCGATCGCGGCAAAACTGGGCGATTGCGGATTGGGCGAGAGGAACGGCGGCTCGACCGCATGGCACCCTCCGCAGGCCGCCTCGACAAAGGCCGGGGCGCGGGTGTCGGGCGAGGGCGAGGTGGACTTGCCCACCATCGGCGGCGGGTTGTCGGTTCCGGGCGTCTGGCAGGCAGCCAGCGCCAGCAGGGCGAGCGGGGCGAGGAGGGTGAGGCGGTTGGTCATGCTGGCTTTATCCTCCCGGCTGGCAGCGCTTTCCTTGATCGCGATCAATTATGCGCGGCGACCCCGGGACGGAGCCTATCCGATGACCGCTTTTGGGGAAAGGTGCTGGGGATGGGAATGACCGCAAGTGGGTGGATTACGGAATTTCTGTTTCGGCCTTGCCGAGGCTTGCTCCGCATTCTAAACCCCTTCCGACGGGATGAAGCAACCTCCCGATCAGGCAGAGAAAGCCCAAGCGTTGCCTCGTAACCTTGCCGTTTTTGGCAAGGTGCATTGTGCGATGTTCACTTGGCGTCATTGACTCTTACTCCTTCTATCACCTTCACCGATCTGCTGCGGGTGTTTACGCGCATTGGCCTGCTAAGCTTTGGCGGGCCTGCCGGACAGATCGCGTTAATGCACCGCGAACTGGTGGATGAGCGCAAATGGATCGCAGAGGAGGATTTCCTCCACGCGCTTAATTTCTGTCACTTGCTGCCCGGCCCCGAGGCGCAGCAGCTCGCCACGTGGATCGGCTGGCGGCTGCATGGCTGGCGCGGCGGGCTCGCTGCGGGGCTGTTGTTCGTCATTCCTGGCTCGCTGATCATTCTGGCCCTGTCGGTGCTCTATGCCATCGCCGCCAATCTCGCATGGGTCGAGGCGCTGTTTCTGGGAGTTAAGGCAGCGGTGCTGGCGATTGTGGTGCAGGCCTTGTTACGCATTGCCGGGCGCGCGCTTGATACGGGATTGAAGCGCGCGCTGGCGGTGGCCGCGTTCATCGGACTCTTCCTGCTTGATTTGCCTTTCCCACTTATTGTGCTGGGTTCAGGCGTGATCGGTATGGCGATTGCGGCTTGGCGCCCTGACCTCTTGGCGCTGAAACCCACTGCACTCTCTGGCGATTTGCCCCAACGACCATGGCGCACCACGATCCTTTCGATCGCTGTGTGGGGAGCAGTCTGGGCTGCACCGATGGCGCTGGTTGCCGTAACGCTGGGTCGTGATCACGTGTTGTGGGAGATCGGTGCGTTCTTCTCGCAACTGGCCATCGTGACATTTGGCGGGGCCTATGCGGTGCTGGCATATATGGCGCAGGAGGCGGTGCAGGGTTTCGGATGGCTGCAACCCGGCGAGATGGCTGACGGGCTGGGCCTCGCTGAGACCACGCCGGGCCCGCTGATCCTCGTGACGCAATTCGTCGGCTACCTCGCCGCGTTTCGCGCGCCCGAGCCGTTCTCGCCGTTCGTTGCGGGATTGCTCGGCGCGGGGCTGACGACGTGGGTGACCTTTGCACCCTGCTTCATGTGGATCTTCGCCTTTGCGCCGTGGATCGACCGATTGGGCAACGCGGTGCGACTGAAAGGCGGGCTGGCTGCAGTGACTGCGGCGGTGGTGGGCGTCATCGCCAACCTCACCGCATGGTTCGCGCTGCACGTCCTGTTCGGCGAGGTCGGTCAGCGCAATTTCGGCCCGCTGCGGGTATACTTGCCAGAACCGGCGAGTTTCGATTGGCGCGCTGGCGTGTTGGCTGCGATCGCCTGCGCGCTGGTGTTCGGGCTGAAATGGTCGGTGCTGCGGGTTCTGATGGCCGCCGCGCTGGGCGGTATGGTTTTGGTTTTCGCAATCTGAGGAGGACGGCATGAGCATCATCACACGCAGGCAAGCCATCGGCACGGCCGGGCTATCGGCCACGGGTATCGCTCTGGCAGGAACAGCAAGCGCAGTCTCGGCGCAAAACCCTGCCACAGCGGCTTCCCGCGCCCCTGCCTTTGCCGGCAAGCACACCCCCAAGCCGCTGCGGTTCAACCCGGCCAAGCTCACCGGCATGTCGGAGCGGCTGATCACATCGCATTGGGAGAATAACTACCAAGGCTCGGTGCGCGGGCTCAACACCATTGAGACCCGCCTCGCCGCCGCGATGGCCGATCCCGACTTTCCCCCGGTGGCCTATGCCGGGCTGGAGCGCGAGGAACTGCACCGCACCGGATCAGTGGTACTGCACGAGTATTACTTCGATGCGCTGGGCGGCAACGGCAATCCGGGCGGATCAATCTACGAGGCGCTCGATGGATGGTTTGGCAGCTTCGATGCCTGGCAGGCCGAATTCCGCCGCACCGCCATGTCGCTTGCAGGCGGATCAGGCTGGTGCATCCTCAGCTACAACCGCCACACCAAGTCGCTGCACAACTACTGGGCTTTCGATCACATGCATGGTGCAGCCACCGGCGCACCGCTGATCGCGCTCGATATGTATGAGCACAGCTTTCACATGGACTACGGTGCGGCGGCAGCGAAGTATGTCGATGCATTCCTGGCCAATCTCGATTGGGAGGTGGTGGAGGAGAGGTATCAGGCCGCACAGGCATAAACCTGCTATGCTTCAGCGGCGGGTATGGGGTCGCTTGCTGAACGTCACCTTCTGGCGGAAAATCGCAGATAGCTGCCATTGGCGCAAGGGCCCTCAGGCGGCGTCGGGGTCACTGGATTGAGCGGCCTTCCAAGCCCACGGCAGCAGCTCGTCGATGCGATTGATGGGATGGCCCTTGCCGATGCGGTCGAGGACGTCGGTCAGCCAGACCTGCGGGTTGACGTCATTGAGCTTGGCGGTCTCGAGCAGCGAATACATCGACGCCGCCCGCTCGCCGCCACAATCCGCGCCGGCGAACAGCCAGTTCTTGCGCCCGACCGCGATGCCGCGCAGCGCGTTCTCGGCAAGATTGTTGTCGATCTCGAGCCGCCCGTCGCGGGTGTAGGCGAGCAGCGAGGGCTTCAGCTTGACGGCATAGCGCAGCGCCTCGGCAAGCGGCGAGCGCGCCGATGCCTGGTCGACGACGCTGTCAGCCCATGCGAAGAAATCGAGCGCGATGAGCCTCGACGCTGATCGCTGACGCAGACGCTCCTTGGGAGGTTAACCCTCGATAAACCGTTCGATCTCGTAGAACTGCGCGATCATGGCGAGCCCCTTGCGCGCGGCAGATCGATGATCGGGAACAAGCACATCGTGCAGCTTGCGCCGCGCATGCGCCCAACAGGCGACGGGGCTTACAATGCCGGGCTCCCGGCTTGGGTCATAGAGCGCGTTGAACCCGGCATAGGCATCGGCCTGCAGAAAGCCCGCAAAGGCCGCAAGGTGCTCGCGCGGCCGCTCGCCCTTGCGATCAGGACTGTAGCGGAACAGGGCTGCGGGCCTGTCTGCCGGGCTCCATCGGCGATTATCGCGCAGATAGACCCATAATCGCCCGGTCGATGTCTTGCCCGTGCCGGGAGCCAGCACCGGGACTGGAGTGTCATCGGCATGGAGCTTCGGGCTCGCCATGACGTGGGAACCAAGCCGCTCGACCAGCGGATCGAGCAGCCAGCTGACCTGACCGAGCCAGTCGGCCATCGTCGAGCGGGGAAGATCGACGCCCTCGCGCGCATAGATCTGCGACTGGCGGTAGAGCGGCAGGTGATCGGCGAACTTGGCGACAATGACGTGCGCCAAGAGGCCCGGCCCGGCGCGGCCGCGCGGGATCGGCAGACCGGGCGCAGGTGCCTGGGCGATTGTGTCGCAGCACTTGCAGACGACCTTCGGCCGAACATGGCGCACCACGCGGAAGCTTGCGGGCGCATATTCCAGCACTTCGGTGACGTCTTCCCCCAGATCGCTGACCGCGCCGGCACACGCCGCGCAGCGATCCGCGCCCGGTGCAGGATGCACGATTACATCGCGCGGCAGATGTTCGGGCAGCGGCGCGCGCTTGGGTTTGCGCCTGGGCTTGGCCGGTTCGGCCTCGTCGTGATCGACCTGCCCGCGCACGACGCACTCGGCATGAGCGTGTTGGGCTTCGAGATCCTCGAGCGTCAGCTCGAGCTGGTCGGCAAGCTGCGTCAAGCGCTCGGACGACTGGCCAAACTTCATCCGCCGCAGCTTGGCAAGCTGGGCTTTGAGCTTCTCGATCTGGAGCGTCGTCAGCTTGATGGCATTGCGCGCCGCTACAAGATCGTCGCGCGTCGCATCGTGTGCTTTGCGCTCATCAGCAAGCGCCTTCTGCTCCTGCACCAACGCCCGTTCCGAGGCGGCCAGACGTGCCTTCATCACCTCGGCAAAGGCGCGAAGCTCGTCCGGATCGGAAGGCAGATCGAGGTCGGTGGGAGACACGAACAGCGGATAACATGGCAGGCGATCTTGACCAAGTCGAAGGCAGGAAAACCGCGCCCGATTCGTTAGATATGCACAGGCCGTTTGGGCGGCTTCGGTGCCACCGTTCGCCGCCAGTCCATCGCCTCCAGAAGCAGCGAAAACTGCGCCGGTGTCAGCACCACCCCGCCATCGACCAGCGGCGGCCATACGAACCGATGACGCTCGAGACGCTTGGCGAAAAGGCACAGGCCCGTGCCGTCCCAGACCAGCGCCTTGAGATAGTTGCCGCGCTTGCTGCGGAACAGGAAAACATGCCCGCTGTAGGGATCGAGCCGGAAAACCTCGCTGGCAAGCACGCTGAGACCGGCGAAGCCCTTGCGCATATCGACCGGCTTGCTGGCGAGATAGACCTTGGTGCCCGGCGGCAGGCTCAGCATGGCACGGCCTTCAACGCGCGCAGAACCCGGGCGAGCGCCTTCTCGTTGACGAAGCTATCGACGGTCAGGCGCGCACCGTTGCCAAGCTCGATGGCAATCGTGCCTGCTCGTGGTGGCCCCGGCGGCGGAGATGCCGCTACATCGGCCACCAAAGTGCCGACCGACGGCTCTGGCCCCTCAGGGAGGATCGCAGGAGCCGAAGTGTCCGCTGTGGCCTCGACGAACTGGCCGCATGGGATAAACTCCAGCGCCTTCCTTGCAATCGCTTCAGCCTCGCGCCGGTTGGCGCGCCAGTTGTAGATCACACTTTTGGCAATACCATGCCTGCGCGCGACCGATGTGACCGTGACATCGGGGCGCAGGCTCTCCGCAACGATCGCGGCCTTCTCCGCATCCGAATAGCGCCGCCGCCGCTCCGTGCGCACGATCACGCCGACACTATCGATCACAGAACCTCCTTCTGGAGTCCAGAAAGAACTCCGTTCGGGAACCGTCCTTCATCGTCCAGCACCGACCGCGCAACTCGTGATTGGGCGGACGCTTACAACCGGCCCCAATTTGGACTTGGATTAAATCCGCTCGAACTTCCGCTTCCCACCCCGTATCGGCCATTGGGCAGGCTCACAGCATCGCCCAAAAGCCGACATGCAAGGTGAACGGGCGTCTCTCCGAGACGTCCGCATTGGAAACGGCTCCCGCAGGAGCCGCGGTCCGACAGGCCGAATTCGTCGCGCGCCGAGGCGGCGGCATTTGTCGCCGACCGTGCGCGCGGCAAGTCGGCCGCGAGCGGCGGGACCGAGAGCCGGCGGGGCTATCAGAAATGCAAGGCCCGGGCGAAGCCCGAGCCGCTGGAAAAGCTCCGCTCCTTATGGCCGCAGCGCGTAAGCGCGGTGCGCGGCAAAATGCGTCAGCGATCGTTACCCGAAGGGCCGAGACCCCTCTGGGGCTCGTTGGAGCGAGGCTTGCGCACAGCCCTTAGCGAAGCTTCAGCTGAGCCAGGGCTGCGGCGCCGAGCGGAATAGAGCGCGGTCCCGGCCGAAGGTCGGGAGGCGCTACTGCCTGCGGAGGTGCTCCATTGCGGTTGACGATCATGTTCTCATGATGTTCTACGGCGCCTATGGGAAGTAAGCGTCTCAACTCTGTCGCCGATCTGGTCCGACATGGTCTCAATGCGCAGGTTGAATGCCGCAGGTGCCGCCGCGTCGTGATTATCCCGGCGTCCAGGTTGCGCGATCAATGCTTCGCCAAGTCGATCCCGATGAATCTTGCGGTGGTCGCTCAGCATTTGCGATGCAGCTGCGGTCATCGGGGCGCCAGTATCGATGCGACAGGGTCAATGATCGATCCAGGGTGTTGAGGGGGTGCTTGGGAGAGTGAAGTCAATGCCGCTTGGCTGCGGCGCGCATATCGGCAGGCGGGCGCTCACGTCAGGAATCGAGTGATCCGCCTAACCTGGAGCCGAATTCCTGAATCAATGGACCGATCGCATCCGGAACCGAGCTGGCTGTCGTCACCGTCGCTTCGATCGGGTAATTGTTGCCTGCCCGGTTGAGTGCGAGCGCGTGGAATCGGTCTGCCATATGAATTGTGGCTGCAACCACGGCAAGGCAGTCGGCACGTGCTTCATCGGTCCGGCGGCGCTGCAATGTCGCGAGGTCACCGACCTTCAGGTCAACCGTCAGCATTCCATCAACCATCGCCACTTTACGTTCAATTTTCATGAAGGATCGCAGTTCGTTGCGATGGGTCTCGGCCGTCAGGACAATGGTTCCCTTCGGGCTCAGGTCGTCCGTGAGGCCGCTTCGTTTGGCGAAGGCGGGGTCCAGCGTATCGCCGCTCACATGGACCTTCAGCGTGCTGGATTGCAGTTCATGCGCCCGCAGTAGCCGCGCCAGCACGTTAGAGGTCGGTGAGGCAAAATCATGGACGGCAATCCGCCCGGTGGGATGGAACTTCGCGATGAATCTGGCGTCAACCGGCTCTGGAATTCCGAATTCGGGGACTTCGAACGATGCGAGGTGCGGGACTTCGTGGCTTGTTTCAATTGCTGGATCATAATCAGGATGGGTCTTGAGGATCGGGGCGTTCAGGTCGATCCTGTGCTCAATGGTGTAGATCAGCTGACAAGGTGCCGGGATCGTGCTGAGGTTCCTGACATTGATCATGGCTCCCTTCAGAATCGGCGCTCGTCTTGGTCCGAAGATGAGATGGTCCATCGCCTTGCCACTCTCGGCCATGTAGACGGGAGGCACATAGTTCGGCGCGAACTGTCTGACAAAGGCAAGGCATCCCCTGAGATATGCCTGAAGGTCGTTCGCGTAGGCAGGACCCCGCGAGGCTTCGATCTCGAGGTCGATGTCGCCGACGAGCGGGTCGCCTCGCATGACGCTGCCGTAAAGGTAGACCCTGTTGATGCTGATCAGACGATCGGGATCGGCGTTGATCGCTTCAAATCGTTCCAGCAGCCGGTCGAGGATGGCACGCGCCTTGGCCAGCTCGGTCTTCACAACGCTGCGTGAATGGGCGACCGCCCTGCCTGTCGGGGTCAGTTCAGATCGCTCATCGTCGAGCAAGCCAAGCAAGCTGGCGACCTCGAACGCATGCGACCCATGAATGAGGGTCGGAAAGACGGATCGAAAGCCGACAAAGGAGCCGGGATCACTCGTTCTGGAAAGGGATTTCAGCCCTTCCTTGATGTTCGTGACAGGCACTCCCCCGATGGCGAACATCCGAGGGAAGGTAATCGACATGTGGCGGTTCCTCCTGCGTCCCGGCTTACTATGGCGCTTTTTGTCGTCCGTCAGGATGGATTTTTCTGGTCAATGAGGCGGCGGCGAGTTTGGCCTGCCGTGCAAAGCCAGGGGCGGCACCGCGGTGCCGCCCCTGCCGGTCACAAGAACTCGACGTTCTCGGCGATGATCTCGCAGCCGTAGCGGTCATTGCCTTCGGCGTCCTGCCAGCGCGAGTAGTGGATGCGGCCCGTCACGGCGAGCTGGTCGCCCTTGGCCTTGTGCTGGCGCAGCGGGAGACCGAGGCCGTTGAAGACGGTGATCTTGTGGAATTCGGCATCCTTGACCGGGTAGCCGGTTTCCGGGTCCTTCTGGACCTTGCCGTCGCGGATGACCGGGCGTTCGGTCACGAGCACCAGTTCGGTGATGCGGGTGTCGCTGCGATCGCGGGCAACGGGATCCTTGGCGAGACGACCGACGAGGTTGACGATGTTCATTGCAAGAGCCTCCTTGATGCCGACGGCTCGTCCGCCGGTGCCCTTATCGAGCCTCGGCGGGAGAGCTGGGACACCGCGCGCTTTCGCGCGCGGGAAACCTCAGAAATCGAGGTGGTGCGGGCAGCCCGGCTTGCCGGGCAACACGGCTCGCATTTCTGCAGGTTGGCCCTAAGCTCGACCAGAGAGGCAGGGGCACTGGGCGGCGGACGTGCTGTTGGCACAGGAGCTCATAGCCCGCTTGGACATCAACCTCGTGGCGTCTCGGAATGCAGGAGCTCGCTGTCGACCGTGATGACCGCAGGATCGATCACTCGCCCTCACCGATTTCGGTGAGCGAGAGGTTTCCCAGCGGCAGTTGTCCGGAATACCCGACCTTGGCTATTGGGGTGCTGATCCACAAGGTCGGCGTCACTGAGCTGCCGTTGATGCACGATCAGACAAGGCCCCAAGGGGTCTGCCTGCCTCCAAGTTGCGCCGATCAATCGCGATCGACGGCAGCGGCGCCCGAGGCTGTGATGGCATCGATGATCTTTGCTGTGAACCGCGGTGGGAGTCGTCCGGCAATGTACCCGGGCTGCTTCATCAGGGGTCTGATGTCGAACCCGGGCCAGGTGAACCGGTTGAATTCCGAAACGACAATGGCGCTACCCGGAACGAGCCCGGCTGCGCGAGCGATCTCATCGGGGATTGCGATAGCGTTCTTACGCCCCTCGCCCTTGGTCGTGATCGCGGCGACCAGATAGCGCGAGCCTTCCACACCCACGACGACGACGAAGCGTTCCTTGACGCCTTCGTCGCGCCCGCGTCTCTGCTCTTCCTCGAAGAGGTAGACGTATCGGAGGATATGGCCTGCGGCGGGGCGGTCAGTCTTCCCAGCGGTCATTGGCAAGTTCACTGGCCGAAGGCCGTGCATTGGCGAAAGCCTTGCGGTCGGCTTCGGTCATGTCGGACGTAGCGACAGCTTCGATATTCATGTGGCCGGCGATCACACCGCGTGCGGCCTCTTCGAGATGGCGGAAATATTCGCTATCTGCGATCACATGCCGCTCGCGGCCATGGCTGGTCAGGACGACCGGCTGTTTGGTTGCCAGATCAAGGAACTCGCCGGTGTTGTTGTGAAACCGGGTCAGGGGAACCCTGGGGTGCTCGTTCGCCGTCGCTGGCATGGTCGTATCTCCTATTGGCACCAAAATAGCAATTATTGCCAAAATAGCAAGATTTCTGTGGCGACGCTTGCCGCGCTAACCGCCTACCTCTGTAGCTGGCAGCTCAGGCAACAACGGGACGAGGCACGCATCAATCGCAAAGCCCAGAGTGTTTGCGAGGCGGCAGGCCCGCGCGATTGACCCGTCTGGAACATCGAGCGCCTTTTCAATGTGCCTAAGGGTTTCGCCAGCGCGGGGCTCACAGACCGCGTGAAGCTTGCCCGGCTCTGCGGTGATAGCAAAGGGCCAGGTCATCGCGACACCGACAACCCCTTCGTCGAGGACGAGCAACGTATCGCCGGCAGCGATAGTATCGTCGGTCTGCACGGCGTCCTAGGCATTGCCCGTCGCGGCGAACGCATGGATCCGCCAGGCACTGAAGGCGAAGCGTTCGCTGTCGGTCAGCATGGCACGGCTCCTTCGGGAAAGGCGCGCTGCGCCGCTTCCGGAAAGGCTGCGGTGAGGTTGCGGTGGATCGGCCCGGAGGATTCCGGAAAGAACGCCCCGGCGCTGGTCGGCCGTGTGATCCGCAGCGCGCTTGCGAGAGCATCCACGACGAAACCCGCAAGCTGATCGCTGGCCGTCAGCTTGCCGAACTCAGGCGGTGCAAACCCGGCCTGATGCCAGAAGGCGATGCCCGTCTCGAGGGTCTCGATATAGCTGGCATGGCTGCCGTCGTCCTGGTCATTGTCAATGCTCGCCTCGACCGTCCGGTAGGTTCCGAAATCATGGGCGTTCGCCTTGATCCGCAAGGTGATGCCGGCAGGCGGCGAACCGGCAATCGCAATCAGCGCAGCCCTGTAGAGCATGGCTTCGGCGTTATTCACGAGGTCGAAGTTCGGGGTGTGACCGATTTGTGCGCAGTCCTCGTTTGTGGGCGCGCCGCCAAGATCGAGTGTCCAGATTGTTTTTGCCATTCAAGCCTCCTTTGCTCGAACGGCACCTCCCCCTTCCCTCTCGTTGGCCGAGTTCCTTCAGAGGTTCCGTGGAGCCCGACAGCAGCGGGCAAAAGAAAAGGCCCGCCCGCGACGAATGCGCGGACGGGCCTTCCCGATGTGACCGGCGCGGGTCGCGGCACCGGTCACGGGGGGGCTTGTCCCGGTCAGGCGTCGACGCTTGCGCGCGTCTTGCCCTTGGGTGCCGGAGCGGTGCTCTCGCCCAGACCGTCGCCGGTGGCAGCGGCGCTGTCAACGCTGCGGTCGCTGGCCGGTTCGTCGCCGGTGGCGGTGAGCGGCGGCAGAGCGCCTTCGCTCTCGCTGCCGAAGCCGTCGAGCGAGGCCTTGGGCTTCGAACGGCGCCAAGCGACATTGAAGCTACCATCGTTCTGCTGGAACATGGCGACCGGGATCGGCGCCGAGAGGCTGGGGTCGTCGATCTGGCCCGACAGGAAGCATTCGCCGGTCTCGTTCGACGAGTATTCCCAGAGCGCGCCGATCTTGACCCAACTGCGGCGGTCCGCCGAGAGCGCCATGACGTCGAACTTGGGTGCCCGCTCGTTGGTGGATTCGAAGGCCCGCAGAGCGACGGTCGCACTGAAGGTCAGGGTGGTGATGCGGCCGATGTGAACGCCTTCTGCGTTGGCCTTGAGGGTGCCGATGTTCATGTCACATTCTCCTGATGCTGTCCGAACCCCTTGTCCGGAACACCTTCTCCCATCCCCCCTCTCCTCCGGGCCCTTGGCCCGGCCCGTGCGCCAACCACCGCAGGCGCGCGTCATCTTGTCCAGCCCGGAGGGCTGAGGAGCCTCGATGCGTGGTTTGGAGATGAACCTGCCCTGCTGCGAGCCATGCGCGGTTCGTACCGAGCTAAGCTTCGGGCTCGGGCCTGTCCCTGATCTGGCTGACACGCGCCATGAAAGCCTTGGCTTCAAGCTGATTGGGTCCGTCGCGCGTGGCGAGGCATGCCATCCTGTCGATCTCGAGCTGTGCGGCAAGACTTGCCTCGATATGGCAATAGGGTTCGAGCGCGCGGATTGCGTCAACTGCGAGGGGCAGTTCGCCGAAGGCAGTGCCGACCCACACGATTTCGGTCTCCTCGCCGTCCTCGTCAGGCGCGCTCAGAACCTGCGCAAAGTATGTCTGCAAGGGGCGGTCCCACCCGGCATAAGCGCTTGCCGCCGCAACCCCGTCACGAAGCGGTACCTTGTGCCTGCTCATGCGCTTTTTACCTCCCCATCAGGTTTGGGCGGCTGCCGGGTGACGCAGCGATATGCCTGCCCCTCACAATGATCAGTAATCCGCTGGCCGCATCAGCGTGACGACGCGCCGTGTCATCGCTGGATTGGCCGGATCCTCTGACCCGAACGCCAGTTTGGTGTCGTAATAATCGATTTTCATCAGCACCTTGATGCCATCGACATCCATGCTTGCAAAGTCCCGCTCGGGCGAGTCCGGGGCGAAGGTGCAATGGCGCAGAGCGGCCATCAACCGAGCCTGTGCCATCAAGCTGTCTGCCACCGTTTCGCCGCCGAGTTCTGCAAGCAGCCCGGAGGTCATGACGATGCGGGCCGTGCGGTCGCGGCCCCGGCGCACGGCATCATTGAGCAGCGCGATGCGCTCGGTGCGCTGCTGAGCGCAAGCGAGGTCGGATGTGTCATGCATTGGAGGTCTCGTCCCGATCCAGGAGGGAACAAGCGGACAGCTGAACATCGATCGCGGTCCCGGGAGCGACCGTGATAGCGACCTGCCGGTCCTTGGGAATGACCCACAGGATGCCGGCGAGCGTATCGCGGATGCGCGCCGCGACGGCCTCGTCCTCGCCGAGCAGCACCCGGGCCGCGAGTTCGCGCGCATCGCGCATGAAGTGCTCGTGCTGGGTGTCCCAGGAGTCGGCCTCGCTGTCGTCGCTTGCGCAGAAACAGACGTTCTCGATGAGATCGACCAGCGTTTCAGGGGTCAGGTCTGCCCCCGGCACGTAAGCGATGCGGATCTGGTCGACGCCGCTGTACCAGCCATCTTCGTTTACGACAAAGGCGACATCTGCCGGGATCCGTTCCTCGCGTTGGGTCTCGGTGGCGCGGTGGAAGAGGCAGAACCTCAGTTCGATCGTCTCGGCACGCACATGGTCCTGGAGCGAAGGGAAGCTTCCGTTTTCGGCGATGATGTGGTGCTGCTCCCCGGCTGCAACATAGAAGCGCACGTTGCCGAGCTGATACAGCGCATTATACCAGCCATAGCCTGCGTAAGGAGGATGGTTCTCAGCGAGGTGCGGGCGCAGGGGATGCGTGCGCAGCGCGCGCTCCAGTCCCTGCCCGATATCGGGCTCGAGATCCGCAACAAGGATCGTGTCCGGTCCTGTAGCGACCTCCTCATACTCGACATTGACGTTGTCGCTTTCCGCGATAGCCGCATGCCAGCGGGGCAGGCAGGGGTCGGCCTCCGGCAGTGCGACCCCCAGATCGCGCGCTTCCTTCCAGTTCTCGAAGGAAAGCCGGTGCTGGCCTTTGTGCGCCAGCGCGGCATAGATCGTGCGCTTGCAAGCTGTCTGAAGCGCCGCAAAGGCCGCGTTCTCGACGAACTCCTTGCGGGCCGGGAGGACAAGGGCAAGGCCCGGGGTGGAGCCGATATCGAGCCGGGCATGATAGGTCTTGCCGCCGAGGCTCTCCGACACACTGGCAAGCTTGCGGGTGAGCACCATGCCATGGAAGTTGGTCGTGGGGTCCTGGTGGTATTCGCGCCCCTCGAACACACCGATCTGGCTGCCGTTCCACTCGGCGATGTAGATCGCTTTGGCGAGAAAGTCCTCGCGCGGCACTTGCACGCCATTGAAGTAGACCGGCAGCGGGTAGAACTTCGCGACCTCGCGCACAATCCGCTCGGCCGTCTGCTCGCTCACGCCGGGCATCAGAAAGGTGATCGTCGTCCCAACCGGGCGGGCAAGGGGCCGCACGGCAATGTCCTGCGCACCGGTCCAGCCATCTGCGGGGACATGGACCGACCATCCGGTGGTGTCATCGACATGGCGCGAGCTGATGTGTGTGTCCTTGCCCGCCAGGCTGAAGACACCGATGCCTGCCGGGTCTTCGGCCTCATGGATTTTCTGGTCCCAGCCCGAGTCCCCCAGCGCAATCATGGTCTGGGGATCAGCAACGCCGGTTCCATCGTCGACAAGAGTCAGTCGCGCTCCGTCCTGATCTGCGCAGCAGGCGATATCGATCCGGGAAGCGCCCGCGCGGCGACTGTTCTGGAGGAGCTCGCCCAGAATATCGCCGATGGTGCCGTTGAAGAGGCGCGTGACTTTGGTGATCGTCTTCGGGCTGATGCTGGGTCGGATGACTGTCGGGTTCATGGCAAGGGGTCCTTCATCGCACTGGTTCGCCCTTCCCCTCCCCCTTCCCTTCCGATCGGTGAATTGATGCAAAGCCGGAGCTGGGCCGCCTTCGGCATGCCCTTCAGCCCACGCGTTTCGGTCGCAGGGTCTCTGGCATCGGGATCACTTCATGCGCCGTGTCGCGCAGAGCCGTGACTTCGCCGCGTGCGGCGTAGAGGTCCTTGGCGATCAGCGCGCAGACTTCGGCCTCGCCATAAGTTGGCCGGCCAAGGTGATCGACGCGTTCGACTTGCCGGGCAATCACGCCCACCTTGCCTTCCGGCACCCATTCGGCCCAGTCGCCCCAGGCGCTGGTGACGCAGAATTCGCCGATCGCGCCGATGTAGGCCTTGCGCGTCCGCAGGATCGCAGATGCATTTTCCTCGACGGCCTCGCCGGTAAAGGCGCTGAAGCGGTCTGGGTGCCAACATCGGGCGGTATCGCGCGCAAGCTGCAGGAAGCCTGCGGAACAGGAACCCTGCCGTTCAAGCTCGTTGGTGAAGGCGAGGATCGGGAGCGCCCAGTCGCAATCTTCTTCGTAAGCCCCGCCGTCGATCTGCAGCGCCGGCGGCATGGCCACTTGTCGCTGTTCCGACAGAATGATGCCCCCATGGCTGGCGGTCATGACAGACCATATGCCGGGGGCCAGCTGATCGGCCTGCTGGACGGCGCCCCAGATCGATATCGATGGGCGCGGCGATGGAGCAAAGCATGTCATGAGCGAACTCTCCTTCTTCAGGTTCGCTCAAATCCTCCCCCTCCCCTTCACGCGAGAATGCGGCGGGCTTCGCTGATAATTGTCTGAGGGGTCACGGCGCTGACCGGCAGGGATACGACAAGCCCGGCCTGAGCGAGACGCTCGCGTTCAATGCTGCGCAGTTCAAGATAGTCGGCATCATCTGACTGCAGGATCTGAAGCGCGAACTTGCATTCCTCCCCGCTATGCTCATCGAGCAGCGCCACCAGAAAATCCGGCCTCGCCGACCCCGCAGCCAGCGTGATGTCAAAGAGGACCTTCTTGACCGCCATCCTGACGCCGAGGCGGCGCAGTTCATATTGGGCCTGTTGGAGCGCGCGCAGCACATCGCGATCATGATCGCGCTCGGCAGGTACAAACTGGTTTCCGCTGAGCACAGGTTGGGCATAGGCGCGCAGCGCCAGGTATCCTTCGCGCCGACTGTGCTCGCCGACGACGGCAAGCACTAGGAACGGTGGCTCGACCTCGGCGCGGATGATCCCGGTGTGCTGGATGCGGTTGCGGATTTCGACGGTGCCAAGCCCCGTTACGACCTCGCTCGATGTGAGCTCGCTTGCTTCGAGAAGCAGGAATGCCTGCGGCGCAAATTCGGGCGGCCAGGTCTCGGCGGCAGAGCGTAACCGGGCATGGACCCGCCGCTTCTCGTAGTCGATGGCGTTGGTGTAGAGGTGATCCGACAGCCGAATGCCCGGCGCGATCTGGAGGCCCTCGGCTGCGCGCTTGAGGTACCGCATTTCTGCGCTGATCGAGCCTTCGCGTCGGCCACTGGGCGGCAATTCGCGCAGGACGTTTGCACCTGCCCGCTCGAGCAGCAACCAGAGCAGCTTGCCCAGGCGCGGGATCGCAACGCCGCGTGAGCGGTCGTCCGGCTCGATGTCTTCCGGCCTCTGTGCAAGCTTCTCCGGCGCCTTCTGGTGCGCGCTGAACAGGCCCTTGAAAAGGCCGATAGCGTAAAGCGAGTCCTTTGCGGTCTCGCGGATACGCGGCGGTGCCTGGGGCAAATGAAATGGGCATTTGGTATCGTGGCCTGGCCGCGAGGTAAGGCGCCTGAGATAGTAGGTTTCCTGAAAACTGAGATAGGCTGCGCTCATCAGCGGCGGCGGTCGCTCTGCCCCAAGGCAATCGCAGGCGATCCACTTGTGGTTCTCGCGCGCGGTTGAGACCAGCGAAACCGAAGCACGGTGGTCGGCCTCGCTGCCCCGGCCTGTATACCAGCGCACCAGCGCAGCCTTCAGCTCGTCGCTGATGGCGACCCTGCCGGTCTTTCCTGTGGTGTCCTTACCTACCAGCCACATGCATGATGACGCCTTGACCCTGTCGTTTGTTCACGTTATGTTCACAATTTGCAGGAGCCCATAAATAATGAACAAGGTCTTTGATATCGGCAAGTTCGACCTCGATGTCACGCTGCGCGACGCGGCACTTGATCCCAATTGCCGTCCAACCAAGCGTATGCTTGCCAATGCCTCGATCGGAGTGGAGCCGTTCGATGCCTATTACTCAGCGCGCGAGCTCTATGAGACCTTGCAGGGCGTGTTTCAGGGTCTGCCCAATGCCAAGGCTCGGCTGACGCAGATCCTGTCCTGCCATTGCGATGACTATCAGCGCTGCCTCTACTATGCGCTGGCAGGGCGCGGGATTGTCCAGATGCTTGACGATCTCGAATGGCTCTTCGAGCTCCTCGGGCCGCGGTGCCAGATGTCGGGTCACATTCTGCGCTCGGGCCAGCGTCCTGTGCCGATGGTCAACCCTTACGTATCGTCAGAGCCTGATGGCCCCGTTCCTGCCCGCAATGCCGACTTTACCGAAGGCCCATCCTGGTATCTCGATCCCGGCCTCGGAGGGATGATCGAGGACTAAGCGGCCATCAGTTATTGCGAAGGCCAAGCCGGTCGTCGTCATCAACAAGCGTGATGCGCCCGTCCCAGTCCCACAGGACCAGATTGAGCGCGTCCGCGGGTGCACCGCGGGCAAAGCTTGGGACAACGATGCCGGCATAGCCTTGCGCGATCGCGGCCTCCGCTAGGTCTTGCGTCGGGACCGGCTTGCCTGAGAGCATCCGATCACGCCACGACGGGTCGGCGAGCTCCGCCGGTGCGATGCCGAAGGGCTGCAATGCAGCGGCATCGCGGCCATCCAGCAAGGGTCCGATGTCGGCCTGATAGGCAACGAGGGTTGTTGGCTGTAACGTGCCGACCTGATTGGCCTCGCGAAGCGCCGTCTCGGGCGCGAGCGAAGTATAGAGCGCAGCGCGCCCCATGCGATTGAACCGTCCGCCAAACCGGGCCGCCCCCTCCCCCGACAACGGTTCGCGGGACCAGACCGGATTGTGGGCGCGGTAGAGCAGCCCTGTGAAGTGCATGCGCTTAAGCGTGAATGCCGGCGTCGACAGCGTCGATATAGGTCAGCACATCATCGGCCCGGTTGCTCTGTACGAGCTGCATTGCGGTCTGGCCCGAGAAGCCCGGCAGCGGCTCAGAGCGATACCACGCATAGGCCAGCAAGGCCGACCCGAAGCGCGGTTCAACCTTGTTGAGTATCTCGACCATCTGGCGAAGGCGGCGCTGGGTCCGGTCCGACGCGATCCGGTCCTTGCGCTGGATCGCATCCTTGCCGAGGCCCAGCGAGCGTGCGAGTTCGTCGCTGGTCGTCCGCAGCGCGTCGACGATCTTGCGCGGAGCAAACGCGCCGTTGTCAGCGTAGTTTTGAATCGCCATTGCACTTTCCCATGAATTCTGACGCGATATAGCGTCAAATCTTGCGGTAATCAAGGTTTGGTGTGCCCGACCCAGCAGGTGTCCGGTTTTGCCGAAGCAGTTACTCGCTCTTACAGAACCACGACCTGCAGTTCGATCGCACCGGGAAGGCCCTCTTCTGCAGGAATAACGCAGAAGGGCTGGAGCTTGCTATCCGTCCTTACCACGGCATGGCTCTGCCCGGAATTTGCGGTCATCCGAATGGCGACGCGCTCGGCATTGGCGCGCCCGCACAGGATCGCCCTTCTTGGGTCGAGGCTCTGAGGCAGCATGATCATTCCCCAAGCGTTACGGCGTTGCCGGGAAAAATGTGCGCACCGCGCGCTTCGGGGGCAAGACCTCGAACCGGCGCTCCATCAATCTGCTGATGCGGAACCGGCCTCGGCCATCGGGCGTGCTGAGTTCAATCTTCGCGCCCCGCTTTGTCACCCGGAACTCGGCGTGTTCGCTCCCGTCGGTGAACTTCATGGGTTCAGGCAGCCGGATCAGGTCGCCATCGGCGATCTTGCGTTCCTTGAGCCGGAGCTGGCGGTAGCACCGGTTGCGCCAGTCGAGGGCATAAGGGTGACGGGTTGGCCCCAACTCCTCCAGGATACGTCTGGGGCACCCGGCCTCCACCGGTCCTGAATTTTCATCCATGTCCTTGTAGCCGAACAGGAGGCCGTCGGCTGCCTTGGGGTTCCAGCGGACCAGACAGATCACCGCGGAGATGGCGTGGGTCTGGTTGTTCGGTCCATAGCGCTGGACAGCCGCGTAGTAGGCCCCGGTTGTGGACACGCTTCTGATGACCCGGCAACCTTCGAGGGTGCCGGTTTCTTCATTTTCGCGCTCCCACGTGAACTGTTTGTCGAGATAGGCTTTGGGGGTCTCGAAGCCGCCCATTCCTGCACGGTGCATGTAAAGCCAGCCCATGTGCATTCTCCTTCAGATAAGCCCCGGCTGAAGCGGGGGAGCAATCTTCAATTCTCGCGCGATCCGCGCCGAGAGCGCGGGAATGTCTGCAAGGGCGGTGATCGGCGCTTTGCGCATCACCGCGCCAGGCGGTTTCCAGAAGGGGTTGCGCCAGGCCAGACCCGGCTCGCCAAACCGTTCCGGGCTGATGCGGACATAGATCCCGTCGGCTTCCAGCACATGCTCGCCCGCGAGTTGCTCCTGTGAGGTGTAATAGCTGATGCGGTAATCGGCGTGCTCGAGCCCGATCCCTGCTGCGATCTGGCGCAGAGCCCGCGTGCCCTCGCGCCGGTAGTGGCGCAGTTCTTCAGGACGATAGTCGAGCCCGCGTTTGACCAGCGCGATGATCGCAGGCCTGTGCTTGAGCTCGGCAAGGCGTTCGATGCACTGGGACCGCAGAGGCTGGTCGTCTGCCTCACATTCGGTCGGCCTTCCGTCAGCAATGCGTTGAAGGTGGCGCGTCAGCAGCAGCACAGCCGGACAGGTTGCGGCCTGCCGGCCTGCCAGACGGACATCATCAACGGCCTCGTTCAATGCCCGCAGCGCGTTTTCGAAGGTTGTCAGCCCATCGGGCTGGAGCGCGCGGCGGTAACGGTAATCGATGTCGCAGGACATGAGGCTTCCTTTCCATTGCAAGATGCAATGGCCCCATCCCCCTTCCCTCAATGCAGGCTGCCGCGGTGATCGATCGGGTTGTGCAGCGACAACGGCTCGTAGACCATCGGTCGCAGGAGCGCCCCTGGCGCAATCTGTTCGAGGATCCTTGCTATTGCCGAGACCGCCACGCCCGCCTCGGTTGTCTGGATGATGAGCGACCGGCCTTGACCCGGAACTGTGCCAAGCGACCAACCGGCGTCCCCCTTGCCGAGAAGACCGTCCAGCACCTGGCGTGGATCCTTCTGGGGGAACAGGCCTGCGATATACTCGGCCAGCACACCACCGATGGGCGCCCTCTCCTGGCCTGCGACATCGCTCGCATAACGGTGAAGCTGGGTGAGGCGAACGACCTCCTCCGGTGCCGGCTCAAGCAAAAGCCGGAACTGGCGCCGTCTCATCGGCTTCCTCCCCTTCTTCGCCCGCAGGTTCGCTCTGGTAGCCCGAATAGGCCGCAAGATGGTTGAACGCCTGATCGGCCTTCGCAGCTGCGGTGATGATCGCCGTCTTGTCGGCCTTGAGGATCTCCAGCCAGTGCGAGACGTAGCTGGCATGGCTCTCGTGAAGGTCTGCCGGAAGGCCCAATTCATAGCAGATGCGCGCACTCACCTGCTCGGCCACCAGCTCCTCGAAAGCGTATGCCTTGTCGCCGAAACGCTTGCCAAACTCGCGGGCGAGCCGCGATGCATGGCCCGACCAATGGCCGAGTTCGTGCGCTTTGGTGGCCACGAAGCCGTCTTCGGTGTTGAAGACATTGGGATGCGGAAGCTGAATAAAATCGGCGCCCGGCGAGTAGAACGCGCGGTCTCCGCCGAGGCGTATGTCCGCCGGGATCAGGCCGAAGAAGCGCTCGATGGCAGCGACTTTCTGCGAGGGCGTCGGCGGCGCTTCGGGCACCGGACTCGGATAGAAGTGCGGCGGCAGCCCGTCGATTTGCGATGCGTTGAACACGCTGTAGGCGCGCATGAAGCGGATTGTTTTCGACGATTCCTCGCCTGTTGCCTGGTCGACCGCCGTCTTCTTCGTGCTGTTGAAGTAGATGCTGGGCTCGGCCGTCTCGCCCTTGCGAACTTGTCCGCCAAGCTCAATGGCTTGCCGCCAGGTCATCCAGTAGCGCGAGCTATAGCCGTAGTGGTCGGCGACCGCCCAGAGATAGAGACGGTTGATCCCGGTGTAAGGGACGCCGGCAGCGCGCAGCGGTGCTCCGCCCATCCCGGTCTTCTTCCAGGGTCGGCGCCAGGGCAGTGTTCCAGCCTCGATTGTAGCGATGATCAAATTGGTGATTTCCTGCGCGACGTCGCGCTTGGGTCTTTGGCGCATTAGCCTGCTCCTCAACAAAAAAGAGGCCCGGCTCACTCAGGCGAGTGGCCGGGCCAAGTCATCAGGAGGGGTGATTGACCGCCTCAGGCGGCCACCGCCGCCTCTTCACAGGCGACTTCAGGTTGATCGTCATCGATCAGCTCGTCGGCCTCGCTGTCGGCTTCACCGTCAGCTTCAGCGTCATCGCAGACGCCGGAGACCGGGGCGCTCTCGTCGGTGTCCGGGATGACCGGATCAGCAGGATTGGCCCCAATCGTGAACTTCATGCCTTCAGGCAACCAGGCCAGCGCTGCTTCCTTGACGTCCTGTTCAACGATGGCCTTACCGGCAAAGATCGTCTCGCACGTCTTGGCAAGATCGGCCTTCTTCGATGCGGCATAGCGCGCTGCAAGATCGCTTCCGCCGACTTCCGTCAGTGCGGCAAGACACGAGGTCTTGCTCACGCGGTCGAAGAAATTCTCAGATGTCGGCCGCCACATCGCGGCAACGTCGATGTCGAGCATGCTGCCGATGACAGCATGGATCGGATGATATTCTGAACCATAGCCCTTCTTGGCTTCGAGCGAGATGGCCACCGCATAGGCGAGCCACGCAGCCTTGGCTTCGTCGGCAAGTTCGCGGAAGGCAATGAAGCGCTGGGCTGCACAGCCATGTTCCTGCCATGCCTTGTCGAGCGCGCCTTCAGCCTCGGCGAGAATCCCTTCGGCTGTGGACTGCGAAAGTTCTCCGGTCGCCGGATCGCTGGGGCGTCCGCCCTTGATCGAGGTTCCCCGGCTTTCGTAGCTGCGGCTGTCAGCCAGCGCGAAGATGGCAAAGTCGAGCGCGAGCCCCGCATCGGTGAGCAGCGATGCCGACAGGATATTACGGCGCTGGACCGAAAGCTCGTCGAACAGGCGGGCGCTGATCGGCTTCTCCGTGCCCGGCGCAACCGCCTCGGGCCTTGAAGGTGCAGCGCTGCCGCGCTTGGTGGAACCTGACACCGGCTCTTCGGCCGTCGCTGTCACTTTGCCACTTTCATCGGTCTCGAACGACAGGCGCTTTTCGCTATAGTAGTCCGCCTCGAGCACCATCTCGCCGCGGGTGGTGAGAACGAGGAACCGTCCGGCCTCGCCGCGCCATTCCTCGGGCAGTTCGCGCACCGGGTTATTGAGGTCGCTGCGCTCGGCATCGAGATCCTCGTACTCGGCCTCGAGCTGCCCGAAGTCGGCCTCGCTCCCTTCAATCTCGCCGTCATCGCCTTCGTCGATGATTGCGCTGATTTCGTCCATGCGCTTATCGATCGCGTCAATTCGGGCTCGTGCTTCTTCGGACAGCGGCGCGGGCGGCAGCCGGACAGCATTGACGCCCATTTCGCTGCGCGCCTGCCATGAATTGGTCGACGCAACCGGGCTGATCCATGCAAGGCCCGTTTCAGCAGCGATCCGCTGGGCTTCGGCTTCCATCTTTTCGGCCGCAAGCCGGTGGGCGATCTCGATATCGATCCAGCGATCATCTGCTGCTTCGCTGAAGAGGTCGCGCTCGATCTTGCCCCCGGCGGCCACATAGGCATCTTCGCCGATCAGTAGCGCGATTGGGTCATTGCCGCGCATGGAACCGCTCGCCACCATACGCCGGATGGCATCGGCGCTTGGGTTATAGGCGTACCGCATCTGCTCAAAGACCCGCAGTTGCACCTCGTGCTGGTCAGTCGCGGCGTAGGCCTTGGCGATCTCGAGGGTGACATCGCCTTTGGCGAGTGCTTCGAAAATCGGCTCGGCGAGGTTCGCTAGCCGCAAGCGGCCTTCCACGAAGCGCTGGGTCAGGCCAAAGCGTTTGGCGACCGCGGCAACGTCGCTGCCTTCCTTGATGAAGTGCTGGAAGGCGCGGCATTCCTCAGCTGGGGACATCCCGACGCGCTGGAAGTTCTCAGCCAGCGAGGCCTCGCCGGCTTCCTCTTCGCTACCCTCGAGCAGCTTGCATTCGATCTCGGTATCGGGGTTCCACGCACCGCGCGCGACGATCATCTCGATGGCGCGCAACCGCCGACCACCCGCGATCACGGCAAACTTGCCGCGCTTTTTGCTCTTGGTGACCAGCAGGTTCTGCAACAGGCCGCGCGCTTCGATATCGGCGGAAAGCTGGATATCATCTTCTTCGCTGCGCGTTTTGCGGACATTGGCATCGCTCAGATAGAGCCGGGAAAAGGGAATAAGCATCGTCGTCACTCCTGATGTGCACCCGGCAATCACCCGGGCACACATCCCCTCCCCCTCCCCTTCCGATCTGCGTTTCACGCAGGGCTCAGGGCTAGTCGTTGTCGCCCCGCGGATGGAAAGCGTGGCATGCTTCGGATTTGGAGCGCACGGCTCGTCAGAGTTCAAAATGTCGCAATGGTTGGATGCTCATGGTGAGGCGATCCTGGGATCGCCACAATTCGCAGCCCGAGCAGCCAGATTCGGATGCCGACCGTGGCTAAGCCGCTCGCGACTGCCAGAATCGCCGTCTAGCTCGGCCTGAAGCGGACATGCCGCTTTCGGGATGCTGCATCACACCGGAGAGTGTCGCAAAGTGGGTGGAATGCTGCCTGGCCGCTTTCGGGTGACAGAACGCGACAGATGCCGTTGATCGCAGCCGACTCAGGCGTCGCCTATCGACCCAGAGTCCGTCGTTCGGGCCGGTCGAATTTGACGACCGGCTCCGCCAGAAGCCGCCACATCGATTGCGGGACTGCGCCTTGCTCCCGCTCGTGCTCGTCCCTTGCCGGACCAGTTCAGTCCAGACCAATCCCGCTGCCGAATGTTCTCGTGATGAGGCCTGTCAAGCGCTGCTGAATGGTGCGAATCCGGGCTTCGGGGCCTGCGATGGAAACGACCAGTGGGCGTCCGTCGAGTTCATACCCGACGAGCATGGCGACGGCCGAGGCCTCAGCGAATACACCGCCATGCACGACCGCCATGCCGCTCGTGCGAACATGGCTCACTGCATCAATCACCGAGTCCAGATCCGGCACCTTGGCCAGCGCGCGACGATCTTTCTCCCAGCGTGCGTGAATCTGCTGGTTCGAAAGTGATGCAAGATAGGCAAGGCCGACAGAGGAATACCATAGTGGGAGCCGCTGGCCGATCTCGGCCACAAATGAAATCGGGTTGCGGCTTTTGACGACCCTGATGATTTCCATCTCATGATCGATTGGCCACGAGGCCGTGACGGTTTCGCCGCTCTCGCGCTGCAGCTCCTCCATCAACTCGGCGAGCGGCGGGGGGAAATGCCCGGGATCGATCAGCCATGCACCAAGCTGTGCGAACTTGAGGGTCGGGAGATACGTCAGGGTCCGACGGTTCAGGCTGATCATCGAAAGCTCCGAGAGCTCCTTGAGCAGCGCCGCCACACTTGAGCGCGGTGCATCCAGATGTTCTGCAATTTCAGCGCCTGTCAGCCCGGACTTGCGATCGGCAAAGAGCGCATAAAGGGCAATGCAGCGTGAAACGGACTGACTGACGGAAGCCATAGCTAAATCCATAAATATAGAACTTTGATCGAATATCTAGATATCGTTGACACGTCAATCGAAATGCACGAGCCTTGAGGGTGGGGAGTACAAGCATGCCGAAACTTGCCAGTCTGGGTGCCGAAACCGCAGTCGCGATCTACCGGACTATGGTCCGCATCGCGCAGTGCGACCAGCGCATCCAGCAGGGGCTTGCGGCGGGCGACCTTCAGTTCCAATATTATCCGGCGGGCGGGCAGGAAGCGATTCCGGCCACCATAATGGCCCTCCTCAAGCCCGATGATCTTGCTGTCACGACCTACCGGGTCATCCATGACATCGTCGCCAAGGGCACGCCGATGCGCGAGATCATGGCCGAGATGTATGGCAAGGTCACCGGCACCTGCAAAGGCAAGGGCGGCCCCATGCACCTGACCGCGCCCGACAGCGGCCTGATGGTCACCACCGGGATCGTCGGGGCCGGGGCGCCGATTGCAGCGGGCCTTGCGCTGGCTGAAACCATGCAGGGAACCGGCCGGGTGACGGTCTGCAGTTTCGGCGACGGCGCGGCCAATATCGGTGCGGTGCATGAGGCCCTGAATCTGGCTGCGGTCTGGAAACTGCCGGTGGTGTTTGTCTGCCAGAACAATCTCTATGCCGAGTACACCAGCTTTGCCGAGAGCACCGCATCCGAAAGCATCGCGTCCCGGGCAGCCGGTTACGGCATGCCGGGCGAAAGCTGCGACGGGGCGGATCCGGCGTCGATCCATGAAGCCGCCACCCGGGCGATTGTGCGGGCACGGTCGGGCGAGGGGCCGACCTTGCTTGAATGCATTGCGCCGCGCCTGCAGGGGCACGCGTTCGGGTCTGATACGGACCACATGGATCAGGCAAGTCTCGCACACGCGAAGGCCAAAGCTCCGTGCATCACCGTGCGGCAGCGACTGATCGACGAGGGGTTGGCAACCGAAGGTCAGCTGGCGCAGATCGAAGCCGAAGCCAAGGCGGAAGTGGACGACGCGCAGCGGTTCGCCATCGACAGCGATCCCCCGCCGCTTTCAGAGTTGCAGAGCGACGTCTTTGCCGACAGCGCGGATATCCCCTACAGCAGGCAGGCAGCGGCCGCCGCCGAAGTCCACGCCCCCGGCGCGCGGCGGCAGATGACCTTCGGCATGGCGGTCAACGAGGCGATGGCGATCGCGCTGGAACGCGACCCTGCCGTGTTCTTGCTTGGGGAGGACATTCACGATCCCGCCGGCGGTATCGTCAAGGCGACGATCGGCTTGTCGAGCCGCTTCGGACTAGACCGTGTACGGCCGACCCCGATTTCCGAACAGGCGATTGTCGGCGCTGCGATCGGGGCGTCGATGCGGGGTATGAAACCTGTCGCCGAAATCATGGTGAACGATTTCGCCATGGTAGCCATGGATCAGATCGCCAACCATGCGGCGAAACTGAGATACATGTCGGGTGGGCGAACCACTGTTCCGCTCACGATCCGGTCTTTGACGGCGGGAAATGTCGGCAGTTTCGGCGCGCAGCACTCGCAATCGCTCGAAGCCTGGTTTGCGCACACGCCTGGGCTGAAGATCGTCGCGCCATCCAACGCGCATGATGCCAAGGGCCTGCTGCTCGCATGCATCGACGACCCCGACCCGTGCATCCAGATTGAAGCGATGCGATGCTTTTTCGTGCCGGGCGACGTGCCGGAAGGCCATTATTTCGTCCCGCTGGGCAAGGCCGCCGTAAGGCAGGCTGGCGATGACATTACCATCGTTTCCTACAGCTGGGGCATGCAGGAAGTACACGGCGCCGCAGTCCAGCTGGCTGAGGCCGGGCACAGTGTCGAGATCATCGATCTGCGCACCATCGTGCCGCTGGATTACGACGCGGTGAGGGCGTCAGCGCAGAAAACCGGCCGGGTGCTGATTGTGCATCCTGCTGTCGAGTTTGGCGGCTTCGGGGCTGAGCTGGCGGCGAAACTGCAGCAGGATCTGTTTGGCAAGCTCAAGGCGCCGGTGGGACGTTACGGCGCGCCCTACACCTCGATCCCCTTCGCAAAGAATCTCGAAGCGGCCTACTTCCCCAATGCCGGCGGCATCGTCGAACGCGCGCAGGCGTTGCTGGGGTATCGCTGACATGGCCCGCATGACGCTCAAGGTTCCAAAGGGCGCGGTGTCGATGCAGAACGGCACGATTGCCGAATGGTTCGTGGCGGCGGGAGACACCGTTGCCATCGGCCAGCTGATCTATGCGATCGAAACCGAGAAAACCACGCTTGAGGTCGAAAGTCCGTTCGCGGGGATCATCACGCCTCTGGCCGAAGTGGGCCAGACATTGCCAGTCGGCGCGCCCGTCGCAACCATCGAAAGCTGAGGGGAAACCGAATGAACCGAGCACATCAGTTTATCACTGGGCTGCTGGCCGCAACGGCCATGCCCGCCGCCGCGCTGGCACAAGACACGCCGCAGGCCGAAGAAGGCGGTTTCGGCGTTGAGGAAATCATCGTGACGGCAGAACGCCGCAGCGACACGATGCAGGACACGCCGATTGCGATCACCGCCGTCACCGGTGACGATCTGGCCCGGTCAAGCATTTTCGATACCGAAGCCCTCGCGGCAACGGTTCCGGGGCTGGTGATCCAGCGCGATGTCGTCGGCAAGGTTGTGATCCGCGGGATCGGAACGGAGAACTTCACCGTCGGCGGCGATCCGGGTGTGGCGACCTATGTCGACGGGGCTTACATCGCGCGCTCATCGGCGGGGATCTTCGACTTCTTCGATGTCGAACGGGTGGAAGTGCTGCGCGGGCCGCAGGGCACGCTCTACGGACGCAACGCGACCGGCGGCGTCATCAACGTCATTTCGCGCGCTCCCTCCGAAGACTTTGAGGTTCGCGGCGCGCTGACGTATGGCAATTACGAAATGATGCGTGGTGAAGCGGCGATTTCCGGACCGATCACCGAAGGAATCCGGTTCCGCCTTGCGGGCCTCGTTTCCAAGCGTGATGGCTTTACCAACAACATCTTCCCGGGCATCGGGGCACGCGGGCTGGACGAACTCGACACCAAGGATCTGTGGGCGATCCGGGGGCGGCTTGATCTCGACATCGGCGACCGGGTCAAACTGGAGCTGATCGGCGATATCTACCGCGACGATTCCAACCCGCCGGCATTCTGGTATACCGACGACACGCTCCCGTGGCAGTCGCCCACCTCGGTTTTCCCGCGGGGCCTGAGGACGATCAGTCAGGGCTACGAAACGGCGACCCCCGGCTTGCCTGATCTGGAAGTTGGGCAGGCCAACCGACAGGATCAGAACGGCATTACCGGCCGCCTCACCTATGAAGGCGACGGGTTCACGGTGACCTCGGTGTCGGCCTGGCGCGATATCGAATTCGACTGGATCAATGACGGTGACGGCTTGTCCGATTTCCTGGTTGTCTATTTCCAGCGCGACGAGTCCGAGCAGTTCAGCCAGGATATCCAGATCGCCTCCAGCGGCGACGGCCCGTTCCAGTGGATCGTCGGTGGAAGTTATCTGACGGAAGATTCGCAAGGTCTTTACGCCATCCCGCTCGGCCCGGCCTTCGGCAATTCGACCATCGCCTATGTCGGGACGAACAAGACCGAGGCTTTCGGGGTCTTTGCCGAAGGGTCATATACCTTCGGCGACCTGACGGTGACTGCCGGTCTGCGCTATGCGGACGAGACCAAGGACGCGACGCTCAATTACTTGTTCCCGCTGATCGGACTCGATCTCGATTACGATGAGAGCCTGAGTTTCAATGCGCTGACGCCGCGTTTCGTGATCGAGTATCAACCGCGCGACGACCTCAACTTCTACGGTTCGATCACGCGCGGGTTCAAGTCTGGCGGCTTCTCGTTGCTCGACAACCCGCTCAACGCTTTCGATGCGGAAAAGGTATGGGCTTATGAAGCCGGGATGAAGTCGCAATTCCTCAATGACCGGGTCCGGTTCAATCTCACAGGCTTCCTCTACGACTACACCGATCAGCAGCTCAGCCAGGTGACCAACCTTGCCACCTTGACCAGCAACGCCGGTTCCTCGACGATCTGGGGGATCGAGAGCGAATTCGTGGTGATCCCGGCTCCGGGGTTGCGGCTGGAAGGCAATGTTGCCTACCTCAACACCCGGTTTGACGAATTCTGCACCACAGACACGCGCAACCCGGCGCTGCCGCTCGACCCGGCCAATTGCACCTTCTCCAATGGCATGGGCGGCACCTTTGTGACGGGCAACCTCGCCGGAAACCAGCTCCCGCGCGCACCGGACCTGAGCGCTTTTGTGGCAGCGACCTACGAAACCTCGCTCGGCGAGAACTTCGATGGCTTTGTCAGGGGCGAATGGCAGTTCACTGGCGATCAATTCTTCTCGGTCTTCAACCGGCCCAACATCGCTCAGCCCGGCTACAGCCTGTTCAACGCCAGCGCCGGGATCAGCTCGGCCGAGGGCAACTGGAACATCCAGGTTTGGGGCCGCAACATCTTCGACAAGGAATACTTCTCCAACCTGTTCGAATCCGGCGTGCTCGCCAATCTGGTCGTCCCGCAAGGTTTCGTCGCGCCGCCGGCCACCTATGGTGTGACGCTTGGTTTCAACTTCTGATCGCTGGAGGCGCACATGGCCTATGTAACTGCGGTCGATGGGATGCCGATCTACTACACAGATCAGGGTCACGGCCCCTTACTGGTTCTGCTGCACGGGCTGATGCTGACGGTCGATGGTTTCTGGACGCAAAACCTTGCCGTCTTGGCGCAAGGCTGCCGGGTGATCGCCATCGACCATCGTAGCCATGGGCAATCGGGCAAGCCGCTTGGCCCGCATTCGATCAGCCAGTGTGCCGACGATCTGAAGGAAGTACTCGATGCGCTCGACCTTCAGGACTGCACGTTGGCCGGCGTTGCATTCGGCGCAATGGTGATGTTCGAATACCGGCGCCGCCATGGCAATCATCGCCTGCGCCGACTGGCGATCATCGAGGCGCAGGTGAAATTGACCAACGCGCCTGGATGGGACCACCCCACCTTCGGTAATTTTCCGCCAGAGGCAGCCAGCGGCTTTGTGGAAGCGTGCCGGCACAGCCGCGAACCCTTAACCGGGTTCCTGTCCGGGGCCTTCGGCACCATGCCCGGCAATGCCGAAATGGCGCGGATGCAGGCGCAGGCCTGGCTGACGCCGACGGCAGCGGCCATCGCCTATGTGGAAGACATGATCGCCGCCGATTACCGTGCCGATCTGGCCGGTATCGATCTGCCGACCCTGCTGATCTATGGCCGCTTCAACAACGTCCCCATTCCCAGCGAACTTGGTGAGTGGATTGCAGGGCAGGTGCCGGGAGCGCGGCTGGTGCGGTTCGACGACGCCGGGCATTCCCCGTTCTACGAGCAGCCCGAAAGGTTCAACGCACTGCTGGCGGAGTTCGTGCATGACTGATGTGGCCGGGGCCTTTCTCGTCATCCGATCGAACGCGCCCGATATCCTGTTCCGGGAATTTCGCGAAGCGGTTGCCGAACGGCACCCGGTTGCAGGCGCCGCACGCCTGCACGAAGTGGCGTTGCTGGAACCCGGCAGCGTGGCCGCCCACACCATGATCCTGCCCTTTGCCGACAATGACGCCGCACGCGACGCTTTTGCGGCAATGCCGGTCGAACTGATTGCGATGCCAGCCGCGCCGCTGGCACTGTTGACCGGCGCGGTGGCGGCTGAAGGGTTTCCCGATCCGGCGATACCGACAAAGGCCAATGTCCCCTTCGCGGAAGAAGACGGCCCCGTGCTGATGCTGATCGAAGGCACAGGCCGCGATCAGGACCGGATGGACCAGTATCGCGACATCCTGCTGCCGATGATGTTCGATCTGGGTGCCTATTACACCGTCTTTGACCTTGGCGGATCAGTCGAGGTTTTGTCGGGAAGCTGGGACGAGGCGATCTTCGCCATCAGCCGCTGGCCCAGCCGTGGGATCGCCGAACGGTTCTGGATGAGCGAGCGATATCAACGCGATGCCATTCCCTTGCGGATCGATATCGGCCGCTTTGAAGTGGCGCTCATCCCAGAAACCATCGGCTGACGGTCGAGACCGGACGAACCATGAACCTTGGCGCAATCGACATCGTAATGAACCCCTTCACCCCGCAGGAGGTGAGCAAGGGCCAAACCGGATATGATGCAAACTTCATGGAGCAGGTGCGGATGCCCCCGGCGATCCGCGGCGGGCTGTCAATCGAACAGCATCTGGAAATGATGGACGAAGCCTGCGTTGATCACGCCCTGCTGATCGCGGTGCGCGCCGGTGATCCGTTGCGCAAGGGATCGTTCGAGGTCCCCTACGGCCAGATCGCCGACTATGTCGCCGCGCATCCAACCCGCTTTTCGGGCCTCGCCGGCGTCGATCCGACCCGTGGCATGGCGCAATTGCGCGACCTCGAATTTGCGGTGAAGGAACTGGGCTTTGTCGGTGCCCATTCCTATCCGCACTGGTTTGCTCTGCCACCTGATGCGGCGCAGTGGTATCCGATCTACGCCAAATGCTGCGAGCTCGACATTCCCATCATGATGCAGGTCGGGCAGAACCTCATCTATCAGAAGGACGTGCGCCTGCCATCGGTTGCGCGGCCCATCCTGCTGGACCGGATTGCGATTGATTTCCCCGAGCTGAAGCTGATCGGCATCCATGTCGGCACGCCGTGGGCCGACGAGATGATCGCGATGGCCTGGAAGCACGCCAACGTGTTCATCGGCATCGACGCTTATGCGCCGCGGCACCTGCCCGCATCACTGGTCCACTACATGAATTCCTACGGCAGCCACAAGGTGCTGTTCGGCACCGACTGGCCGGTGATCGATCCGCGCCGTGGGCGGGCCGAGGTAGAAGCATTCGGCCTGCGCGAGGAGAGCTTTGCGCAGGTGATGCGCGACAATGCTCTGGCGGTGTTCCCCTCGCTGGCACAGCGGATGGCGGGGTGATGTCATGACCGCGTCCGGGTTTACCGGTCTGACCATCGGGCGCGGCATTCGCTGCGCAGCGGCCGGCGCGCCTGACAAGATCGCCCTCGACGACACGTCCGGGGCGAGCCTGACCTATGCCAGCCTGGTCACACGCATGGACTGCGTGGGCCGCATGGCCGCCGCGCATGGGCTGAGCCAAGGCGATGTGGTCGCGCTGGTCGCGCCAAACTGCATCGAATACCCGGAGATCGTGGCAGGCCTGAGCGAGCGCGGGATTATCGTCGCCACTCTCAACCCTCTGCTTTCCAGCGAAGAACTGGGGATGATCTTTGCGGATTGCCGCCCTCGCCTTGTCATCGCCGCCGACGGTCTGGCGCTCCCCGGCGACAGTCCGGCCACCCTGCGCATCGGCCCAGAATACGAAGCCGCAATTGCCCGCGCCGACAGTGCTATGCTGCCGGTCTCGGTCGCAGAGACGGACACCTTCGCGATTGCCTATACCTCTGGCACCACGGGGTGTCCCAAAGGCGTCTTGCTGCCGCATCGCAGCCGGTGCCTCATGTTCGGGGCGATGGCTGCGGAGTATATGTGTTTCGGCCGCGACGATCATTTCCTCGCCCTTGCGCCGATGTGCCATGGTGCCGGCCTCGCCTTCGCGCTCGCACCGCTCTACAATGGCGGGCGCTGCACGCTAGCTTACTCGGCGAACCCTGCGCACCTGCTTGACGCGCTCGATCGCTTTCGCCCGACGGGCATCTTCGTCGTGCCGACCCATCTCCACCGGCTGTTTTCCGCCGAACCGGGCCTGCTCGAACAATACCGCGGCCAGCACGCACTGCGCACCATCATATCAAACGCGGCAGCCCTACCGCCGCCGCTCAAGCAAACAGCCGTCAGCTATTTCGGAGAAGGCCTGCTGCACGAAACCTATGGCTCGACCGAGGCCGGTATCGTCACCAACATAAGGCCGCACGAACTGTTGCGCCGGCCGCGCAGTGTCGGCCGGGCGTTCTCCTGCATCGAGA
The DNA here is from genome assembly GCF_002952215.1 of Porphyrobacter sp. HT-58-2. Classification (NCBI taxonomy): domain Bacteria; kingdom Pseudomonadati; phylum Pseudomonadota; class Alphaproteobacteria; order Sphingomonadales; family Erythrobacteraceae; genus Porphyrobacter; species Porphyrobacter sp. HT-58-2. The sequence continues at coordinate 581,945 of NZ_CP022600.1, read as the reverse complement.
TCGAATTGCGCCGCGAGGATGGGTCGATCACCGAAGCGGGCGAGCCGGGCGAGCTGTTTTGCCGTGGTCCCTACGCCTTCAACGGTTACCTTAACCGCCCGGACGAAACGCAGGCCACCCTAGTCGATGGCTGGATCACAGTCGGCGACATCGGCATCCGCGATGATGATGGCTACATCACCATCACCGACCGCAAGAAAGACATGATCATCACGGGAGGCATGAATGTGTATCCGCGCGAGATCGAGAACGTGATCGAAGCTCTGGATGGTGTGGCCGAGTGCGCCGTTGTGGGGCGCTCTGATCCCGAATGGGGCGAGGCGCTGATGGCCTTTGTTGTGCCCATCCCTGATGCTGGCCCGACCGCCGAACAAGTGCTTGGTGCCTGTCGAAAAAGCCTTGCTGCATACAAGGTCCCCAAGTCGGTGGTCTTTCTGAACGCGCTTCCGCGGAACGCCACTGGCAAGCTAATGAAGATGAATCTTCGCCAAACCCCGGGTATCTCTGCCTGACTACCGCTCGATAAGCACCTCCTCTAGGAAACTGCAACGTTTCGGCCTTACGAACCGCCGGATACGGCCGAAGCAGTCGTTCAGGAATGCAATTTCGATTGGCCGGTTTGTCCCAAATTCAGCTGTTCCGAGCTTCATGGACGCGTGGCCGCTTTCAGGAACTCTTTGGTGGCGACCGCACGTCTGACTTGGGGTCGATAGCCGAACGGCAGGAATTTTTCAGAAGCGGAGAAAAGCCGCCCTGCCGCTTTCGGGATCGAGCGAGGCCGCTGCTTGTTGGAAGTTGCGGGCTTTTGGACGCCGCGCCATGCCCACCCCGCTGCGACTAAGCGAGCCTGCGGCCCGCCAAGTCTCGCTCCCCTCCCGCTTGCGGGAGGGGCTGGGGGTGGGTCCGTGCAAGCGCGCGCCTCAGGAGCGCTCGCCTGCGGCCTCGCGTGCCACTTCGCGCCAGCCGATGTCGCGGCGGCAGAAGCCGCTTGCGAAGTCGATCCGGTCGACCGCTTCATAGGCAAGGCGCTGTGCTTCGGTGACGGTCCGCCCCATCGCGGTGACGGCGAGTACGCGCCCGCCGTTCGCCACCAGCGCGCCGTCTTTCAGCGCGGTGCCTGCGTGGAAGATCTTCACCCCGTCATGGTGCGGCCCGCCGAGGTCGATCGCGCCGCCCTTCTCGGGGGTGCCGGGGTAGCCCTTGGCGGCCATGATCACCGTCAGCGCAAAGCCTGCCTCGAATTCAGGCGATTCCGCGTCCAGTTCATCCAGCTTGCCGGTGGCGCACAGGTGCATCATCCACGCCAGATCATCGCGCAGCATCATCATCAGCACCTGGCATTCGGGATCGCCGAAGCGGGCGTTGTATTCGATCAGCTTGGGGCCTTCGGCTGTCAGCATCAGCCCGGCGAACAGCACGCCCTGATAGGGGTTATCCTCCTCGCGCATGGTGCGCACCGTCGGCTCGATGATCTCGGCCATGACGCGGGCTTCGAGTTCCGGCGTCAGCACCGGAGCGGGGGAGTAGGCCCCCATGCCGCCGGTGTTGGGGCCGGTGTCGCCGTCGCCGACGCGCTTGTGATCCTGCGCGGATCCGAAGGGGACGATGGTCGTGCCGTCGGTGAGCGCGAAGAAGCTCGCCTCCTCGCCCGCCATGAACTCCTCGATCACCACCTGCGCGCCTGCGCCGCCGAAGGCTCCGCCGAACATGTCGGCGAGGGCTTCCTCGGCTTCGGCCAGCGTTGCGGCAATCACCACGCCCTTGCCCGCGGCGAGCCCATCGGCCTTGAGCACGTAAGGCGGCTGGAAGCGGGTGAGGGCGGCGCGGGCTTCCTCAAGACTGCTCGTGCGGACGTAACCGGCGGTCGGGATGCCCGCACGCTGGCACAGGTCCTTGGTGAAGCCCTTCGAGCCCTCCAGCTGCGCTGCCGCCCGCGAGGGGCCGAACACCGGCACACCGGCAGCGCGCAGGCTATCGGACAGGCCATCCACCAGCGGCGCTTCGGGGCCGACGACCACAAGGCCGATTGCGTGGCTCTCGCAGAAGGCGATCACCGCGCCGTGGTCGGTTACGTCCAGCGCCACGCATTCCGCTTCCTCGGCAATGCCGGGATTTCCGGGGGCGGCGTAGAGCTTTGTGAGGCTCGGGGATTGCGCCAGCTGCCATGCCAGCGCATGTTCGCGGCCTCCCGAACCCAGAAGCAGGATATTCATGGCCCCTCCGCCAACCAGTGATGACAATGCCGGGCTGGTAGCGCGCGAAAGGCAGGGCGACAACGCCCAGCCGCTGACCATCAGCGAGATTTCCGCGCTGTTGAAGCGCACGGTCGAGGACCGCTTCGGCTACGTGCGGCTGCGCGGGGAATTGTCCGGCGTGAAGCGGGCGGCTTCGGGGCATTTCTATTGCGCCTTGAAAGACGAAGGCGCGGTGCTCGACGGGGTGATGTGGAAGGGCAACGCCGCACGCCTCAATTTCCGCGCCGAAGATGGCCTGGAGGTGATCGCCACCGGCAAGCTGACGACCTATCCGGGGCGCTCGAAATATCAGATCGTGATCGACAGCCTCGAACTGGCGGGCGAGGGCGCGCTGCTGGCGCTGCTGGAAAAGACCCGCGCCCGGCTGGCCGCCGAGGGGCTGTTCGATGCGGGCCGCAAGCGCGCCTTGCCGTTCCTGCCGCGCGTGATCGGCGTCGTCACCTCGCCCACCGGCGCGGTGATCCGCGATATTCTCCACCGGCTGGCGGACCGCTTTCCGTCGCATGTGCTGGTCTGGCCGGTGCTGGTGCAGGGCAATGGCGCAGCCGAGCAGGTGGCGGCCGCCGTGCGCGGGTTCTCCGCGATTGCCCCCGGAGGCCCCGTCCCACGCCCCGACGTGGTGATCGTGGCGCGTGGGGGCGGGTCGATCGAGGACCTATGGAGCTTCAACGAAGAGGTCGTCGTCCGCGCCATCGCCGAATGCACCATCCCCGTGATCAGCGCGGTGGGCCATGAGACCGATACCACGCTGGCCGATTTCGCCGCTGATCGCCGCGCGCCCACGCCCACGGCTGCCGCCGAAATGGCGGTGCCGGTGCGCGCCGACCTTGCTTTCACGCTCACCGATCTCGCCGCCCGCCAGCGCCGCGCGGTCTACCGTCCAGTCGAGCTGGGGCGCGAGCGCCTCGCCGCCCGCGCGCGGCTGCTGCCGCGCCCCGAAAACCTGCTGCAACCCCAGGCCCAGCGGCTCGATGATCTGTCCGAACGCCTGCGCCGCGCTCTCGGGGATCGCTCGGCCAAGGGGCGCGAGCGGCTGGCAGGCGTCGCCGCGCGGCTCTCGCCCAGCCTTTTGACGCGCTCCGCCGCCGAGGCGCAGCGGCGGCTCGACCGGGCGCGGCTCACCCCTTCGCTGGTCGAGCGGCCCTTGCGTCAGGGCAGCGACCGGCTCGCCGCGCTGACGCGGGTGATGAGCCAGCTCCACCCCGAAAAGCCGCTCGAACGCGGCTATGCGATCATCCGATCGTCCGAAGGCAAGGCGCTGACCACCCGCGCCGAGGCGGTGGACGAGGCGCTGCTCACGGTACAGTTCCGCGACGGCACACTGACCGTCGCACCGGGCGAGACCCCGCCCCCACCCTCGCCCCGTCCGGCACCCAAACCGCGACCTGCTGCGCCGCCGCGCCAAGATGATTTGTTCGGATAGCCACAAGCTGCTATCGGGAACGCCATGCTGATGTCCTCCGCCGACAAGACCGCCAAGCTGTATTACGGCCCCTCCAGCTTCCGGGTGCTGCGTCCGGGCAATCATGTGCTCTGCGCCGTTACCGGGGCGGCGATCCCGCTGGCCGAACTGCGTTACTGGAGCGCCGATCTGCAGGAGGCCTATGCCTCCCCCGAAATCGCGACGCGGCGCCTGCTCGGTATCGACCGCGCCTGATCCGCCGCGCGCGGATGCTTCGCTGGCTGCTTCTGTCATTTGTGGTGATCGGGCTTGCGCCCGGCACCTTCCTGCGCACGCCCACGGGCCAGCGCGGCGATGTCGCCGAGGTAACTGTCATCCCGATCACAGAGCGCCGCGGCGTTTCCGGCGAACTTGCCCTGACCGGCGCGTGGGAGCTGCGTTCGGATCATGGCTGGTTCGGTGGCTTTTCCGCGCTGGTGGCCTCCGATGGGCCGGGCCTGATCGCGGGGAGCGACCGGGGCTTCCTGCTCGACATCGACCTCAAGGGCTCTGCCCCCCGCGCAGTTCCCGGCAGCTTCCGCTATATTGGACGCGTGATGGGGCCGCGCGAGGAGCTGGTCGATCTCGAAGCGGTCACCCGCGATCCGGTCAGCGGCACCTTGTGGGGTGCGTTCGAGAACTTCAACCTCGTGGCCCGCTATGCACCCGATGGCACCCAAACGCTCAGACGCCCGCCACAAATGCAGCGGTGGAGCACGAATAGTGGCCCGGAAACGCTGGAACGGCTGGCGGACGGCCGCTTTATCGTGATGGCCGAAGGAACAGAGCGCGGGAGCGACAATATCCACCCCGCGCTGCTGTTTGCCGGGGATCCGGTGGAGGCTGGCAAACCGTTGGCCTTCGGCTTTGTCGCGCCGCCTGATTACGATCCGGTCGATGCAACCGCACTTCCCGATGGGCGCGTGCTGATCCTGCTGCGGCGGGTGGAATATGCCCTCCCGGCGCGGTTCGACACGGCGATCGCGATTGCCGATCCGGCTGAGATTCGCGCCGGCGAAGTGTGGCGCGCGCAAATCATCCAGCGCATGAGCGGCGGCGTGTTCGCCGACAATTTCGAAGGCATCGCCTTCGTCCCCGACGTTGCCGATCCGGCGCGCGGAGCGGTGTGGCTAGTGTCGGACGACAATTTCTCGGTGTTCCAGAAGAACGTGCTGGTGCGGTTCGAGTGGTCGCGTTGATATGCGATGCAGACGTCCTTGCCCTTTGGGCGCCCCGCCTCCCCACCCGCCCACCATATCATGATGGTATCATTGGTGGCCGGCCCCTCGACGAAAACGTCCCCCGGACGTTTTCGTAACCCTCGGACGGAGGCGGGGCGGGAGGTCTGCGCCACCGAAGGTGGCACGCAAACGAAAAAGCGCCCGGAAACCCGGACGCTTGATCGATTCGCTTCAGCCCCGGGGGGCGGCGCGCTTAGGCGGCGGCGTTGGCCTTCACCAGCTCGCGCTTCACCTTCTGCGCATTGGCCGAAAGCTTGTCGTCGCTGGTCTTGAGCAGCCAGTTGTCGAGCCCGCCATTGTGCTCCACCGAGCGCAGGCCGTGGGTCGACACGCGGAACTTGAAGCTGCGCTCCAGCTTTTCGCTCATCAGGGTCACGTTCTGCAGGTTGGGCAGAAACACGCGCTTGGTCTTGTTGTTGGCGTGGCTCACATTGTGGCCAACCTGGCGGCCCTTGCCGGTCAGTTCGCAGATGCGCGACATGGTGTGTCTCTTCTCGTAAAGTTCGGGTCTAATCCGGGAAAGCGGCGCGCATAACGGGGTAGACCCGAATCGTCAAGCAAGTTGCGCCCCGGGGTCTGCGCGGCTAGCCGCAAGCCTATGACCCACTGGCCGCTCCCCCTGCCGATGCAACGCGCGCTTGATGCGGCGCGCGCGGCGGCGGCTGCGGGCGAAGTGCCGATCGGCGCGGTGATCGTCAAGGACGGGGTGGTGATTGCCGAGGCGCACAATTCCCCCCGCACCGATCACGATCCCACCGCTCACGCCGAAATCCTCGCCATCCGCCGCGCCGCTGCGGTGCTGGGGGACGAACGCCTGTCGGACTGCGAGCTGTGGGTGACGCTCGAACCCTGCGCCATGTGCGCGGGCGCCATCGCCCACGCCCGCATCGCCCGGCTCTATTACGCGGCGAGCGACCCCAAGGGCGGCGCGGTGGAACACGGCGCACGGGTGTTCGAACAGGCCCAGACCCTGCACCGGCCCGAAGTCTATTCGGGCATCGGCGAGGAAGAGGCGGCGGAGATGCTGCGGGGGTTCTTCAGAGAGCGGCGGTGAGGCCCTATGCCGTGGGCGCTTCAGCCCAGCGGCAGGCCCAACGCCTCGGCCACGGCGGCAATGTGGAGTTTGCCTTGCGACACGTTGAGCCCCGCCGCCAGATGCGGATCGACCGCCATCGCCGCTTCAGCCCCCATGTTGGCCAGCCGCAGCACGAAGGGCAGTGTCGCATTGCCGAGCGCAATGGTCGAAGTGCGCGCCACTGCGCCGGGCATGTTGGCGACGCAGTAATGGATCACGCCGTCCACCTCGAACACCGGGTCCTTGTGGGTGGTGGCGTGGCTGGTTTCAAAACAGCCCCCCTGATCGATCGCGATGTCGACCACCACCGCGCCGGGGCGCATGCTCGCGATCATCTCGCGGGTGACGAGCTTGGGCGCAGCAGCACCCGGCACCAGCACCGCCCCGATCACCAGATCGGCCCCGGCCACCGCCTCGGCAATCGCAGCGGCCGAGGAAAAGGCGGTCTTGATCTGCACCCCGAACTGCGCGTCGAGCTCAGCCAGACGGCGGTTCGAGATGTCGAAGATCGTCACGTCGGCGCGCAGACCCACGGCCATCTGCGCCGCGTTGACCCCGGCGACCCCGCCACCCAAGATCACCACCTTGCCCGGCTCGACCCCCGGAACGCCGCCGAGCAGCACCCCGCGACCGCCCTGATGCTTTTCGAGGTAATGCGCGCCGCACTGTACGCTCATCCGCCCGGCAACTTCGGACATCGGCTTCAGCAGCGGCAGAGTGCCATCGGGCGCGGTCACGGTTTCATAGGCAATCGCGGTGGCTCCGCTCGCCATCAGGCCTTCGGTCTGCGGCTTGTCGGCGGCGAGGTGGAGATAGGTGAACAGCAGATGGTCAGGGCGCAGCATCGCGATCTCGGGCGCTTGCGGCTCCTTGACCTTGACGATCATCTGCGCGGCCTCGAACACGGCGGCGGCATCGGGGAGAATGGTCGCTCCGGCAGCCTGATAGGCGGCATCGGTGAAATCGACCCCCACGCCGGCACCACTCTGGACCATGACATCATGACCTGCGCGCACCAGCTCGCCGGCCGCCGCCGGGGTCAGGCCGACACGATATTCGTTGTTCTTGATCTCGGTGGGAACGCCGACACGCATGAAGCCTCTCCTGCAACTTTCGTGCGCAAAGGCGTAACATAAGTTGCCCCTGCCGTCTCTGAAATAATCATTGCGGCGCTCCGATCCCGTAGAGAAAAGCGCACCTCCCGGCCCCGCGCCGAGCGCGGTTGGCAGCGGAGCCGGCACCCGCTCCGTTACAGTTCAGGGACAAGATTGCGGTAGAAAGTTAGTATTTCGACAAGTATAGCACGCCCATGGCAACGTCGATCTACGAATTCGCGCAGATTCCCCGGGCCGACCCTGTGGGCGCGCGCGCGCGGGTGCGCCCGATCCGCGACGCCGGGCAAGCGCCTACGGTCGGCGTGATCTACAATCCGCGCAGCCACCGCAATCTCGGCGCCGATTTCGACTGCGGCCTGTGTCCGCACGTCCACATCGCCCAGCCACGCGAACGCGGGCAATTGCCGGTGGCGCTGGCCGATTTCGCCGCCAAGGGCATCGATCTGCTCGTCATCAACGGCGGCGATGGTACGGTGCGCGACGTGCTGACTTGCGGGCAGGCGATCTTCGGGGACGATTGGCCGGCCATCGCCGTGCTGCCCAAGGGCAAGACCAACGCGCTGACCGTCGATCTCGGCGTGCCGGACGACTGGACCTTGCAGGACGCAATTGATGCGCTTGATCATGGCAGCCGCGTCCATCGCCGCCCGATGACGGTTGCGCGGATCGAGGAACCGGGCTCACGCGTGGCGGGTTTTATCCTGGGCGCGGGGGCCTTCACCAAGGCGACCCAGGCAGGGCAGAGCGCGCACAAGCTGGGCGCCTTTGACAGCATGGTGGTCGCCGTGACCGGCCTGTGGGCGCTGCTGCAATCGCTGTTCGCCACCCGCAGCAACCCCTGGCGACAAGGCGCAAGGATGCGGATCGGCCTTGGCGCGGCCGATGCGCCGATGGCCCATAGCGGCCACGGCGATCCTGCCATGCGCCAGTTGCTGTTTGCCTCGACCCTCGAACGGCTGCCTGCCGGGATCAATCCCTTCGGCGCGCTCAGGAGCGGGCTCAAGCTGGCGGCGATCGACCAGATTTCGCGTCGCACCACGGCGCTGATCCCGCTTGTGCTGACCGGCAGGCTCAGAAACGGCCTGCGCGAACGCGGCATTCACCAGCTTGCCGCAACCCAGTTCAGCCTTGCAATCGAGGATCAGTTCATTCTCGACGGCGAGGCATTTCCGGCGGGCCATTACCGGATCGAGCAAGGCCCGGAGCTAGCCTTCGTCGCCCCATGACCCGCGCGCTTTCGGCCCTGGCCGAGAGGATCGCCGAGCGCCTTTCCGCCCCAGTCGATCCTGCGGTTGCCACCTTCGCCCGCACGCTGGCCGAAGCTGCGGGCGCGCGCGCGCTGTGCTGTTCTACGGATCGAACCTGCGAACCGGCTCGCTGGAGGGCGTGCTCGATTTCTACGTCCTGCTGCCCGGCACCCGCGAGGCCATGATCTGGCCGACGGTCAGTTATCGGGAGCGCGAGCACGCTGACGGGGCGGGACAGCTCACCCTGCGCGCCAAGATCGCCACCATGACCCTTGCAACCTTCGCCCGCGCGGCCAGCGGCGAACTCACCGACACCACCATCTGGGCGCGGTTCGTCCAGCCCAGCGCACTGGTCTGGGTCGAAGACGAGGCGGCGCGGGAAGCGGTGACAGCCGCCATCGCTGCGGCCGCCGTCACCGCTGCCCGGCTCGCCACGGCGCTGGGGCCGACAAGCGGCACGGCGGAAGACTACTGGCGGGCGCTGTTCCGCGCGACCTATGCGGCCGAATTCCGGGTCGAGAAGGGCGGGCGCGAGAACGACATTCTCAGTGTCAACGAAGCCCACTTCGCCGGATTGCTGCCATTGGCGATGGCGGCAGCAGGCATTGTCCCCCGGCAGGACGGCGCGCGGCTGCACCCGACCATGCCGAACGCATCACGCAAGCGCATCCTGCGCTGGTGGAAGCGGCGGCGGCGGCTCGGCAAGCCCTGGAACCTGCTCCGGCTGGTCAAGGCCAGCACCACCTTCGAGGGCGCGGCGCGCTATGCCGCCTGGAAGATCGAGCGCCACACCGGAATGCCGGTCGAGGTAACGCCCTTGCGCGAACGCTTCCCGCTGCTGGCCGCGCCGCAGGTGCTGCTTGATCTCAGACGCCACCGTCGCCGCCAGCGCGAGGAATCCTGACCCCTTCCGGCTAAGCCGCGCGGTCTACATGTACTGGACGTCGATCGACATCCGGCTCACCCCGCCATCGATGCTGAAGCGCGTCTTTTCGACCGAAGGCGGGCGCGGAACGAGGCCAAGGATCTTCCTGATCCCCGGATTGTTCGACATGCCCGCCCCGTCCGAAAGATCGGACTTGCGGTTGCCATTGACATCGTGATGCACCGCGATCGCATATTCACCGGGGGCGGGCAGGGGAACACACACCGCCATGGTGCCGGGCTGCGGCCGGGCATCGATGCGGATCACGTAACGCTTGGACTTGAGCCAGTCGTCACGATTGGCCGGATAGGCCCGCACGAACAGATTGCCTTCCGAGGACTTGAGGCCGCTCACCGTCAACCGCACCGCCGGCCCCTTGCCTGCGGCGCACTGGCTCATGTCGTTGTTGCCGGAGCGGGCATAGGCAAAGCCTTCGGCCGCCACCGGGACAGCCGATATCCCGCTCAGCACCAGCGCGCCGGCGATGGCCGCGGCAGCAGGCAGCACCGCCTGCAAGGAGCGGCGGCGGAACGTTGCGGGGGCAGTCGGAAAACCGGTCATAGGTGTCTCTTGGTTATGGGGAGAGGGTTCGGCGCGCAAGCGCGGCAGGGGGGCGTGTGCCATGTGATGGGAACCCCGGATGACAGAGCGGGCCTGAATTGGGGCTTAATCCCGCCAGAACGCCCGGATTTCCCCCTATCGCGGTGGAAAAGCCGGATCGCACGCCTTGTCCCCCGATTCGCGGCTCCCGTATGGCAGGGCAAGCGTCGCAAGAAAGGCCCATTGCCCGCGCCATGCCTGCACCCTTGATTTCTCCTTCGATCCTCTCGGCCGATTTCGCCCGGCTGGGCGAGGAAGTGCGCGCCATCGACACTGCCGGGGCGGACTGGATCCATATCGACGTGATGGACGGCCATTTCGTGCCGAACATCACCATCGGCCCGGATGTGGTGAAGGCGCTGCGCCCGCACACCGACAAGCCCTTCGACGTCCACCTGATGATCGCCCCGGTCGATCCCTATCTTGCCGCCTTTGCCGAAGCAGGGGCGGACATCATCACCGTCCATCCCGAAGCCGGGCCGCATATCCACCGCACGCTTCAGGCGATCAAGGCGCTGGGCAAGAAGGCAGGCGTCGTCATCAACCCCGGCACGCCGGTCGAGGTGCTCGACAATCTGATGGACATGGCCGACCTGATCCTGGTGATGAGCGTCAATCCCGGCTTTGGGGGGCAGAGCTTCATCCCCTCGCAGCTCGAAAAGGTCGCCCGCATCCGGTCGATGATCACCCGTTCGGGCCGCGCGATTCACCTTGAAGTCGATGGCGGCGTGAACGCCGAAACCGCCCGGATGTGCGTGGAGGCGGGGGCCGATGTGCTGGTCGCGGGATCGGCTACCTTCAAGGGCGGGCCGGATCACTACGCCGCCAATATCGCGAGCCTGAAGGGAGCGCGCTGATGGCGACCCTGCTGCGCACCCCGGCCGCCGCCCGCGCCGATGCGCTGGTGGAACGGGTTGCCGAAAGCCCGGCGCTGACGCTCGCGGCAGGACGGGAGCCGGGGACAGAACAGGCTTCTCCCGCTGCGCCGCCGCCCGAAGAACCGTCACGCGCGCTGGCGCTGTCCGATGTGATCGCGGTGCAGTCCGGGCCGGGCGAGGCGCTGATCCGGCTCGCCTATCGCATCGGGATTCCCGGCCATGCCATCGCCGCGCCGTTCCGCCGTCCGCAGGCCTTGCGGGTACTGGCGACGGTCGAAAGCCCCAACCGGGGTGACCGTGCCGCTGGCACGGCCCTTCGTGCCGGGCATTTCCTGATCCACGGCGCGCGTCTGCCGATTGCCAGCTTCGATTTTTCCCCCGCCGCGCACCATGCGCCGGGCGTGGAGCGGGTGCTCCATTCCTTCAGCTGGCTCGCCGATCTCGCCGCCAGCGCGCCGCGCGCCGATGGGGCTCCGGTGGCAGAGCGGATCGCAGGCCAGTGGCTCCACGCACACCGCATCCCCGGCAAGGGGCCAGCCTGGGATGCCGAGCTGGCCGGTCTGCGGCTCGTCGCCTGGCTGGTGCACGCGCCGCTGATGCTGGGCGGCCATGACAAGAGCCTCAAATCGCGGCTGCTTGCGGCAATCGCCGAGACTGCGGGCTGGCTCGACAAGCGCGCCCCGCGCGAGGGGGCCGGTTTCGGGCAGGTTGCCGCTTTTGCGGGCGTGGTCGCAGCGGGCCTGCTGCTCCCCCATGGCAAGCCCCGGCGGCTGTTCGGCGAGGCTGGCCTCGTCAAGGCGCTGGGCGACATGGTTGGCGAGGATGGCGGCGTGCTATCGCGTTGCCCTGCGGCGCAGATGGACGCAATCCGGCTGCTGACCGATCTGCTCGCTTGCTATGAAGCGGCAGAGGTTGTCCCGCCCCCGGCGCTGGGCGTGATGCGCGAATTGCTGGTGCCGCCCTTGCTGGCGCTGCGTCACGGCGACGGCGCGCTCGGCAGCTGGCAGGGGCAGGGGGCGATCAGCGCCGACCGGGTGAATGCCGTGATCGAGGCATCGGGCGTGCGCACCCGACCGCTCGTCAATGTCGCGAGCTGGGGTTACTCCCGGATCAAGGCGGGTGACACCCTGTTGCAGTTCGACACCGCGCCGCCGCCCCGCGCGCGTCATGCCCGCACCGGCTGCGCCTCAACCCTCGCCTTCGAACTCAGCGACGGGCCGCAGCGGATCATCGTCAATTGCGGCGGCGCGGCACTGGCAGGCGGACAGGTTCCCGCCCGCATCGGGCAGGGCCTGCGCGCGACCGCCGCGTTCTCGACGCTAGTGCTCGACAATGCCAATTCCACCGCCGTCCTGCTCCACGGCCAGCTCGGCAAGGGGGTCGAGACGGTCGAGATCGACCGCCGCCAGATCGCCCGTCCCGGGGTCCGCGACGCAGCCCGGATCGAGGCCGCGCATGATGGCTATGCCAGCCGCTTCGGCCTTACCCACCAGCGGATCCTGACCTTGTCGGGCGACGGCACCGAACTGGCGGGAGAGGATATCCTTGTCCCCGTCGGCAAGAGCGGCAAGCGCGGCAAGATCGGCTTTGCCCTGCGCTTTCACCTCGGGCGCGGGGTGGAGGTGCAGCTTTCGTCCGACAGGCGCGGCGCCAGCCTGCTGCTGCCCGACGGTCGGCTCTGGCAATTCCGGCTCGGCGGGGATAGGGCGGGCGCCGACGAGGTCACCTTGCACGCCGAGGACAGCCTGTGGGTCGACGGCGATGGCCGCCCCCACGCCACGGAACAGCTGGTGATCGAGGGACTGGCATTGCGCAGCGGGGGACAATTCTCCTGGCGCCTAAGGAAAACAGGGTAGAGTCCAGAAATGAGCGACAGTGTGATCAAGCGGGCGCTGCTGTCAGTGTCCGACAAGAGCGGTTTGGCCGATCTGGGGCGCGCTCTGGCGGAGCGTGGCGTGGAACTGGTCAGCACCGGCGGCACCGCCAAGGCCCTGCGCGATGCGGGGCTGTCGGTGAAGGACGTATCCGACCTTACCGGCTTTCCCGAAATGATGGACGGGCGGGTCAAGACTCTCCACCCCACCGTGCATGGCGGGCTGCTGGCCCTGCGTGACAACGCCGAACACGTCGCCGCTATGCAGGCCCACGGGATCGGTGCGATCGATCTGGTGGTGGTCAACCTCTATCCCTTCGAGGCGACCGTGGCCAAAGGCGCGAGCCGCGCGGAGATCATCGAGAATATCGACATCGGCGGGCCGTCGATGGTGCGTTCGGCGGCAAAGAACCACGGCTTTGTGACGATCCTCACAGATCCGGCCGACTATGCCACACTGATCGCGGAAATGGATGCGAACGGCGGCGCGACCACGCAGGCCTTCCGCACCCGCATGGCGGGCAAGGCCTATGCCCGCACCGCCGCCTATGATTCGGCCATCGCCAGTTGGTTCGCCTTCGCCGATCCGGCAGGCGAGACGACCCCCTTCCCCGACACGCTGCCCATCGCCCTGAAGCGTGCCGACACGCTGCGCTATGGCGAGAACCCGCACCAGTCGGCGGCGATCTATGTCCCGCAGGTGGCAGGCACGGCGGGGGTTCCGCAGGCGGCGCAGTTGCAGGGCAAGGAGCTCAGCTACAACAACCTCAACGATGCCGATGCGGCGCTGGAACTCGCAGCGGAATTTGCCGGGCAGGAGCCTGCCGTGGTGATCGTCAAGCACGCCAATCCTTGCGGCGTGGCACAGGGCGGCTCGTTGCTGGCGGCATGGGAAGCGGCGCTGGCGTGCGATTCCGTATCGGCCTTCGGCGGGATCGTCGCGGTCAATACAGAGCTGGATGCCGCCACCGCCGAGGCGATTTCGGCAATCTTCACCGAGGTGGTGATCGCTCCCTCGGTCTCTGCCGAGGCGAAGGAGATCTTCGCGAAGAAGAAGAACCTGCGCCTGCTCGAATGCGGCGCGCTGCCGAACCCACGTCGCGGCGGGCTGGCGATGAAGACCATCGCCGGGGGCGTGCTGATCCAGTCGCGCGACAATGGCGCGATTTCGGCGGATGATCTCAAGGTGGTGACGAAACGCGCACCCACGGAGCAGGAAATGAAGGACTGCCTGTTCGCCTGGACGGTCGCCCGTCATGTGAAATCCAACGCGATTGTTTACGCCAAGGACGGCGCGACCGCGGGAATCGGCGCGGGCCAGATGAACCGCCGCGACTCCGCCCGCATTGCCGCAATCAAGGCCAAGGAAGCCGCCGAGACCTATGGCTGGGCTGCCCCCCGCACCCAAGGCAGCGCGGTCGCCTCGGACGCGTTCTTCCCCTTCGCCGACGGGCTGATCTCCGCGGCCGAGGCGGGTGCGACTGCGGTGATCCAGCCGGGCGGCTCGATCCGCGACGACGAGGTGATCGCCGCGGCCGACGAGGCCGGTCTGGCGATGGTGTTCACCGGAATGCGGCATTTCAGGCACTGACGTGTGGGAGGGCGCCTCCGCGCCCTCCTCCTCGCTGCGTTTCGCGCTTCGCGCGAGCAGCTGCGGGCGGCCGGTCGGCCTTGCGGCCCTTTGGGCCGTTTGGGCCGTTTGGGCCGGATGGAAGGGCCCTTTGTACTGCGCTGTCTGCAACCATTTGCCCTGCGGCGCGTAACTTCGGGTGAACGCAAACCGAAACATGGCCTGATGCCCGCGTTCATCCACTCGCAACTTCGCGTGCGGCATGGACGGCGGGACAGACAACGACACGAATCACGAGCACCACCGATGCGCCTCTTCTCGCCCGACCTTGTCCGCAACTTCTCGATCGGCTTCGCGCTCGGCGCACTGCTGGTTGCCGGGGCCAATGCCCGCACCTGGGACGAGGCGCTGTCATCTCCCGCGCAAGCGGCGACCATGCCCGAGACACTCCAGCCGACCGCTGACTTCGTGATTCCCCCGGCGGAGCGCGCCCGGTGAAGCGCCTCGCCGCGCTGATCCTTGCCAGCTCGCTCGCTTTGAGCGCCTGCTCCGATCCGGCGGTGGCGGCTGAAGAGGCAGTTGCCACCCCCGCCGCCACCCGCATCGCCAAAGAGCCCAAAGGTCTCAAGACCGCCGTTTTTGCAGGGGGCTGTTTCTGGGGCGTCGAGGGCGTGTTCAGCCACGTCAAGGGCGTGACCAGCGCCGTTTCGGGCTTTCACGGCGGCAACGCGGCGAGCGCGAAATACGATATCGTTGTCACCGGCGTCACCGATCACGCCGAGGCGGTGCGCATCACCTATGATCCCGCGGTGGTGCGTTACGACCAGTTGCTGCGGATCTTCTTCGCCGTAGTCGCCGATCCGACACTGAAGAACCGCCAAGGCCCCGATGTGGGCGCGCATTATCGCAGCGCCATCGTGCCGACCAACGCCGAACAGGCCGCGGTCGCCAAGGCCTATATCGCCCAGCTCGGCAAATCGGGGCTGTGGTCGAAGCCGATCGTCACCGCGATCGAGCCCTACAAGGCGTTCTATCCGGCGGAAACCTATCATCAGGATTTCATGCTGAAGAACCCGCGTCACGGCTATATCCTGCGCTGGGACGCGCCCAAGGTGGCGGCATTGAAGGCGATGTTCCCGCAGCATTACCGGGCAAGCTTCCTGAAGGATGATAGGTAGCCGTCCGACCACTCCTGCCACTGGCGCTTGTCCGCTTGCCTGATTATATTGGCAGATATGGCACCGCACGCTCACACCCATCACGAACATCACGGCGCGGATCTGATCGCGGAGGCGGCGCGGGCGCTGGTGTCCGGCGGGGAGCAGTGGACTTCAATGCGTGAGGCGGTGTTCGCCGAACTCGCGCGGCACGAACGCCCGGTCTCGGCCTATGACATCGCCGACAATCTTTCGGCCGCGCGCGGCAAGCGGGTGGCGCCCAATTCGGTCTATCGCATCCTTGATCTGTTCGTGACCAACAACCTCGCGATGCGGGTCGAAAGCGCCAATGCCTATCTCGCCAACACCCATCCGGGCTGCGCGCATGACTGCATCTTCCTGGTGTGCGACGAATGCGGTGAGGCCGCCCATGTCGATGACGAGACCGTGAGCCGCGCTGTGCGGGCCATCGCCACATCGCGCCAGTTCAAGGCCGAACGCCCGGTGCTGGAGATCCGCGGGCTGTGCAAGGGGTGTGCATAGATTTCCCCGGCCCGCCTCAGGACGGGCCGCGAGCGCACGCGCGCGAGCCGCAGGTGCCCCGTAGCGTAGCGGAGGGAACAGCACCGAGGATGTGCCCGCGCAAGGCGAGCACGCAACCAAGAACACCGCGTTTGATCTGGCGCAAGCCTTCAATCGACAGGCCTGATTTCCATGTGTAAGGCTGGGGGTTATGAATCAATCGCCTCACACGCCCCCGAAGACCCCGCTGCTTGATCTCGTCAACACACCCGACGATCTTCGCCGCCTCAAGCCGGAACAGCTCCGCCAGCTCGCCGATGAACTGCGCGCCGAGATGATCGACGCGGTCAGCACGTCGGGCGGGCATCTGGGATCGGGGCTCGGCGTGGTCGAGCTGACGGTCGCGATCCACTATGTGTTCAACACGCCTGACGACAAGCTGGTGTGGGACGTCGGGCATCAGTGCTATCCGCACAAGATCATCACCGGCCGCCGTGACCGGATCCGCACCCTGCGGCAGGGCGGGGGCCTCTCCGGTTTCACCAAGCGTTCGGAGAGTGAATACGATCCCTTCGGCGCGGCGCATTCCTCCACCTCGATCAGCGCGGCGCTCGGCTTTGCCATCGCCAACAAGCTGAAGGGCGAACCGGGTCGGGGCATTGCCGTGATCGGCGATGGTTCGATGAGCGCCGGCATGGCCTACGAAGCGATGAACAACGCAGCCCAGGCGGGCAACCGGCTGATCGTGATCCTCAACGACAACGACATGTCGATTGCGCCGCCGGTGGGAGGCCTGTCCGCCTATCTCGCGCGGATGGTGTCGTCCTCCGAATATCTTGGCATCCGCAGCCTCGCGAGCCGCGCGATCCAGAAGATGAGCCGACGGTTGCACGATGCGGTCGGCAAGGCCGAGGAATTCACCCGCGGCATGGTGACCGGCGGGACTTTGTTCGAGGAACTCGGCTTCTACTATGTCGGCCCGATTGACGGGCATAACCTCGATCACCTGCTGCCCGTGCTGGAGAACGTGCGTGACACCTCCGAAGGCCCGGTGCTGATCCATGTCGTGACCGAAAAGGGCAAGGGCTATGCCCCGGCTGAAAACAGCGCCGACAAGTATCACGGCGTGCCCAAGTTCAACGTCGTCACCGGCGAAAAGGCCAAGAGCGCGCCCAGCGCACCCGCCTATCAGGACGTGTTCGGCCTGACGCTGGCGAAGCTTGCCGAAACTGACGACAAGATTTGTGCAATCACCGCCGCCATGCCGAGCGGCACCGGGGTGGACAAGTTCGCCAAGGCGCACCCCACCCGCACCTTCGACGTCGGCATTGCCGAACAGCACGCCGTGACCTTCGCGGCGGGTCTGGCGGCGGAAGGCATGCGGCCCTTCGCGGCGATTTACTCCACCTTCCTCCAGCGCGCTTACGATCAGGTGGTGCATGACGTGTGCATCCAGAACCTGCCGGTGCGCTTCGCGATCGACCGCGCGGGGCTGGTGGGGGCGGACGGGGCGACCCATGCGGGCAGCTTCGACATCACCTATCTCGCCACCCTGCCGAACATGGTCGTCATGGCCGCCGCCGATGAGGCCGAGCTGGTCCACATGACCTATACCGCCGCCGAGTATGACGAAGGCCCGATCGCCTTCCGCTACCCGCGCGGCAACGGCACCGGCGTTCCCCTGCCCGAAGTTCCGGTAAAGCTCGAAATCGGCAAGGGCCGCCTGGTGCGCGAAGGCAGCAAGGTGGCGATCCTGTCGCTGGGCGCGCGTCTGGCCGAGGCGCTGAAGGCCGCCGACACGCTGGAGGCCAAGGGGCTATCCACCACCGTCGCCGACCTGCGCTTTGCCAAGCCGCTGGACGCAGACCTGATCGCCAAGCTGATGCGCACCCATGAAGTGATCGTGACGGTGGAGGAAGGCGCCATCGGGGGCCTCGGCGCGCATGTGCTGACCTTCGCGAGCGACGAGGGCCTGACCGACAACGGGCTGAAGGTTCGCACCCTGCGCCTGCCCGATACCTTCATCGATCATGACGATCCGATGAAGCAGTATGACGAGGCCGGGCTGAACGCGCCGCAGATCGTCGATACCGTGCTCAAGGCGCTCAAGCACAACTCTGCCGGGATCGAAACGGGCGAGGAAGTGCGGGCGTAGGAGGCGCGCGCCTTTGGGCGAAATCCTCGGCCTTCCTGAATGGGTCGCGAAGACAGGGTTTGTCATCGCCTTCGTGGCTATCGTGTTCGGCATGGCGGGCCTGAGCATTCGCAAGGCCCATGCCCGGGTCGCCGCGCGCCGCCCCAACCCGACGGAGGCGGAATTCCTCGCGATGATGGCACAGGATTGCTCGCCCGAGGCGGCCCGCTTCGTCTGGGCGCAGGCGTTGTTCTACGTCGAACCTCGCCTCACGCCGCACCCCGACGATCACCTGCAACACGATCTGTATATCGACGATGGCGACATCGAGATGGACTGGATCAGCGATTGGGCCGATCAGCTGGGCATTCCGGAGAACGATCTGCCCGAATGGCCTCATGACTGGCCGCTGACGGTGCGCAACTTCGCGCGCTGGTGCGATCTGGCTCGCTCTAACGCGGGCGGGTGATCAGCAACGCCTCGGGATTGGCGGGCAGTTCCATTGTCGCGCCATCGGCAGGCGCCGCAGCCGCAGCAGCGGCCTTCTTCAGCGCTTCCAGTTCCTCGAGCGCGCTATCCTCGTCTTCGTCCTCCGGCAGCACCTCGCCCTTCAGCGCCGCAATCTCGCGCCGCCGTCGTTCGAGATAGGTGTCGCGGCGCAGCCCGTAAGGATCATCCGAGGCTTCGATGGCGGCCAGTTCCTCATCGAATTCCAGCCGCTGGTCGAGGCCGTTGACCACGAAATAGGTCGCGGCATAGGCCGGGCGGTTGAAGGGTTTGCCGACCACGAAGGGCAGCAGCGCCTGATCGAGCGTGCTGCCCGCCAGATCGCGCACGCTCGTCGCGCCGGTCACCGGCAGGTAGAGATAGGCCCCCGGCCCGACCCCGTAATAGCCCAAAGTGTTGGCGAAGCCGTTGCGGCGATAGGGCAGGTTCATGCGCGATTTGCCCGCGACATCGAACAGTCCGCCCAGCCCCAGCGTCGAATTGACCGCCAGCCGCCCCAGCGTCTCGAACGCCTTGCCGACCTTGCCCTGCAACAGGAAATTCAGGGCATTGCTCGGCTCGCCCAGATTGCGCACGACATTGCCCAGGCCATCGCGGATCGGTTCGGGCAGACCGTCGCGATAGGCATAGGCGACCGGCTCGACCAATGCGGAATCGACCGCCTGGGTCAGGCGATAGCTTTCGGCGTTGAACTGTTCGACCGGATCGCCCTTGGGCGGGCCATAGGCACCTTCGACGAGGATTTCGGTAACTTCCTCGTCGGGCGCATCGGCTTGAGGCAGCGGTGCGCCTTCGGGCGGGGAGCTGTCCTGTGCAGCGAGGCTCCACACGATCGGCACGACCGTGGCCATGCCTGCATCCTGCGGCACAGGCACCAGCGGCGCGGTTGCCGCCAGCGCCGCACTCAGCATTGGTTGAGAGGTGGCGAACAGGGCAAGACTCGGCAATCGGGTTCTCCGCTTCACCCTATCAATAGCAAGGGGCGCAAGGCCAGTGACCTTGCCCTTGATACCGCCCGCCTATACGCAGGCTGAACTGATTGTCGCAATTGTGCAAGGTTGCCCCGATGCCGGAAACGTCCCTGATCCAGATCGCCAAGGAAGGCCCCGTCACGATCCTCACGCTTGACCGGGCGGAGACCATGAACCCGCTGGGCGCACCGGGCGACGGGGATGAGTTTGTGCGTGTGGCGAACGCGATCAACCGCGACATGGAATGCCGGGTGGTGATTCTGACCGGCGCGGGGCGGGCCTTCAGCGCGGGCGGCGACATCAAGGCGATGCGCGACAAGACCGGCACTTTCGGCGGCACCACCCCGGCGATTTCCGACGGCTACCGCGACAATATCCACCAGATGCTGCGCGCCCTTTATGGCCTGCGCGTGCCGGTAATCGCGGCGGTCAACGGCCCGGCGATCGGGCTGGGCTGCGATGTCGCCTGCCTTGCCGATATCCGCATCGCCAGCGAAACGGCGAAGTTCGGGGTGACCTTCCTCAAATTGGGGATCATCCCCGGCGATGGCGGCACCTGGATCCTGCCCCGCGTGATCGGGATGAGCCGCGCGGCAGAACTGTTCTACACCGGCGACGTGATCGACGCCGCGACCGCGAAGGAGTGGGGTCTGGCCAGCCGCGTGGTCGCCCCTGAGGCGCTGATGGACGAAGCCCGCGCGCTGGCGGCGAAGATCGCCCTGCTCCCGCCCCACGCGCTGCGCCACACCAAGAACCTGCTGCGGCAGGGACAACAGGTGAGCTACGACACCGCGCTGGAAATGGCAGCAAATACGCAGGCGATGATGCACACCACCGCCGACCATGCCGAGGGGGTTGCCGCGCTGATCGAAAAGCGCGCGGCGGTATTCAGGGGCGAGTAGTCAACCCAGCCAGCGGAACACCCCTGCCGGGATGTCCGCACGCCACAGGTGCATCCAGCTTCCCGCCAGCCACAGCACGGTCCCGGCAATCAGCGGTACCGCGCCGACGCGGAAAAGCTGGCCCCAGCGCGGCCAGTAGCTCGTCTTGCGCTCCCACTCGGCCCAGGCCGCGCCCATCAGCGCTTCCTTCTTGGCGTCCTGAAGCCGGGCGCCCACCAGCGCCAGCACGCCCATCGCGAGCGCGGTGATCATTGTCCGCGTGCTCCAGAACAGCGCCATGTGGGATATCGCCCATAACCCGATCCCCCACATCATCGGGTGACGGGTGACGCGCAGCGCGCCCTTGGGCTCGGCGCGGGTCTGCTGTTCCGCCATCGGGGTGGGCAGCGCGGGGTTGCCCACGAAAGAGCCCGCCAGCAGCACCATTGCGGGCCATGTCAGCACAGTGGCGATGATCCAGCCCGCCTCGCCCGAACCCGGCAAGTCTGATCCCGGTGCAGCGAGGAAGGCGAAATAGACCCATCCCAGCGCGGCGAAGCTGACGGCGGTATAGGCGAGCGAAAAGCCTTTCTCGCCCAGCGCCTTCACCATCGGCGCCCGCAGCGGGTGCGACATGGCAAAGTGACTGCCGACAAAGGCGACATTTGCCGCAACGAGATTCCAGATGCCTTCGTCCATGGTCGATCCCTCCCCCAAATGCGGGAGCGAGGCTACTCTGCGATGGCGATCAGTTCCACTGTGAAAACCAGGGTCGCATTGCCGGGGATCGGCCCGCGTCCGACCGGCCCATAGGCGAGATCGGCAGGGATCGCGATTTCGATCGTCTCGCCCACGCCCATTTGCGGGATGGCCATCTGCCAGCCCTTGACCAGCCGCCCCAGCGGGAAGGTGGCTGGCTCCCCGCGCGGATAGGAACTGTCGAACACCGTTCCGTCGATCAGGCGGCCTTCATAATGCACCGTAACGACATCGGCGACAGTGGGCTTGCGGTCGGATGCGAGGTATTTCACCCAGCGCCAGCGCACCCCGCCATCGATGAAGTGCCAGCCATCAGCCGGGGTCAGGCCCAGCAGATAGAGCTGCTGCTGCGTATGCCAGGCGGGGTCCTGGGCATGATCGTCTTGCGCTGCAGCCGGTTGCGCCGCGAGCAGCAGCGCGCCGCCCAGCGCGGCGGAAAGGAGCTTGAGGTTCGGCATCATTACCAGTCGTAAGCCTTGGGCCGGGCGCTTTCGTCAAGGTCGTTGTAGCGATCACGCAAGCGGGTCTGGTGGTTGGTGAGATCCTGACTGATCCCGCCGATCCAGACCCGGGTCGGGACGGAACCGACTTCGAGCGGATCACCGTCCCAAATCACCACGTCACCCAGCGCACCGGGCGTGAGCACGCCGGCCTTTCCGCCCATGCCGCTGATTTCGGCGGGGACGGAACTGATCGCGGCGAAGGCCTTGCCCCACTCCATCCCTGCCGCCCCCGGCACGCGGTTCAGGGCGACAAGGTTGCCCGCCACCTGCTGCAAGCGGCGCGGATCCTGCATGGTCGAAGCATTGATCGCCACCTTCACCCCGGCACGGGCCAACCGGCCGGCATTGGACTGGGTCGCGCCCAATTGCTCGAAAGTCTCGGGCAGGTCGGTCAACCCGTTGGCAATCACCGGTACGCCTGCCGCAGCAATGTCACGCGCCACCAGCCAGCCTTCGGTCGCGCCGACCAGCACCAGATCAAGGCGGGGATATTCCTGCTTCAGAGCCAGCACGGCGCGGATATCGGCCATGCGGTCCACTTCGACGTAGAGTTTCTGCCGCCCTGTCACCACCGGCACCAGCGCCTCGGCATCGAACCGGCTGAGCAGCACGTCGTCGCCCTTGGCGATTTCCGTGGTCTCTGGCAGGCCGGGTTTGCCCGCCAGCGCCTGCGCCTCGCGCAAGGCAGCGCGCAGCAGCGCATGCGCCGCCGGGCGGCTGCCACCGGCGCGGGCGGCTCCGCCTTCGCCGAGATTGATCATCTGGAAGGCGCGCGCCTGAATCACCGGGCGCGGATCGCCATCAAGGTCGATGATCGCACCCTGCCCGGCAAAGATCGAGCCCGAAGGGCGCATCGTCGTCGCGGCGCGGGTTATCCCGGCGGCCTTGTGGACGAGGATGTGCTGCGACGTCGGGTTGATGCTCGTCGCCGCATCCAGCGCCGCGCTGAAAGGCGCACCGCCAGCGGTGATGTCGTTGCTTTCGCCCACCGCCGAAACATCGGCGAGACCCAGCGTGGTCAAGGTGGCAAACAGGCCGGGGGTGACCCACGCGCCCTTGGCGTCCACCGCCGTGCCGCCCGCCGGAGCGCCGCTTGCCGGGCCAGCATAGACCACACTGCCCCCACGCACCACCACGGTGCCATTGTCGATCGGCGCACCGCCATCGCCCAGCACCAGCCGGGCGTTGGTGATGGTCACGTCCTGCGCCATCGCCGGGGCGGTGATGGCAGTGAAAACGGCAAGGGCGCTCAGGCCACAGCTCGCAAACCGCTTCATTTCACATCTCCTTCACCGGGCTGGCCGAGCTCGAAATCGCTCACCGGACGCATCTTGGGATCGAGCGCATCGAACATCAGCGCGCCGTCGATCCAGACCTTTTCAGGCCGCGAATAGACGCTGAGCGGGTCGCCGTTCCACAGCACCACGTCGGCCATCTTGCCCTGTTCAAGGCTGCCGGTGAGATGGTCGATGCCCATCGCCTTGGCCGCGTTGAGAGTGATCCACTGGATCGCGGTCGCATCGGAGATGTCGATACCAAGGCGAAGGCCCGCCTTCTGCGCCTTGCGCGCTTCCTGATTCAATCGCTGGATGTCGTTCGCGTCATCCGAATGGATCACCACGCAGGCACCTTCGCGCTGGAGGAAGGCGGCATTTTCGAGGATGCCGTCATAGCTTTCCATCTTGAAGCCATACCAATCGGCCCAGATCGCGCTGCACACGCCGTTTTCGCGCAGCAGGTCGCCGATCTTGTAGGCTTCAACCGCATGGTGGAAAGTCGAGACGCGGTAACCCATCTCCTTGGCCATATCCATCACCAGCGCCATTTCGTCGGCGCGGTAGCAGTGGTTGTGAACGAGGATCTCGCCCTTCAGCACGCCGACCAGCGTCTCCTTGCCGATGTCGCGCTTGGCGTCCTTGTTGTTGGCGTAGTCGATCGCGTCCAGCCAGGTTTCGCGGTTGACGGCGATGTTGCCCATCCGGGTCGAGGGCATCCGCCCACGGCTGCCATAGACACGCTTGGGGTTCTCCCCGCAGGCCATCTTGAGGCCATAGGGCGCGCCGGGGAACTTCATGCCCTGCATGGTGCGCGCCGGCACGTTCTTGAGCGTGACCGAGCGTCCACCCATCAGGTTGGCCGATCCGGGCAGGATTTGCAGTGCCGTCACCCCGCCATTGGCGAGCGCGCGGGCAAAGCCGGGGTCTTGCGGCCAGACCGAATGTTCGGCCCAGACTTCGGGCGTGGTCGGGCTGGTCGCCTCGTTGCCATCCGAATGCGCATCGACCCCGGGCGAGGGGTAATCGCCAAGGTGCGAGTGGATGTCGATAATGCCGGGGGTGACGAACTTGCCCGCGCCATCGAACACCGCGATGTCGGCCGGGATCGCGGTGTCCGGCCCGCCGACAGAAACGATCTTCCCGCCGGACATGAACACCACGCCGTTTTCGATCTTGCCGCCCTTGCCGTCATAGATCGTCGCGCCGCGGATCGCGGTGGCGATGTTGGGATAGGGCCTGTAGGTCGAGGGGAAGACGCCCTCGGATTCCTTCTTGGCGACAAGAGTGGGCGGGGCGGCCTCGTCCTTGTCCTTCTTCCTGTCTTTCTCGCGGGCATTGATCCCGGAGGCGCTGGCGACCATGGCCAATGCGCTGGCGAACGTGACAAGCGCGCTCATGCGCGCTCGCAGCGGATGATGTGACGACATTATAGCCCCTTCCCGTTTCCCGGTCACATGGTGTGACGGGAAAACGGGAGAGTGTCCATGTCGCTTGTCGATTAGCGTGTCAGGCTGATCACTCGGCCGGACGAGCAGCGGGATGAATGCCCGCCGCCTGTGCCTCGCCCAGTTCGGCATCGCCCGCGAGATTGTCGTCGCGCAGGGTGTCGAGGTGCATCAGCTTCTTGATCAGCGGACTGACCAGCACGATCACGATGCCGATGCCGGTCGCCACCAGACCCATGGTCCAATAGGCCTCCAGCGCGCCCTCGCGGGTCATGTTGCCGCCTTCGCCCTCGCCCATCAGCGAGCCCATGAAGCCGGCGACGAAATTGCCGCCCGCGGTGCCGAAGAAGAACGCCGCCATCATGAGGCTTGCCATGTGGCGCGCCGACAGGCGGTTGATCGCCGACAGGCCGACCGGCGACAGGCACAGCTCGCCGGTGGTGGCCAGCAGGTAGAAGATGAACAGGAACAGCACCGGCATCAGGTTTTCGCCCGCCGCATTGGTGACGTTGAAGGTTTCAGCCCCCCACACCATCACAACGAAAGCGAGGCCCATCTGCACGATCCCGAGGCCCATCTTGGCCGGGGTCGAAGGCTCGATCCCGCGCCGGGCGAGGAACTGCCATAGCCCGACGAAGACCGGGCCGAGCAGGATGATGTAGATCGAGTTGATGGACTGGAAGAAGGTCGTCGGCACGCTGCCGCGATCGACATGGCGATCGGTAAACAGGTTCAATGACCCGCCCGCCTGTTCGAACAGACCCCAGAACAGCGGCATCAGCAGGATCAGAAAGATCATCGCGAATACCCGGTCACGCGCGTCATTGTCGAGTTTGAAGGCTTCGATCAGCACATAGACCAGCAGGGCAGCGCCCGATGCGAGCAGAATCCAGCCGACCGTTTCCTGAAACTGGATCAGCACCCAGATCACCGCAACGCCGGCAAAACCAACCGCATAGAGCAGCCATTCGAGATTGATCCCGGCAACCTTTTCCTTGAGCTTGGCAGGCACCGGCGATTCCCCGTTGCCGCGCAGCAGCGACTTGCCCGCCACGAACACGACCAGACCCAGCAACATGCCGACACCGGCAAGACCGAAGCCCAGCGCCCAGCTGACCGTTTCGCCCAGGAAGGCGGCGATCAACACGCCGCAGGTCGCGCCAAGGTTAATCCCCATGTAGAAGATCGTGTAGGCACTGTCGCGGCGGATGTCGGTGCGGCTGTAGAGCTGCCCGACCAGCACGGAGATGTTCGCCTTCAGGAAGCCCGAGCCGACGATGATCAGCGCCAGTGCCAGCCAGAAGACGTTGAGCGTGGGGTCGTTGCCGTAACCCGATCCGTCGCCCTCGAAAGCCATGAAGAAATGGCCCAGCGTCAGCAGCACAGCGCCGAACACCACCGCCTTGCGCTGCCCGAGATAGCGGTCAGCGAGCCATCCGCCCAGCACCGGGGTCACGTAGACCAGCGAGGTATAGGCACCGTAGATCAGGTTGGCGCTGCCGTCGGAATAGAGCCAGTGCTTGACGAGATAGAGCGTCAGCAGCGCGCGCATCCCGTAGTAGGAAAAACGCTCCCACATCTCGGCGAAGAACAGCATGTAGAGGCCCTTGGGGTGTCCCAGAACCTCCTCGCCCGGACGGGTGACGGCCCATGCGCCCCCGATCAGAAAGGCGCCGAGCACGAGAGTGGCCACGGTCGCGGCCCACTCACCGTAACCCCACAGCGAAATATCCATCATGAATTCGATCCCCATCGAATGGTTTGGGGGAGGTGCCTCACCACACCACCGCAATGGGAGCGCACCCTAGCGCCTCTTGCGCCCGTGTGAAGCTTTTGTTGCGTAGGCGCGTAACGGAATGCCGTTTACGCTAGAGTGTTGGCGCATAACACCGGCCCGCCAACGGACGGGCCGCAAGCGCGACCGCGCGCCCGCAGGCGATCCGGCGCGCAGCGACGGAGACTCGCCGAGGATGTGCCCGCGTAGGCGGGCACGCAAACAAATTGACCGCATGGCTGTATTATGGCACTGATGCACCTGATGAGCACCAACTCCAACCGCCCCGTCTATCTCAAGCTGCGCGACCAGATCGCCGCCGCGATCATTGACGGGGTCTATCCGGAAGGGGCGATGCTGCCTTCGGTGCGGGCGCTGGCGGCGGAGCAGGGGGCGAACCCGCTCACCGTGGCGAAGGCCTATCAGCAGTTCCAGAACGATGGTCTGGTCGAAGTGCAGCGCGGCGTGGGCATGTATGTCGTACGCGGCGCCGCCGAGCGCCTGCGCGCTGCCGAGCGGGAAGCCTTTCTGCGGCAGGAATGGCCCGAAATCCGCGCGCGGATGCGGCGGCTCGGCCTTGATCCGGCGGAGCTGACGCTCGCGCGCTGATAGGTGGCTTAACTGACATTTGTGAAGGTTGCGCAATTTCTCGCGTTATGACAGTGTGCATGCTGTCGCACGTTCGGGATTGCATACAATCCTCTACTGCGATTAATGGGGGCGCCTCACGGGTCGGAGGCGAAGACAGGAAACGACGGGGCAACCCGCATTGGCGGCGTATCATGGGGCGTGATCAGCCATGGGCGCCGGGAGATCGCCATGATCAGATCCGAATTGCTGCAGGAACTGCAGAAGGACAATCCCGAACTGCGCGCTGATGAAGTCGAGCAGGTCGTGGACATTTTTTTCGATGAAATCGCACAGCGTCTGGCCGAGGGGGGCCGGGTCGAACTGCGTGGTTTCGGGGCGTTTTCAACCCGTGAGCGCGAGGCCCGCAGCGGCCGCAACCCGCGCACCGGCGAAACGGTGGACGTGCCGGAAAAGCGCGTCCCCTATTTCAAGGCCGGCAAGGAAATCCGTGAACGTCTGAACAAGTAAGGGCTGGGGCGGCGGGGCGCCTTGCTGCTGCTCCGCCGCACCGCCACTCTCGCCTGCCGCACCGGGCGTGCGGGCGAATGCGCTTTGCCGCATCTCGTATACAATCTGACCTTGCAACCGTGACGGGCAGCAACCCGCCCGTTCGCGCACCCTGGCTCTGGCCATCGGGCGCTGTTCTGTGCCAAGGCGAACGCCGGATGCGGGCGTGGCGGAATGGTAGACGCCGGGGACTTAAAATCCCCTGATCCTTGATCGTGCGGGTTCGAGTCCCGCCGCCCGCACCACTGATCTCATCCGAAAAAGCGCCAAGCCCCCGTTATCTCTGCCTTAACCCATTGCCGGTTAGGCCACGGGTTCGATCATGGGATAACAGCGTTCAAGTGGCGCGTCCCGCCAGTGCCAGGATCAGGGGCTGACGGGTTGGGACAACACGGCATGGACAAGGCGACCAGCACGGCAAAGCTTGAGCCGCTTGCACAAGGCGCGGGCGAGGAACTGCGCGCGGCGCCGCGCTTTACCCTGCTGATCCGCGCGGCCAAGCTGGTTTCGGCGCAGGGAGAATTCGTCTGCGTCATCCGCGACGTATCGGAAACCGGGGTCAGCGTGCGGCTGTTCCACGCCCTGCCCGGCTGCAAGAATTTCGCGCTGCACATGCCCGCGGGCGCAGTCTACGAGATCGCCCGCGTGTGGGACCGCAACAACGAGGCGGGTTTCACCTTCGATCAGCCGGTCGAGGTTGCGAAACTCGTCAATGAATCCGGCGATTACCCCAAGCGCGGACTGCGGCTGGCACTGTGCTTTCCGGTGCAGGTCGCGACGCTGGCCGGCGGTTTCGAGGCAGTGGTGGAGAACCTGTCGCAGCAGGGCGCGCGGATTACCTGCGATACGCTGCTGGCGATTGACCAGACCGTGCGCATCGCGCTTCCCGGCTTGAACGGCAAGCCACGCGAAGTGCGCGCCAAGGTGCGCTGGCGGCGCGACGATCAATATGGCGTCGTGTTCGACGACACCTTCACACTGGGGGAATTCGCGCGCCTTGCCGCGCTGCTCCAGGCCCCTGCACTGCTGAGCGAAGGGGCTTAGGCAGGCACGAATTTCAGCGCCAGGCCGTTGATGCAGTGCCGCTTGCCGGTGGGCTTGGGGCCGTCTCCGAAAATATGCCCCAGATGCCCGCCGCAATCGGCGCAATGCACCTCGGTGCGCGGATAGCCGATCTTGTAATCGGTGCTGGTGCCGACCGCCCCCTTGTCGATCGCCTGCCAGAAGCTCGGCCAGCCGGTGCCGCTGTCATACTTGTGCGCCGAGGCATAGAGCGCATTGCCGCAGCCCGCGCACACAAAGGTGCCTTTGCGCTTTTCCGTGTTGAGCGGATGGGTAAAGGCGCGTTCCGTTCCTGCTTCGCGCAGGATGTAATACTGCTCTTTGGTGAGGATCCGGCGCCATTCGGCCTCGGTCTTGCCCTTGGGCCATGACTTGGCCTCGGCGGGTGTTTCACCGCAGGCCGCAACGAAGGGCAGCGCCGCACAGGCCGCTATCAGGCGGCGGCGGTCAAGCTGGGGCAGGGGCATCGGGCGTTTCTCCGTCGTCATGCCATGACAATACGCGCGAGACCCCGCCCGGGTTTCACCCCTTGTAGGCTCAGAAGGTCGTCACCTCGACTTCAAGCTTGCGGAAGCCGTGGACGAAATTGGCCCGCACCCGCTCGACATCGCCCGCGACATGCACCCGCATCCGGCGCTTGTGCATCTCTTCCAGCAGCACGCGCAATTGCAGTTCCGCCAGCCGCGCGCCGACGCAGCGGTGGATGCCATAGCCGAAGGCCAGGTGCCGCCGGGCGTTCTCGCGGGTGATGTCGAGCTTGTCGGGGTTGTCGAACACTTCCTCGTCACGGTTGGCGCTGATGTACCACAGCACCACCTTGTCGCCCTTCTTGATGGTCTGCCCGAACACTTCGGTATCCTCGGTACAGGTGCGGCGCATATGCGCGAGCGGCACCTGCATGCGCAGGATTTCCTGCACCGCATTGGGGATCAGTTCGGGGTTTTCCTCGTAGAGCTTGCGCTGGTCGGGGAACTTGTCGAGCGCGTGGATGATCCCGCTCATGGTGTTGCGGGTGGTGTCGTTTCCGCCGACGATCAGCAGCACCAGATTACCCATGAATTCCTCGGGCCGCATCTGGTTCATCGCGGGCGAGTGAATCATCATCGAGATGAGGTCGTTGCCCGGTTCCTTGTCCATGGTGCGCTCGACCCAGAGCGACTGGAAATAGGCCGCCATTTCCTGGAGGATGCTCCAGCGCAGCTCATCGAGCTCGCGCACCGTGGCAAGCTCGGTATCGCCCGACCAGTCCGACCAGAAGGTCAGCAAGCGGCGGTCTTCCCAGGGGAAGCCGAACAGGATCGCGAGCATGCCCGTGGTCAGCTCGATCGAGACGGTATCGACCCAGTCGAACACTTCCCCGCGCGGGAGCGAATCGAGCAGCTCACCGGTGCGCTGGCGGATTTCCGCCTCCATGTCGGCAATCGCGGTGGGCGTGAACTTGGGCGCGACGGTGCGGCGCTGGCCGGTGTGCTGCGGGCGATCCATCGCGATGAACATCGGCAGTTCGCGCGGCGCGTCGATCCCGGCCGCAGCAGCCTCCTCTTCGGTGAGGCGGTTCAAGATCGTGATCCCGCCATGTTCCCAGCTCGACGAGAAGGTTTCTGGCAAAGCCTCGATATGCTGGATCGCCTTGTGGCCGACCACCGCCCAGTACGGGCCGAAGGGGCTTTCCGGGATCCAGTGGAGCTGGCCTGCCTTGCGCATCTCGGCGAAGACCGGCTGCCACTTGTCCTCGAAATAGATGTCCGAACGGCTGACGTCCCACGGGTGAGTGTGACGCGGGCGTTCTTCCGGGTGGGTTTCGAAATGCGCCTTGAGCGCTTCGTAGGATGTCGGCTCGCGGCGCACTTGCGGGCGTTGCACCGGGGTCGGCGGGGCGATGGTGGCCATGGTTCTCTCCCGTCAGGCAGCCTCTCTCGCGGGCTGCTTTGTACGAGTCGCAAGTCTGACGTAACTTACAGCAATGTCAATATTGGTTGCGAATCGGAACCGATCAGGCCGTGAGGCGTGCGCCCTTGCGGGTCTTGTCACGCCCCGCGCCGCCCGACTTCATGACCCGCTTGCGGAACAGCAGCGACCCGCCCTTGACCAGCGCGAGCACCGCCACTGCCTGCCAGGCCAGCGCCACCGCATGGGTCCACAGCTCCGGCTCCATCGCAGCGCGTGCCAGCATCGCGAAAGGCGATGACAGCGGAAAGGCGACCGCGGCCAGTTCCAGCGTCGATCCGGGCTGCTTGATCGTGTAGGCGGCCAGAAAGAACACCATCAGCTGCAGCATGGTGACCGGCATCGACAGGGTCTGCACTTCGCGCACCGAAGTCGCCATCGAACCAATCGTCAGGAACAGCGCGCCGAGCAGCAGGTAGGCCATGGCGAAATAGATCACCCCCAGCGCCACGAACAGCGGCCAGCCGACGGCAGGAGCGGGCAGGTTGGCAAGATCGAAGCCGGTCACCTGCGTGATCGCATCACCGCCCGCCGTCCACAGGCCGAAGGCAGCCAGCCCCCATACTGCAATACCGACGAAGGACACCGCCAGCATCGCGAACAGCTTGCCCATGAACACCGCGTCCATCGGGATGGCGGCGGCGAGAATTTCGATGATCTTGTTGCCCTTTTCCTCAACGAGGTTGGACAGCACCATGCCGGCCAGCAGCATCGTCAAGAGGAACAGCAGCATCTGTGCGATCTGCGCAGTCTGGATCCGGGTCGAGCGTTCGGAAGCGGCGCTGGTGGCAACCACTTCGGTGGTGACCGGCGGGAAGGTAGCGGGCGCTGCGCTGGTCGCGCTGCCAGCGATCAGCCCGATCGGACCTTGCCAGCGGGCCACCTGCCCTTCGGTGCCGACCAGCACCGGAGCGGTCAGCGTCCCAGCCATGATCGCGGCGTAATTTCCGCGCCGTGCTTCCATGAAGGCGCGCGGGTCGAATGCGGGATTGCCCTCCGCTTCGGGCACGGCCCGCAATCTGGGCAAGGCATAGCCCAGTTGCGGTGCGAGCCGTTCGCCCGCGGCGATCATCGCGGCGTTGTCCTGCGGCGACAGCGCAAGGCCGACTTCAATGCTCACCGCGTCGCGCTGCACCTCGCCGCCAATGCTGCCGGCGAGGCCGCCGACGATCACCGGAAACAGCGGGCCGAGCAGAAAGAACAGAAAGGCGCGGCTGAACAGCACCGCGACGAAATCGCGCCGGGCAATTACCCAGGCGGCCTCGAATGCCGAAAGGCGCGAACGCAGGTGTTCGCTCATGCGCGGCTCTCCTCGTTATCGGCCTCAAGTGCGCGCGCGGCAGCCTCGCCCGCGATGGCGACGAAGGCATCGTGGAGGCCGGCGCGCTCGATCGAGAGAGACAGGATCCCCGCCTCGCCTTCGATCAGGCCCTTCAAGAGAGGTTCGATCCCGCTTTCGGGCAGGGGAAAGTGGAAAAAGTCGCCATTGCGGCGAGTCTCGGGCGGGAGGAAGGACAGCCACGCCCCTTCCCGCGCCCGTGTCTCCAGCCGGACCTGTGCGGGAATGCGGTCACGCGCCGCCTCGACCGACCCGGCGTAAGGAACCTTGCCCCCGGCGATGATCGCCACGCCTTCGCACAGGCGTTCGGCATGGTGAATGACGTGGGTCGAGAAGATCACCGTCACCCCGTCGTCGGCCAGCGCCCGGATCATCAGTTCCAGCTTGCCTTGATTGATCGCGTCGAGACCCGAGAACGGCTCGTCCAGCACCACCAACCGCGGGCGATGCACCAGCGTGCCGAGCAGCTGGACGGTCTGGGCCATGCCCTTGGACAGCTGGCGGATCTGGCGGTCGGCGGCATGGCCGAGCCCGTGGCGTTCGAGCAGTTCGACCGCGCGCTTGCGCCCCTCTTTCAGCGGCAATCCGCGCAAGGCCCCCATGAAGGCGATCGCCTCGATGCACTTCATCGCCGGGTAGAGCCCGCGCTCTTCGGGCAGATAGCCGATCAACCGGCCGATATCGTGCGGGCGGTCATGCCCGAACACGCGGCGCACGCCCTCGTCCGGGTCGATGATGCCGAGCAGCATCCGCAAGGTCGTGGTCTTGCCCGCGCCATTGGGGCCGAGGATCCCGTAGATCGCGCCTTCGGGCACCGAAATGTCCACGCCGTCGACGGCGCGCGTGCCGTCAAAGCTCTTGACCAGCCCGCGTGCCTCGATGGCAAGAGGGCGCGCATCGGCGGGAACGGCGATGGAGCCGTCCTTGCTGAAGGGATTGGGCGCACGATTGCCCGACATTGTGTGATCGCTTACCGCCATATCCATGGCATAGGCGGTTAGCCATCAGGATTAAACGGGAGCCTCTCCAGACATGGTTAACGCACCCGCAACGCTTGCCGAGCGGATCGCCGAACAGGCGCAGGCGCTGGGCTTTGCCGCCTGCGGGTTTGCCCGCGCAGGCGAGGATCCGCTGCGCTCCGCCCGATTGGAAGAATGGCTGGGCGAGGGACATCACGCCACCATGGAGTGGATGGCGACGCGTCTCGACCACCGCCGTTCGCCCCAAGGCCTGTGGCCTGAGGCGCGCAGCGTCATCGCATTGGGCATGAGCTACGCTCCGGCGCATGATCCCTTGGCGCTGGAGGGCTCCGACACTCACGCTCGCATCTCGGTTTACGCGCAGGGGAAAGACTATCACGATGTCGTGAAGAAGCGTCTGAAGGCGCTCGCTCGCTGGCTGGTGGAGACGGTGCCGGGGGCTGAGGTGAAGGTGTTCGTCGACACCGCGCCGGTGATGGAAAAGCCGCTGGGCGAGGCCGCCGGGATCGGCTGGCAGGGCAAGCACACCAATCTCGTCAGCCCCACCCATGGCAGCTGGCTGTTTCTCGGGGCGATCTACACGACGCTGGAACTGGCACCGGCCGAGCCGCACCGCGACCAGTGCGGGAGTTGCCGCGCCTGTCTGGACGCCTGCCCGACCGACGCCTTCCCCGCGCCCTACCGGCTTGATGCGCGGCGCTGCATTTCTTACCTCACCATCGAGCACAAGGGGCCAGTGCCTGAGGAATTCCGGGAGGCGCTGGGCAACCG
Organism: Porphyrobacter sp. HT-58-2; assembly: GCF_002952215.1. NCBI lineage: Bacteria > Pseudomonadati > Pseudomonadota > Alphaproteobacteria > Sphingomonadales > Erythrobacteraceae > Porphyrobacter > Porphyrobacter sp. HT-58-2. The sequence goes on along the minus strand of NZ_CP022600.1, from coordinate 548,559 downwards.
CATCTATGGCTGCGACGATTGTCTTGCCGTGTGTCCGTGGAACAAGTTCGCCTCTGAAGCGCAGGCGATCAAGGAATTCCTCCCCCGCGCCGAACTGGTCGCGCCGCGTCTGGCGGAGCTGCTCGCACTGGACGATGCGGGGTTTCGGGCGCTGTTCAGCGGTTCCCCGATCAAGCGCATCGGGCGGGATCGGTTTGTCAGAAACTGCCTCTATGCGGCGGGCAATAGCGGCAATGCGGGGCTGGTTCCGCAGGTGGAGGCGCTGACCGGCGATCCGGATCCGGTGGTGGCCGAAGCGGCGGCATGGGCGCTGGGTCGGCTTAGATCAGATCCTTGAGCGCCACCTCGGGATCGGCCAACAGCGCGGAATCGATCTTGCCGACTCCGCTTTCGAGCAGCTTTCGCGCCTGCACGTAGTCCTTCATCGTCCCGACGCAGTCGAAGGCAATCGGCACGCCGCCTTTCAGGTAGACCACGGTAAACTTGCGCGTCGCCGGATCGCCGCGCAGCACGGTCTGGTCGAAGCCGAGGCTCAGCCCCGCGGTCTGGAGCTTGAGATCATACTGGTTCGACCAGAACCACGGCAGCGCGTGATAGGGCTCCTTCTCGCCCATGATTGCCTTCGCCACGGTGTTCGCCATGTCATGCGCGTTCTGGACCGATTCGAGCCGGATCACGGCATTGTCGGCAAAGGGATTGGCGTGGGCGGCGCAGTCGCCGATGGCGTAGACATCATCAAGCGTGGTGCGGCAGCAGAAATCGACATCCACACCGTTGGAGCCCGCCGCCCCAGCCGCAATCAGCGGCGCGACGGCAGGGACGATGCCGATGCCGACCACCACCATGTCGCATGGCACCTCCTCGCCCGTGTCGAGCTTCACGCCCGTCACCCGGCCCGCTTCCTCGCCCAATACGGCGTCGACCCCGGTTTCCAGCCGCACGTCGACCCCTTGTCTGCGGTGTTCCTCGGCATAGAAGGTCGAGAGTTCTTCACCCGCCACCCGCGCCAGCAGGCGGGGGAGCATTTCGACCAGCACCACCTCGCAGCCGAGCTTGCGCAGCACAGCGGCCGCCTCCAGCCCGATATAGCCGCCCCCGATCACCACCGCCCGCTTCGCGCCATCCGCCAGCGCCTTCATCATCGCGTCGGCATCGGACTTGTCTCGAACATAGAAGACGCCGGGGAGGACCGCGCCCGGCACCGGCAGGCGGCGCGGATCGCCACCGCCCGACCAGATCAGCTTGCGATAGGTCACCGTGCCGCCATCCGACAGGGTCAGGCGATGGGCCTGCGGATCAATCGCCGTCACCGCCGCACCAAGATGCAGGGCGACGTCCTTTTCGGCCCAGAATTTTTCCGGGCGAATCATGATTCGCTCGAAGCCCTTGTCTCCGGCGAGATACTCTTTCGAGAGCGGCGGACGTTCATAAGGCGGTGCGTTGTCGCGCCCGATCATCAGGATCGAGGCCTCATGCCCCTGCTGGCGCAGCGCAATGGCCGCCTGCGCTCCGCCATGGCCTGTCCCGACGATGACCACGTCCGCGTGGTGAGCTGTGGATGTCATGTCGTCGCTATGCCCCTCCGGCTGCCTGCGGCCCTTGATGTGGCGCAAACAGCCAAAGGGTCAAGCTGGTGGTTTGGATACCCACCTTATCGTTCCAGCAGGTTCCGAGCCTGACCGGCAATCTGGGCAAGCATCGCCGCGCCGACGGGAGGGCGGGCCTGCGCGCGGGCGATCATGCTGCGGAACTGCTTGACCGCACCCTCGTTGCGCGCCGCCCATTCGCTGACCACTCCGCGCGGATCCTCCTTGCCGCCCTTGCGCCGCATCAGCCGCCGCAGGAATTCGATCCGCATCTGCTGGAAATCCCGCGCGAGGCCGGACACCAGCAGACGCTCCCACACGTCAGACGGGCTCATGTGCGCCGCCGTCCCCTGCGCCCAGTCAAGCCCCAGCAGGGTGCCGACATCGGTGAAGGCATGAGTCAGGCGCTTGGCGTCGATCCCGGTGGCAAGCGCGGCCTGCGCCAGGCCCACCGCACCATCGAAGTCGAACATGTTGGCGACCCTGGCAGCCAGGGCCGACGGCGCACCGGCATCCACGAAGCCGGCCTGCAAGGCCTTGGACAGCGCGCGCGGCTCATCGGTAAGCAGCTCCTCGCGGCCCGCCACCAGCGCGGCGACGCCATCGGCAAGCTCGCCGATCATCACGCCGGTATCGACCTTGCCCGAAGCGGTGCGCAGCACGTCGGACATGAGGTTGCCTGCCGCCGCCGCCAGCCGATCAAACAGAGCAAGCCGCGCGGCTTCGGGAAGCTCCGCCGTATCAAGTTCGCGCCACAGCGGTTCGAGTCCGAACAACCGTTCAGCCACCACAAAGGCGCCCGCAACTTCCGCGAGCCCGACGCCTTCTTCCTCTGCCAGTTCAAACGGATGCACCATGCCCAGCCGGTTGACGATGCGGTTGGACAGGCTCGTCGCGATCATCTCGCGCCGCAGGCGGTGTGACCGGATTTCCTCCGCATAGGTCTTGCGCATCGGCGCGGGGAAGCGTGCCAGCAGCATCCCTTCAAGCACCGGATCATCGGGCAGGTCGCTCGCCTCGATGGCATCCTGCAGCGCCAGCTTGGCCGAGGACAGCAGCACGGCGAGTTCGGGGCGGGTCAGCCCCTGCCCGTCCGCCGCGCGGCGCGACAACGCCTCGCCATCGGCCAGACCTTCGGTGCGCCGGTCGAAATCGCTGACTTCCTCCAGCCGCTCGATCAGACGGACATAGGCCGGCGTCGCGCCCGGCCCGCCGCTTTCAGCGACCGACAGCGCCAGCGCCTGCAAGCGGTTGTCCTCCAGCACCAGCGCGGCGACCTCGTCGGTCATCGCGGCAAGCAGCGTGTTGCGCTTCTTGGCGGAAAGCTTGCCCGACGCCGTGGCGGTGGCCAGCGCGATCTTGATGTTCACCTCGTTGTCGGAACAATCGACCCCGGCGGAATTGTCGATGAAGTCGGTGTTGATGCGCCCCCCATTGAGCGAGAACGCGATGCGCCCGGCCTGCGTGACAGCAAGGTTCGCGCCCTCGCCGATCACCCTGGCGCGCACTTCGGTCGCATCCACCCGCAAGCCGTCATTGGCCGGATCGCCGACCTGAATGTGATTTTCCTGCGGGGCCTTCACGTAAGTCCCGATCCCGCCGAACCACATCAGGTCAACGGGGGCCTTGAGGATCGCGGTGATCAGCGCTTCGGGCTCGATCTCCTTGACGTCAATGCCAAGCGCCTCGCGCGCCTGCTTCGACAGCTTGATCACCTTGGCCGAGCGCGGGAACACGCCCCCGCCCTTGGAGATCAGCGAAGCGTCATAGTCCTCCCAGCTGGAACGCGGGAGTTCGAACATCCGCTTGCGTTCGGCCCAGCTGGTCGCCGGATCGGGCGAGGGGTCGATGAAGATATGGCGGTGATCGAAGGCGGCGACGAGCTTAATCGCCTTGGACAGCAGCATCCCGTTGCCGAACACGTCGCCCGACATGTCGCCGCAGCCCGCGACGGTGATGGAATCCGACTGCACGTCGATCCCCATCTCGCGGAAGTGGCGCTGCACGCTGACCCATGCCCCGCGCGCGGTAATGCCCATTGCCTTGTGGTCATAGCCATTCGAGCCACCACTGGCGAAGGCATCATCGAGCCAGAAATCGCAGGCCTGCGCGATGCCGTTGGCAATGTCCGAGAAGGTTGCCGTGCCTTTGTCGGCAGCGACCACGAAATAGGGGTCTTCCCCGTCCAGCACCTGTACCGCTTCGGGGTGGATCACCTTGCCACCCACGATGTTGTCGGTCACCGACAGCAGCGTGCGGATAAAGATTTCATAGGACGCGCGGCCCTCGGCGGCCCAGCCTTCGCGGTCGAGCGCGGGGCTGGGGAGCTGCTTGGGATAAAACCCGCCCTTGGCCCCGCTCGGCACGATCACCGCGTTCTTGACCCGCTGCGCCTTCATCAGGCCGAGAATCTCGGTGCGGAAATCGTCACGCCGATCTGACCATCTGAGGCCACCGCGCGCCACTGCGCCCGAACGCAGGTGAATGCCCTCGACACGGGCGCTGTAGACGAAGATCTCGCGCCACGGCACCGGCTTGGGCAAGTTCGGCACGAGGCTCGAATCGATCTTGAACGCCAGTGCCTCGGCGGCAGCAGGGGCATAGGCATTGGTGCGCAGCACCGCATCCAGCACCGCACGGTAAAGCCGCAAGAGGCGGTCATCATTGATCGCGGTGACTTTCGCCAGCCCGCGGGTGAAGGCCCCTTGGGCAGCGGCGGCAGCCTCGGCGCGGTCGCCCGCGAAGGCAGGATCGTGACGCGCTGCGAACAGGGCGATCATCGCCCGCGTCACCTGCGGCGCGGCCACCAGCGCGTCGACCACCGTGTAGATCGTGTAGGCCAGCCCGGTCTGGCGCAGATAGCGATAGATCGCGCGCAGCCAGTTCGCCGCCTGCGGTTCCAGCCCTGCGGCGGGGATCAGGCGGTTAAAGGGATCATCCTCGGCCGCGCCATTCAGCACATCGGCCAGCGCACCTTCGATCAGCGCCGCCCGTTCCAGCAGCGCGCCCGCCTCCATCCCGGCAGGAACGGTAAGGATGAAATCATGGATCGAGCCTAGGCTGGTATCGGTCAGGAATGTCGGCACTTCGGCAGCGACCCGGAAGCCGAAATTCTCCAGCGCCGGAACCGCATCGGACAGAGCCAGCTTGGCCTTGAGGCAATAGACCTTCAGGCGCAGCGTATCAGGCCCGTCACTCTCCAGCCGGTAAAGGCGCACCGCACGGGTAATCTCGCCCTCTGCCAGCGCGAGCGTGCGCAGCTTGGCGATGTCGCGGGCAGCTTCGGGCGCGCCATAGGCGAGGCGGTAACCGGTCGGGAAGGCAGGGGCATAGCGCGCGGCCAGCGCGGCAGCGCGGCCTGTATCCTCGCTTTCGGCAAGCTGGCCTGCAACCGCCTCGTTCCAGCCGCGCAGCAGATCGACCAGCTGCGCCTCGATCGCGGCATCATCGGGCAGTTCGGCACAGGCGCGCACGTCGATCAAGAAGCGCAGCAAAGCCAGCGAGGAGCTTTCGACCTCAAGGCTCCAATCAAGCAGCGCGGCGCCCGGCGCCTGCAGCAGCATGGCCTGAATCTGCAGGCGCACATCCGTCGAAAGCTGATCGCGCGGCAGCCACACGAAGGCGAAAACGTGCCGCTCCAGCGTCGAACGCACCATCACCAGCCGCGGGCGCGGACGGTCGATCAGCGCCATCTTGGCCGTCACCAGCTCGCTCACCCGGGCGGGCGGGAAGGCGGTGAGCAGGTCATTCGGCAGCGAGGCGAAGGCATGGACCAGTGCCTTGCCGTTGTGGCCCGCCCGGTCAAAGCCGAGCTGCGCAGTCATCTGTTCGACCATAGCCCGCAGCACTGGCACTTCGCCAGGGCGAGCATTGAGCGCGGCGCTGGTCCACAGCCCGGCATGGATCGACAGCGCCGTGATCGTGCCGCCTTCCCGCACCGGCACGATGAACAGATCGAGCGGGCTGGCACGATGCACCCGCGATCCGATGTTGGACTTGATCGCCAGCAGCGCGCGCGGGGTGCCGGCGGCGGCATTGCGATCAAACCATTCGAACGCCCTGTCATAGGACGCCTCGGCCAGCAGTTCCGGGCTCGACGCGCGGCAGATGCCGAGCCGCGTCCCGGCGCTGCCATCGCGGTTGCGCACAAGGTGGCCGATCTGAGTCAGCATCCCACCGCCGAGCCAGCCGAGCAAGGTTGCCGCCTCAGCGTCCTCGCCCGCGATCCGGGCCGCATCCTCGGCCATCGCCGCCTGCATCGCTGGCCAGTCACCGACCGCTGCGTGAACATCGCCAAGGGTGACGCGCAAGGCCTCGATCAACTCGCGCCGCTGGCGGGCATCGGCGCGCGGCGTTTCGACGTAGATCAGCGATTCGCGCTGCCCCGCCCCAGCCTCTTTGGCACCGGGCTTGCCCAAGCCCGTAATCCTGCCGGCCGCATCACGCGCGACCGTGATCACCGGGTGCAGCAGCAGGTCGATGCCAAGCCCCCGCGCGGCAATCGTCGCCGCTACCGAATCGACCAGAAAGGGCCGGTCGTCATTGACGACAGCGATCCTCAGGCGCCGCCTGTCGCCATTCGCGGATTCGAGCTTCACCAGCGGTTCACCCGGCGCTCGGGTTTCGGCAGCAGCAAGCAACCAGGCCGCGGCATCATCGAGCGCCGCCTTCTCGAGCGGGACTTCGCCCGGCAGCAACGAGGCTTCGAGGTGAAGCCGCAGCGCCTTGATCAGCGCGGGTTGCACGGTTTTCGGCTTCGCGTCGGCGACGGTCTTGGACCCCATTTTCGGCTCCTGCTCATCCTGCTGTACCGGCTCCGATGGTCTGTAATATTGTTGTGCCGGATTGTTGTTATCGTGTTCTGACGCGATACGCCTTTACCCCTGCCCTGCGCAAGCGGGATGATGGCTCAGCTCGCCGGGACGCTCTGGCAGGCGTCCATCGTCAGCTCTAGCGAGCGGATGCGCGCCGCTGGATCATGGGTGGCGCCGCACAGCATGATCTCGTCCGCGCCGGTGCGCCGGACAAAAGCCTCGATCCCAGCACGCACCTGTGCCGGCGTGCCGACCGCTGCGGCCTGCCCGAGATGGGCGAGCATCGCCTGCGCGCTTGCGGGGAGCGTGTCGGTGTAGCCTTCGACCGGCGGTGGCAGCTTGCCGGGATTGCCGCTCCTCAGCCGCACAAAGCTCTGCTGCTGGCTCGATGCGATCAGGCGGGCCTCGGCTTCGGTGTCGGCGGCAAACACGTTCATCGCCACCATCACATGCGGCTTTTCCAGCGCCTCGGACGGCTGGAAATCGCGCCGGTAGACGCTGAGCGCCGCATCGAGGTGATCAGGCGCGAAATGGGCCGCAAAGGCATAGGGCAGGCCGAGCTTTGCGGCGAGGCTCGCGCCGAACAGGCTCGATCCGAGCATCCACAGCTCCACCTTCGCGCCCAGCCCCGGCGTCGCGCGGATCGGCAGGTCGATATCGCCGGTCAGCAGGGCGCGCAGTTCGACCACGTCCTGCGGGAAATATTCGGCGGCCTGATGCAGGTTCTTTCTCAGCGCGCGTTGCAGCTCCGGGCCAGCCCCCGGCGCGCGGCCCAGCCCCAGGTCAATCCGGCCGGGGAACAGCGCGTCCAGCGTGCCGAACTGCTCGGCGATCTGGAACGGGGTATGGTTGGGCAACATGATCCCGCCCGATCCGATGCGGATGCGGCTGGTGGCGTTGCCGATATGCGCGAGCACCACCGATGTCGCCCCGCCCGCAATCCCGTCCATCGCGTGATGTTCGGCGACCCAGAAGCGGTCACATCCGAAAGCTTCCGCGGCGCGGGCAAGATCCGTGGCGGCAGCGAAGGCTTCGGGCAGGGTGCCGCCTTCGCGCACCGGCACCAGATCGAGCACGGAAAAACGGGTCATGGCTGGGCTCCCTCCTCCTCGGCCTGTGCGACGGGGGCAATGTCCTGTGTCGAGGCAAGCTGCGCAAGATAGTCTCTGGCGGTGGCAGCAGCGGGGCCTTTCGGGTCAAGCTCGATTACCGATTGCCAGCTTTCCCGGGCCGCATCCTCACGCCCGTCCAGCACTGCGATCACCCCAGCCTCCAGCCCGATATCGGGGTTTGTGGGGGTAAGCAGCACCGCGCGTTCGATCGCGGCCTGCGCCTCGGAAAGGCGTTCCATGCGGCGCAGGAGGGTAGCCGTGAGCAGCCAACCCTCAGCGCGTTCGGGGGCGCGGGTGGTGGCCGCTTCCAGCGCGGCCAGTGCCTCATCGCCCCGGCCCAATGCCACCAGAGCGCGCGCACGATCAGTGGCGGCAATGGCTTCCAGCGTTGCGGCATCGGCAGCGCGGGCATCGGTCTCGGCGCGGGTCAGCCATGCGAGCGCACCTTCGGCATCACCCCCCGCCAGCGCTGCATTGCCCGCCATCGCGGCATAGCGTGCGCGGGTGCGCGCCTCGCCCGCCGGGGTTTCCTCACGCGCAGCAATGAAGGCGCTGCGGGCATCCTCCCACAAGCCCAGCGCGCTTGCTGCCGTGCCGAGACAGTGGTTGGCCAGCACCCGGTCAACACCCTTCGTCTCGCTGCGGCGGATCTGGGCCATAGTATGCGCCCGTGCCGGGTCTTGCGCAATCTGGTCGAAACAGCTGTCGAACCAGGCGGTGGTGGCGTTGAGTTCACCCCGTGCGCGCGCCGGGCGGTCGCGCATCAGATCATCATCGGGCATCCCCCCGGCGAGCGGGTTGGGGCCGACTTGCAGGAGCAGCGCGAGGAGCAGAGACAAACGGCAGCCTATCCGTAGAATTCGGCCACGATGGCCTTGAGCAGAGTGATGTCGCTGTCACGCGACAGGCGATGGTCCCCGTCTTCTACCAGCGTCACCTGAACATCAGCCGACCCGAGCGCCGCCTTCAGCTTCAGGCTGATCTCCCACGGCACATCGGCATCCTGCTTGCCGTGCAGCAGGCGCACTGGACAGGCGAGGTCGATTCCCCGCTCCAGCCGGAGATGGCATTCGGCGTCGGCGAAGAACTTTGCATGGGTGGGCGTGGGATCGGGGCCATAAGGGTTCGGCTCGTAGATCGTTTCGCCCGCCGCGAGCGCCGCGCGTTGTTCCTCGCTGTAACCCCAGCGGGTGAAATCGGGCGCGGGGGCAATGCCGATCAGCCCGGCGAGACGGTGCTTCAGATGCTCGGCCACCAGCAGCATGAGCCACCCGCCCATCGAGGAACCCGCCAGCAGCACCGGCCCGCTGACATAGGATGCGACCAGCGCCAGCACTTCGTCCCGCCACCGGCTGAGCATCCCCTCGGCGAAATCGCCGTCCGATTGCCCGCAGCCCGAATAGTCGAGCAACAGGCAGGCGCGGCCGTTCTGCTGCGCCTCCGCAAACAGCGCGGTCGCCTTCCCGCCGCTCATGTCGGACATGTAGCCGGGGAGGAATACCAGGCACGGGCCAATCCCGTGGGTGTAGCGGAAAGCGATGCGGCGACCGTCGTAGAGTGTGTGATGCATGATCCCTGTCATGCGCGCCTTCATGCCTTGCGCGCAGGCCGCTGTGCAAGCATTGTAACGCCAGCGCAACGGGAGAGGGTTACGCGCACCGCCATGCTGAAGACCGACACCGCCGCCCAACCGGCCCCCTCCGCCTCCGCGCTCACCCGCCGCGGGTTGTTCTCGCTTGCCGGCGCCTCCGCTGCGCTGGCCTCTGCGCCAGCCGCCGCGCGCTCCTTCGGCAGCGGCTTCACCCATAATGTCGCCAGCGGAGAGCCTTCGGCCACGTCGGTGCTGCTGTGGACGCGCTTTGTCGCCGAGGCCGAAAGCGCGCTGACATGGCAGGTGAGCGAGAGCGAGGATTTCGCCCGTCCGGTCGCGGAAGGAAGCGTCAACGCCTCGCCCAGCCGCGACTGGTGTGCCAAGGGGATCGCCACCGGCCTCGCGCCTGATCGCTGGTATTTCTACCGGTTCATCGCACCCGATGGCACGATCTCGCCCGTCGGACGCACCCGCACCTTGCCCCAGGGCCCTTCGGCCAAGTTCCGGCTGGCGGTGTTCTCCTGTTCGAACTTCGGGTTCGGATGGTTCAATGCCTATGGCCACGCGGCGCTTGCCAATGACGCCGACCTCGCCGTGCATCTGGGCGACTACATCTACGAATATGGCGAGGATAATTACCCCAATCCGGGGCAGGGCGTGGCCGAGCGTGTGCTTGCGCCGACAACCGAGATTATCGCGCTGACCGATTACCGCCTGCGCTATGCCACCTACCGCACCGATCCCGATTTGCAGCGCCTCCATCAGGTGCTGCCCATGATCGCGGTGTGGGACGATCATGAAAGCGCGAATGACAGCTGGAAGGACGGCGCGCAGAACCACCAGCCGGACAGCGAAGGCAGCTGGGAGGCGCGCAAGGCCGCCGCCAAGCAGGCCTATCGCGAGTGGCTGCCGGTCTCGGATGCGCCCTATGCCGCCTATCAGGTCGGTGACCTCGCCACCCTGTTCCGGCTCGACACCAGGCTCGAGGGACGCGACCAGCAGCTCGATCTGGGCAAGGTTCTGGCCGGGCAGAAAGACCCGCAGGGCGCGATGGAGGCGCTCGTTCGCTTCAAGGATGGTGCATGGGCCGATCCCGAACGGCACCTGCTGGGCGCCGCGCAGGAAAGCTGGCTGGCCGAGAGCCTCAAGGCTTCGACCGCGCGCGGGACAGCGTGGCAGGTGCTGGTGCAGCAGGTGCTGATCGGCAATCTCAGAACCCCGGCCAGCCTCGCCGAGCAACTGGGCGCCGGGCTGCCCGATTTCATCCGCGAGCGGCTGACAGCCGCGGTTGTCGCCAGCCAGGTCGGCCTGCCATCGAACATGGACGCCTGGGACGGCTATCCCGCCGCACGCGAACGGGTGTTCAAGGCGGCGCTCAACGCCGATGCCAACCTGCTGGTGCTGGCAGGCGACACGCATAATGGCTGGGCCTTCGAACTGGCGCAGGATGGCGCGAAGGTGGGTGTGGAGCTGGGCGTGTGTTCAGTCAGCTCGCCCGGGTTCGAGACCTATCTCGGCTTCATCAAGCCCGGCGATCTGGCGGCGGCGCTGGTGGCTGAGAACGAGCAGCTCAAGTGGGCCGACACGGCCCAGCGCGGCTATATGCTGGTCGAATTGACCCCGGCCCGCGCCACCACCGAATACCGCTTCTCCGCCGGGATCAGGCAACGCTCGGCGCAGCTGGCGGGGACGAAACGGATCACGACGGAAAAGGGCAGCGGCAAGCTGGTGGTCTAATCCGCCAGCTCTGCGCGCAAGCCCTCCCGCAGCGCCGCCTCGAACGCCTCTGGCTGATCGATCATGACGAAGTGGAAACTGTCGTCGATCACCGTCAGCCTCATCTGCGGCAACCCGGCATAGGCGGCGGCGTAGAGCGGTTCGATCCGGCTGCGCGGGGCGAAGGGATTGGCGGCGGCGATCACGCTGACCGGCGCGGCAATTTCCCCGAGACGCGGGCGCATGTCGGTCGTCATCAAGGCATGGATTGCGCTGGCAAAGGTGGCGCGATCACTGGTGATCGACCAATCCACCACCTGTTCATGGAAGGCGGGATTGCGCACCAGCGAGCGCACGCCCATGCGCTGACCGGCGGCAAAACCGGCATCGTCCTGCGCCGCGATCTGCGCGCGCATCCCGTCAGCCTGCGCCCGCACGGCATCGACCGTGGCGGCGGGATCGAACACCAGCGGGAAGAACGGCAGCGAATCCACCACCACCACCTGCGCGATCCGGTCAGGATGATCGGCGGCCGTCATCAGCCCCAGAAACCCGCCCATCGAATGTCCGGCCCATGCGGCGCGTTCGACCTTCTGGCAATCGAGGTGACGGATGATCTCGGCCTTGGTGCGGTTGACCAATGTCGCCGGATCGCCCTCGGCCGGACGCCCGGCAAAGCCTGCGACATGGACAAGGTGCAGGCGGAAATCCTTGGCAAGGCTGTCCTTCACCCCGTCCCACACCGCCGGAGACGAACCGAGGCCGGGAACCAGCAGCAGATCAGGGCCGGAGCCGGTCACCTCGAAGGGGGGACACGGCGCATCTTCAGCCATGGCGGTAGCGGGCGCAAGCAGCAGGGCAGCAAGCGCGGCAAGCAAGGCGCGGGTCATTGCGGGTCTCCGTCTCTCAGGAAGATGGCTTCGATCGGCAGGCCGAACACATCGGCGATGGTGAAGGCGAGCGGGAGGGAAGGGTCGTAGCGACCGGTCTCGATGGCATTGACGCTCTGGCGACTGACGCCGAGCCGGTCGGCGAGATCCTGCTGGCTCCAACTGCGCTCGGCGCGGAGCACCTTGAGGCGGTTGTTCATTTCATTGTGCCCCAGGTGCCATATTTCATGCGGTTTGCGACCTGGCCGATAAACTGTCCGGCAAAGAACAGGACCGGCCACCAATAGGCGTCGATCTGGGCAATGATCTCGAAATCGCTCAGAAAGCCGTGAATGGCGGCTAGACTGAGCGCGAAGCCCGATGCGATGAGAGTCTGGCGAACGAACAGCAGGCGCATGAATTCGTCCTCAGTCTCGATCATCAATCGACCCATGATGACGAAGGTGAGCGCAATGCACAGGCCGCACACCAGCGCGATGGCGACCGCCGCCTGCGGGCCGAGCAGTCCGGCCTGCATGGCGAACTGCCCGCCGACAAGCGCACCGGCATAGACCGTCATCACCGCCATCAGCCGCCAGACATAGCGCTTCATGGCCGCACGGGAGGGGTTGGGGGTCATGGAAAGTTCCTTTTGCATAATGGCAAGGGTGCTTTACATTCGAGTCGCGCGATATGTCAAGGATGCTTTCCATTCGTCAGCAGGTGACTTTTAACCCCCGAGCGTCTATGTCCCCTCGCATGGCCAAGCTGCTCGCCACCACCCGCACCACCACGACCACCACCCGGACTATCCGGGGGCGGCGGCACGCGGCTTAGGCCCGACAGCCCGCCGCCCGGATCGGGGCGGCGCGGTGTCCTTCCCGAACCGGTTTTTGACGCAACACCGCTCTTCCGGTGCGCCTCTTGTTTGCTTAGGGGGGCCTTTGTCCTAAGGCGCGCCAAACGAGACGGATTTGAACGATGACCGAACTGCTCAAGATCAGCCTGCCCGATGGCTCGGTGCGCGAAGTGCCTGCCGGTTCGACCCCCGCGGACATCGCCGCCGCGATTGGCCCCGGCCTTGCCAAGGCGGCGCTTGCGGCGCGGGTGAACGGGGAACTGCGCGATCTTGGTCGCCCGTTCGAGGGCGACGCCGAACTCGCGCTGGTGACGAGCCGCGACGAGGCCGATGCGCTCGAACTCGCCCGGCATGATTACGCCCACGTGCTGGCCGAGGCAGTGCAGTCGCTCTACCCTGGCACGCAGATCACCTTCGGCCCGGCAACCGACGACGGCTTCTATTATGACGTGAAGGCGCCCGACAGCCGCGAACCTTTCGGCATGGACGATCTCCCCGCGATCGAGGAAAAGATGCGCGAGATCATCCGCGCCGACAAGCCGCTGCGCCGCGAAGTGTGGAGCCGCGAGGCGCTGGTCGCCAAGTGGGAGGCCGAAGGCGAGGTGTTCAAGGCCGAATGGGCCAAGGAACTGCCCGAGGGCGAGGAACTGACGGTCTACTGGAGCGGCAACGACTGGCTCGACATGTGCCGCGGGCCGCACCTGCCTTCCACCGGCAAGCTCGATCCCGATGCCTTCAAGCTGATGCGGACCGCCGGAGCCTATTGGCGCGGCGACCAGAACAATGCGCAGCTCACCCGCATCTACGGCACCGGCTGGCTCAACAAGAAGCAGCTTCAGGCACATCTGACCCGCCTCGAGGAAGCGGCCAAGCGCGACCACCGCAAGCTGGGGCGCGAGATGGATCTGTTCCACTTGCAGGAGGAAGCCCACGGGAGCGTGTTCTGGCACCCCAAGGGCTACCGCATCTGGCGCGAGCTGGAGAGCTACATGCGCCGCAAGATGGACGGCGCGGGCTATCGCGAGATCAAGACCCCGCAGCTGATGGACGTGCGCCAGTGGACGCAGTCGGGTCACTGGGGCAAATATGCGCAGAACATGTTCGCCGTGCCCGACATCGTCCCCGATGTCGATGAAGAGAGCGGCGTCGCCTCCCCCAAGGTGGCGGACGATGCGGCGTGGATGGCGATCAAGCCAATGAACTGCCCGGCGCACGTTATGGTGTTCAAGCAGGGGATCACCTCCTACCGCGACCTCCCCATCCGCCTCGGCGAAATGGGCTGCTGCCACCGCAACGAACCCCACGGCGCGCTCCACGGGCTGATGCGCGTGCGCCAGTTCACGCAGGACGACGCGCATATCTTCTGCACCGAGGGGCAGGTGGTGTCCGAAGTGCAGGCCTTCATCGCCCTGGCCGATAGCGTCTATCGCGACTTCGGCTTCACCTATGACATCAAGCTCGCCCTGCGCCCGGAAAAGCGGTTCGGGAGCGATGCCGATTGGGACAAGGCCGAGCAGGAACTGCGCGACGCGCTGACCGCCAATGGTCTCGAATGGGAGGAGCTGCCGGGCGAGGGCGCGTTCTATGCCCCCAAGCTCGAATGGCACCTCACCGACGCGATCGGGCGCACCTGGCAGGTCGGTACGATCCAGTCCGACCGCGTGCTGCCCGAGCGGCTCGATGCGCATTACATCGGCGAGGATGGCGAGAAGCACCGCCCGGTGATGCTCCACCGCGCGATCTTCGGCAGCTATGAACGCTTCATCGGGATCCTGATCGAGCATTTCGCCGGCAAGCTTCCGGCATGGCTTGCTCCGGTGCAGGCGGTGGTGGCGACCATCACCTCGGATGCGGATGATTACGCTCACGAACTGGTCAAGCGGCTGCGCGAAGTCGGCGTGCGCGCCGAGCCCGATACCCGCAACGAGAAGATCAACTACAAGGTCCGCGAACATAGCCTCGCCAAGGTCCCCTACCTGCTGGTGGTCGGCAAGCGCGAGGCGGAAACCAGCACCGTCGCACTGCGCACGCTAGGCGGCAAGGATCAGGAAGTGCTCGATTACCAGAACGTCATCGCCCGGCTTTCGGAAGACGTGCTGCCTCCCGATATTGCCGCCCACTGACGCGCGCTGAGCATGGACCTGCTTGGCAGCTTCACCGCGCTGCAAATCGCGGTCGCGCTTGGCGCGGCACTCGGCGCGTCCTTCGTGCGCGGGCTGACGGGCTTCGGCATGGCGATCCTGCTGGTGCCGATCCTTGCGCTGGCGCTGCCCCCGGTCGAGGCGGTGGTGCTGGGCAATTGCCTGTCGGTGCTGATCGGACTGACCGAAGCCCGCACGCTGGTGCGCGAGGCGGAGCGTAGCGCATGGGTGATCGCGGGGATCGTGGTGCTCACCACGCCGCTCGGCCTGTGGGCGCTGTCGGTGACCAGCGCCGATATTGCCCGGCTGATCATCGCCCTGATCGCCTTCAGCGCCTTCATCGCGATCCTGCTGCCGCGTCGGGGAAGCGCGGTGCCGGGCAGGCTGGTGACCGGCGGGGTGGGCGTGCTCAGCGGCTTGATGACAGGCTATGCCGGGATGCCGGGGCCGCCGGTGGTGCCTTATTACGCCGGGCGCGAATTGCCGCGGATCACGATCAAGGCGTCGATGCTGCTGATCTTCACCATCGCGGGCGCGGCCGGCCTGGCAGGGGCGACATGGCTTGGCATCCTGCGCTGGGAGCTAGGGCTGTTCGCGCTGGTGATGCTGCCGGTGATCATCGCGGGCAACCGCATGGGCTCGGCAGTGTCGGGCCGGATCAGCGATCCGGCATGGCGCACCTGTGTCGGGCTGGTGCTCGGCGGCGCGGCGCTGGGAGCGCTGCTGCGCTTGATGTGATCTAGAACGGCAGCGCCGGACCTGCAAGGATCAGTGCCGCCGCACAGCCAAGCACGATCATCCGCCGCGCAAGGTCAAGCGAATCCGTGTGGATTGCGGAAGCAAGCGGCAGAGCGAGGGCTTGAGCGCGGTTCATCTCACGCACTCTCGCCCCAATTCCCTAACGAAGCGTTAACTTGCGCCGGCCAGCGCGGGCATTTGCTGGCTGGCGCAGTGGAAGCCCCCGCCACCTGCCAGCACCGCCTCGCCCGGCAGGCCGATCGTGTCCCGGTCGGGAAACAGCGCGGCGATCGCGGCGACGCCGTCGGCATCATGGGGCGAGCCGAAGGTCGGCACCACCACCAGATGCGAGGTGATCGCGAAGTTCACATAGCTGGCAGGCTCGACCACGCCGTCACGGGTCATGAGGCCGGGCGAGGGGATGCGCACCACCTCGACCCCTGCCGCCGCCGCCCGCGCCGCCGCATCGGCATAGATCGCGGCATTGGGATCGTCGGCGCCGGTCGCCTCAGGCACCACCAGCCGGTTAGGGGCGACGAACCGCGCAAGATTGTCGACGTGGCCATCGGTGTGATCGTTGATAAGCCCATCGCCCAGCCACAGCACGCGGGTGAAGCCGAGCTGCGCCGCCAGCTCTGCCTCGATCTGCTGACGGCTCAAATGCGGGTTGCGGTTGGGGTTGAGCAGACATTGCTCGGTCGTCGCGACCAGCCCGGTGCCGTCGCCATCCACCGCGCCACCTTCGAGAATCATGGGCCTTTGCGTCACGGCAAGGCCCGCATCGCGCGCGATTTCGGCGCCGATCTCCTGATCGCCCGGCATCAGATACTTCCCGCCCCAGCCGTTGAAGCCGAAACGGCGGGCAATGCGCTGCTCGCCATCGAACACTACCAGCGGGCCAGTATCGCGCAGCCAGATGTCGCCATAGGCGCGGCGTTCGAGCGTCACCTTGCTGCTGACCAATTGGCGCGCACGGGCCTCGTTGGCCTCGTCGCGCACCAGCAGGCGCACTTCCTGCCCACTTGTCGCCACGGCGCTCGCGAAAGCCGCCATCTGCTCCTGTGCAGGCTCCAGCCAGCCCGGCCACTCCTCGGCGAGGTGCGGGAAGCCGATCCAGATCCAGTCCTGTGGCGCCCATTCGGGCGGCATGAGAACGGTCATGTGGTCTCAGCAGCCCTTGGCCGAAGCGGCACAGCTCTGGTCGCGGATGGCCTTGAACTCGTCACCCTCGTTCCAGTTGGGCCAGCTGCTGCTCGTCGCCATCATCCGGCCAATGCGGAAGAACAGCTGCAGGTCGGCCATCACGCCCGACCAGTCCCAGTTCTCGTCGAATTCGTCCTTCGGCCCGTGATAACGGTTCTCGGTGTAGTCGGCGGCGATCTTCGCGCCCGCCTCGCGTCCGCCCTCGATCAGATCCTCACCCCCGTCGATGTAGAGCATCGGCACGCCGAGCTTGGCGAAGGCGAAGTGATCGGAACGATAGTAATAGCCCGCCTCCGGCTTGGGATTGGGAGTCGCGGCGCGGCCATCGGCCTTGAGCGCAGCGTCAAGGAACAGATCAAGCTGCGACTTGCCCGGGCCGACCACGGTCACGTCCTTGGCACGGCCCGCCATCTGGAAGGCGTCCATGTTGATCCCGCCCACAGTCTGCGCCAGCGGGAAGATCGGGTTCTGGGCATAATAGGTCGCGCCAAGCAGGCCGGACTCCTCCGCCGTCACCGCCAGGAACACGAGGCTGCGGCGCGGTGGGCCAGCCTTGGCATGGGCCTCGGCCAGCGCGACCAGCGCCGCCGTGCCGGTGGCATTGTCGACCGCGCCATTGCAGATGTCATCGCCATCAGGCGCAGGCGTGCAGCGCCCGAGGTGATCCCAATGCGCGGTGTGGAGCACATATTCCTCAGGCGCCTCGCTGCCCGGCAGGATGCCGATGACATTGTGCGAGACAAAGCTGCGGAAGGTGCTTTCGAAACTGGTCGCGGCCGTCAGGCCCAGCGGCACCGGCTTGAAGCCCTTCTGCTGCGCCGCCTTCGTCAGCGCGTCGAGATCCTGCCCTGCGGCCTCCAGCACCTTGCGCGCGGCGTCCTTCTGGATCCAGCCGTTCATCTGTGTCAGCGGCGGCGCGTTGTCGCCGCGCTGGGCATAGGCCTGCGGGCCGGTCCACGAGCTTTCGACCACGTTCCAGCCATAGCTGGCCGGCGCAGTGTCATGCACGATCAGCGCACCGGCCGCGCCCTGACGCGCGGCCTCTTCATACTTGTAGGTCCAGCGCCCGTAATAGGTCATCGCCTTGCCGTTGAAAGTGCCTTCAAGGCCCTCGCTCTGCCAGTCGGGATCATTGACGAGGATCACCACCGTCTTGCCCTTCACGTCGAGCCCGGCATAGTCGTTCCAACCGCGCTCGGGCGCGTTGATGCCGTATCCGACAAACACCAGCTCGCTGTCCTTGAGCGTGGTCTTCGCCTCTTCGCGATAGGTCACGCCGACCCAGTCCTTGCCGAAAGCGAAGCTCTGAGTGCCGCCCTTGCCGGTGATGGTGAGCGGGGCGTAGTTCCTGCCGGTGATCTCGACCAGCGGCACTTCCTGCACCCAGCTTTCGCCATTGCCCGGCTGAAGCCCGGCGGCCTTGAAACGTTCGGTGAGCAGGGCGATGGTTTTTTCCTCGCCCGGAGTGCCGGGCATCCGACCTTCGAAGGCATCGCTGGAAAGCAACCGGGTGACATCCTTCATGGTCGCTTCGGACAGCTCTCCGGGCGCGATTTCGGGAATATCGAGCGCCGCCTCGCCGCCGCCCATGCCGGGGATCGCATCGCACGCCGCCAGCGTCAGCGCGCCGGCCAGCATCATCCCCAAAGCTGCAAACCGCTTCGTCATCCGATCATTCCTTGCCGTCTTCACCGCTTCCCATGCGGGCCTCAATTGCAGAGGCGGCGGCGGGGTGCAAGCGCGCCCTCTTGTGGCATAGCCGCAGGGCCACCAGACACCTCTTGCGAGCCGCGCCCGCTGCGGCCAGAGAGGCGGGGATGGGAGAGAACCGGCACCTGCACGGCCTGGCCGACTGGGACAACGCGCTGCACCGCGCCCGCCACCATGCGCCATTTCTGGCACGCGCGCTCGATCGCCAGCCCGAACTGGCCGCGCTGCTGTCCAGCGGCGATGGCGAAGGGGCGCTGACGTGGGCGCGTGCTCAAGCTGCGCATCCCGACACCGAAATCGCCCTGCGGCGCGAACGGCTGGCATTGGCGGCGGCGCTGGCGGTGGGTGATCTGGCCGGTGCCTTCCCGCTGACACAGGTGGTGGGCGAACTGACCGCTTTCGCCGACCGCGCCCTCGACCGCGCGATCCGCAGCGCGATCACCGAACGCACCGACACCGATAGCACAGATGGCTTCATCGCGCTGGCGCTGGGCAAGCAGGGGGCGGGCGAGCTCAATTACTCGTCCGACATCGACCCGATCCTGCTGTTCGACCGCGACCGCCTGCCGCGCCGCGCTTCGGACGATCCGGGCGATGCGGCGCAACGCTATGCCCGGCGGGTGGTGGCGCTGCTGGCATCGAACACCGCTGATGGCTATGCCCTGCGGGTCGACCTGCGGCTGCGCCCGGCAAGCGAGGTCAGTCCGCTGGCTGTGCCTGTAGGTGCGGCGCTCACCCATTATCAAAGCGCCGCGCTGGCGTGGGAACGGGCTGCCTTCACCCGCGCGCGCGCAGCGGCAGGGGACGTGGCGGCGGGGGAGGATTTCCTGAGCCAGATCCGCCCCTTCGTGTGGCGTGGACAGCTCGATTACGGCGCGGTCGAGGAAATCCGCGCGCTGACCTTGCGCATCCGCGAAAGCCACGAGGGCCCGCCCGCTCCCGGCCCCGGCTTCGATGTGAAGCGCGGGCGCGGCGGGATCCGCGAAATCGAATTCTACGCGCAGACCCATCAGCTGATCCACGGCGGACGCGATGCCTCGCTACGGGTGCGCGGAACCCGCCATGCGCTCGACGTGCTGGCCGCCAGTGGCTGGATCGCGCCCGAACACGCGGTGACTCTGGGCGAGGCCTATGACCGGCTCCGGCAGGTCGAACATCGCTTGCAGATGGTGAACGACCGTCAGACCCATGCCCTTCCCGAAGGCGCCGCGCTCGACAATGTCGCGCAGCTCGACGGGCTGGCGGACGGAGCGGCGCTGGTGGCAGAGCTCACCGAACTGACAGCGCGCACGGCCCGCATCTATGAAGAACTGATCGGCCGCCCCGAAGCGACACCGGCCCCGGTCGCCATGCCGGTCAGCACGCTGGTGCATGAACTGGGCCAATGGGGCTTTGCCGAACCTGATACCCTAGCCGAGCGGATCGAGACCTGGCGCGACGGGCGCCATGCCGCGATCCGTTCCCCTCAGGCCGTGGCCGCATGGGACAGGCTCGCCCCGGCGCTGCTGAAGGCGATGGGGCAGAGCGATGATCCGATGCGCGCGATCACCCGCTGGGAGCGTATCCTTGAAAGCGTGCCATCGGCGATCACCACCTTCCGCCTGCTCGACGCGCGGCCTGATCTGATCGAACGGCTGGTGGCGGCACTGACCCTTGCGCCGGTGCTGTCGGACGAACTTGCACGCAAGCCCGAACGGCTCGACACCCTGATCGACCGGCATGCACTCGATCTGCCGGGGGATGTCACCTCGATCATGGCGCGGATGCGGGGCGCGGCAGGGCGTGACGACTATGAGGCGCTGCTTGACGCGATCCGGGTGATCACCGGCGAGATCCGCTTCGCGCTCGGCATCCAGCTGATCGAAGGGCTGGCCGATCCGCTCGCCATCGCCCGCGCCCTGTCGCGCACCGCCGAGGCCGCAATGCAGCTGGCGACCGACGCGACAGTGGCGGAATTCGTCGCCAAGCACGGACGGATTGCGGGAAGCGAGTTGCTGATCCTGGGCCTGGGCCGGCTCGGCGGGGGCGCGCTCACCCATGCCTCCGATCTCGATATCGTCTATCTGTTCACCGGCGATTTTGCCGCACAGTCCGATGGTCCGCGCCCGCTCGGGGCGACAGTCTATTACAACCGCCTCGCCAGCCGGGTCAGCGCCGCCCTCTCGGTGCCGACCGCGCAAGGGGCGCTCTACGAAGTCGACACGCGGCTGCGGCCGCAAGGCAATCAGGGCCCGATGGCGGTCAGCTGTGAAGCCTTTGGCAAGTATCAGCGCGAGGCAGCGTGGACATGGGAGCACATGGCGCTGGCCCGCGCGCGGGTGCTCTATGGCTCGCCCGAAGCGCGCGCGCAGCTCGAGGCCGTGCTGGCCGAGGTGCTCCAGGCTCCGCGTGGGCAGGCCGAACTGCGCGAGGCGGTGCTGGAGATGCGCGCCGAGATGGCGAAGCACAAGCCCGCCACCGGCCCGGTCGATGCCAAGCTGGCGCGCGGGGGCCTCGTCGATATCGAATTTCTCGTCCACTACCTGCAATTGAAGGGCAAGACGGCGGATGGACGCCCGCTGGCCGAGGCCGCGCCCGATGCACTCAATCCCGATCTGGACGTGGCGATGGCCGGTCTGGCCGAAGCGGGCCTGATCCCGGCCGATCTGGCCGATCCTCACGCGCTGATGAGCCGGATGCTCGTGGCAGGGCGCCTGCTCGCTCCCGATGGCCGCGAACCCCCGCCCAGCGGCGCGCGGGCGCTGGCACGGGCCTGCGGGTTCGAAAGCTACGATGCGCTGCTCGCCGCCTTCGCCGCCGCGCGCCAGAGGGTCGCCGAAGCGTGGAAACAAATCCTCGGCACGGACATTCTCGAAACTGAACAGGAGAACCCCGCATGAGCACTTTTCCCGGCGTCGGTGACGCCATCCCCGATATCGCCATGGAAACTCCCGAAGGCGGGAGCGTGAAGCCCTCGGACTTCGCCGGTTCCAAGCTGGTGATCTTCTTCTATCCCAAGGATGACACCCCCGGCTGCACCACCGAGAACAAGGATTTCTCGGCCCTGAAGGCGCAGTTCGAAGCGGCAGGCACCAAGCTGCTCGGAGTCTCGAAAGACCCGGCCAAGAAGCACGCCAAGTTCATCGCCAAGCACGGCCTGACCGCTCCGCTCGCCACCGACGCGGAAGAGGGCGGGTTGTCCGATGCGCTCGGCGTGTGGGCGGAAAAGCAGATGTACGGCAAGACCTACATGGGCATGGTCCGCGCTACCTATCTGGTCGATGCGCAGGGCAAGATCGCGCGCATCTGGGACAAGGTGAAGGTCGCAGGCCATGCCGAGGACGTGCTGGCGGCAGCGAAAGCGCTCTGATCCCCGCATGACCACTATCGCCCGCGCCATCCGCGCCGCGCTGCTGACCGCAGAGCCGCGCGCCAAGTGCTTCGCCACCCGCCAGCTCGCACGCGACTGGCGGGCGGGGAAGCTGGCGTGGGCATTCGACGTCGCGATGCCCGACCAGCCCGCCTGGCCCGACGCGCCGGAGTTGCTCCCGCCGAACCGGATGCCCAAGCGCGGGAAGGGCGGCAGCGAGCGGGCGCGAATCGCCTTGTGGCATTCCCTCGCCCATATCGAATTCGTCGCCATCGACCTCGCGCTCGACATGGCGGGGCGATTCGGGGACGACATGGGCGAGGAATTCGTCACCGACTTCCTTGCCGTTGCCGCAGACGAGGCGATGCACTTCGCGCTGCTGGCACGGAAGCTTGAACAGCTCGGCAGCCATTATGGCGCGCTCCCGGCGCACGCGGGACTGTGGGAAGCCGCGCACGCGACACGCCACGATGTCGCCGCACGGCTGGCCGTGGTGCCGATGGTGCTCGAAGCGCGCGGGCTCGACGTGACGCCCGCCACTCTCGAACGGGTGCGGGCAGCGGGCGATGCGGGCGGTGCAAAAATTCTTGCTCGCATACTTGACGACGAAATCCGCCATGTCGGGATCGGCACCAAGCACTTTTTGCGCTGTGCCGAAATGACGCAGCTTGCACCCGAATCCCTGTGGCAAGATCTCGTAAAACGGCACTTTCGCGGTGCGATTAAGCCGCCATTCAACGACTCGGCGCGTCTTGCTGCCGGTTTGTCGCGCGGATTCTACGCAGAGATTGCGCATTAACGACTCACCCGCATAACCCACGATCAGCGAAAGGCGCGCAGCAGACGTGCCGGAACACTCCTTCGGTACTGCTCCTGAAAATGGGCGGGCCGCAATCGGGAACCGGGTCTTATATGAAATTTGCCGTGCGCCATGTGGTCAAGCTTGCTGTCTCAGCCTGCGCTGCCCTGTTCGTTTCCGCCGCAGCGCCGGCCTTCGCGAATTCCGCCAACTCCGCCACCACCGCCAGCGCCGACATTCTTGATCCCGTGCGCGAAGCGCAGGTTGATGCGGCCGAGAACGGCGATCAACGCTTCAAGTCGCTGTTCGCTAGCTGGACCGCGATTGAACGCACCAGCCCGACGCTTGGCACCGGCGCTGATGTGGCCGCGTTCTCGTCGCCCCTGCCGAACGGGGCGATTTCGGTGCCGTCGCGCATGCCGCTTGAAGGCGCCCAGCTGACCAGCGGCTTCGGGATGCGCTCGCACCCGGTTCTCGGTGGCCGCCGCCAGCATCACGGCATTGATCTTGCCGCGCCGACCGGCACTCCGGTCTATGCCACGGCAGACGGTATCGTCGGCCGCGCCGACTGGTATTCGAGCTATGGTCTCTACATCAGCATCAACCATGGTGCGTCGATGGAAACCCGCTATGCTCACCTCTCGCGCCTCGCGGTGGCCGCAGGCGACAATGTGAAGAAGGGCGATCTGATCGGCTATGTCGGATCGACCGGCCGTTCGACCGGCCCGCACCTTCATTACGAAGTTCGTGTCGACGGGCTTGCAGTCAATCCGATTCCGTATATGGTGGAGAGCGAGGCACAGCTTGCTTACGCCCGGGATGCCCGCCTGACGGGTCAGGGCGGCGAGTAAGCTTCGAAGAAATTGCTCGCTGTAAGCGAGCCGGACATTGGAGAGGGTGTCCGAACATGGCGGCGGGTTATCCCGCCGCCTTTTTTCTTGTCCCCGCCGCGCGTCGGCGACTCCTCGGGCATGACCGCCATAATCGGTAGCATTTCCCATACCGTTTTTGCTTGCGAGGGCGCGCGGCTTGCGTAACTTCCCTCGCAAACCGCTACAGCGGCATGGGAGAGAAAAATCATGAGCATGCACCCCATCGCGCACGCCGCGACCCGCCCGGATCATCCCGCCGTCATCATGACCGGGTCGGGCAAGCAGATCACCTATGGCGAGATGGAGGCGGAATCGAACCGCTTCGCCCACCTGCTGCGCGCCCATGGCATCAAGGCAGGCGACGCCTTTGCGGTGCTGCTTGAAAACCGGATTGAGTACTTCACCCTGATCTGGGGCTCGCAGCGCGCGGGCACGATGCTGGTGCCGATCTCAAGCCGCCTGACCGCGCCGGAAGCTGCCTATATCATCCGCGATTCGCAGGCGAAGCTGCTCATCACCAGCGGCTATTTCGCCGGGATGCTGGCGGATATCCGCAAGGAATGCCCCGGCCTTGCCGTGCTGGTCATGGACGCAGGCGATGCGGAGGACTTCGCCGCCGCCCTCGCCGCTCAGGCCCCCAGCCCGATTCCCGATCAGAGCGCGGGCATGGTGATGCTCTATTCCAGCGGCACCACCGGGCGGCCCAAGGGCATCCGCCCCGCCCCGCCCGAAGATCCCGACCCGCAGGCGGCGGTGCCGCTGGTGGGGCTCGCGGTGATGGGCGCCGGGATGCCGACCGATGGTTCGATGGTCTATCTCTCCCCCGCCCCGCTCTACCACGCCGCCCCGATTGGCTGGTGTTCGGTCGTCCACCGGCTTGGCGGGACCGTGGTGATGATGGAGAAATTCGATCCTGAGGAGGCGCTCGCCGCTATCGCAAAATACAAGGTCACCGACAGCCAGTGGGTGCCGACCCATTTCGTGCGCTTCCTCAAGCTCGATCCGGCAATCCGGACGAAATACGATCTCTCCAGCCACCAGCGCGCGCTCCACGCCGCCGCACCCTGCCCGGTGCCGATCAAGCAGGAGATGATCGCCTGGTGGGGCGAGATCGTGAACGAATACTACGCCGGTAGCGAAAGCATCGGGATGACGATGATCCGCTCGGCCGACTGGCTCACCCACCCGGGCAGCGTCGGGCGGGCGATCTATGGCACGCTCCATATCTGCGGGCCGGATGGCGAGGAAGTGGGGCCGGGCGAGGATGGCCTGATCTATTTCGAGAACGCCCTGCTCCCCACCTATCACAATGATCCCGACAAGACCCGCGAGGCGATGCACCCGAAAGGCTGGATGACGCTGGGCGACATCGGCCATCTCGACGCCGACGGCTTCCTGTTCCTGACCGACCGCAAGAGCCACATGATCATCAGCGGCGGGGTGAACATCTACCCGCAGGAGATCGAGAACCTGCTCGTCACCCACCCCAAGGTGATGGACGCCGCCGTGATCGGCGCGCCCTGCCCTGATCTCGGCGAGAAGGTGGTGGCCGTGGTGCAGCCGCGCGACATGGCGGATGCCGGCCCCGCGCTGGAAGCGGAGCTGCGCGATTTCCTCTCGGGCAGCCTGTCGAAGATCAAGATGCCCAAGCTGTTCGACTTCCGCCCCGATCTCCCGCGCGAGGCCAATGGCAAGCTCTACAAGCGCGAGCTGCGCGATGAATTCGCGGCGAAGGCGGCTGCGGCATGAGTGGTGAGGCCGTTCTGCCGGGCGATATCGCCCGCCGGGTGATCGACCCCCACGCCTATGCCCAGTGGGACGGGCTGCTCGACACCTTCGACGCGATCCGTGCGAAAACCCCGGTCGCCAAGGTGCAGCCCGACACGCCGGGCCTGTTCGAGCCGTTCTGGCTCGTCACCCGCTATGACGACGTCATGCGGATTTCGAAGGACAATGCCGCCTTCCTCAACAACCCGCGCCCGGTGGTGTTCAGCTTCAATCAGGCGATCGAATTCAGCCGCGCGGCGACCGGATCGAACATGCTGGTCGATTCGCTGGTGGTGTTCGACGCGCCTATCCACCCCAAATACCGCAAGCTGACGCAGGAATGGTTCATGCCCCGCAACCTCGCCCAGCTGGAAGGCGAGCTGCGGACGCTGGCGGCGGCGACGGTGGATCGGATGCTGGAACAGGGGTCTGAGGTCGACTTCGTCAAGGAAGTCTCCGGCCCCTATCCCCTGCGCGTGGTCATGCAGATCCTCGGCGTGCCGCCTGAGGACGAATTCCGGATGCAGATGCTCACCCAGCAATTGTTCGGCGGGCAGGACAAGGACCTGTCGGGCAGCGGCATGGACCAGATGACGCCGGAACAGGTGGTGCAGATCGTCGCAGGTGCAGTGAAGACCTTCGAGGATTACTTCGCGGCGCTAGCCGAAGATCGCCGGAAGAACCCGACCGACGATGTTGCCAGCGTGATCGCCAACGCCACCGTGGACGGCCAGCCGCTCCCCCCGCGCGACATGGCGGGCTATTACATCATCGTCGCCACCGCCGGGCATGACACCACCAGCGCAAGCACGGCAGGGGCGATGCAGGCGCTGGCGCGCGATCCCGAACAATATGCCCGCGTCCGCGCCGACCGCTCGCTGCTCCCCGGCATCGTCGAAGAGGCGATCCGCTGGACCAGCCCGGTGCAGCACTTCATGCGCACCGCGGCCGAGGATTGCGAGATCGGCGGGCAGCAGATCAAGGCGGGCGACTGGCTGATGATCAACTACGTCGCCGCCAATCACGACCCCGCCCAGTTCCCCGATCCGCGCCGTTTCGACGCGGCCCGCTCGCCCAACCGCCATCTCGCCTTCGGGGCGGGGGCGCACCAGTGCCTTGGCCTCCATCTGGCGCGGCTGGAGATGAAGATCCTGTTCGAGGCGATCCTCGACCGGGTTGCCGCGGTCGAACCGGCGGGCGAGGCCAAGCGCGCCAGCAGCACTTTCGTGGGCGGATTGAAGACCTTGCCGCTGCGCGTGACCCCCGCCTGAAATCGACAAACTCCGTCCGATTCCGCTTTGTCTTCAAAGGTCTTTGCCCTAGTTTTGCGGGCATGGGATTCTGCTTTTGCCTTCCGTTTCCGGCGCGTTCGGCATGAGCCTGCTTGCGCCTCACAATCTGCCCTTTCTCATCGCCTTCGGGGCGCTGGGGCTGGTTGCGCTGCTGGCCCTGACCGGCGTGGGCGAAGCGCTGGAAGGCGCGGGCGATTTCGACGCGCCTGACGGACTGGCCGCCAGCGGTATTGGCGAGGCATTGTCGGCGCTGTTCGGTCTGGGACGGGTGCCGCTGATGGTGTGGCTGGCCTGCCTGCTGTTCACCTTCGGCACCATCGGCGTCATCGGTCAGGGCGTGCTGGCGAGCATCCTCGGCACACCACTGCCTGCGCCGCTCGCAGCTCTGCTGGCGGGAGGAGCCGCGCTGCCGCTCAACGGCCTCACTGTCAGGCCGCTCGCCGCGATCATGCCGCGTGACGAAACCACCGCCGTCAGCCTCGATGATCTGGTGCGGCGCGATGCGGAAATCCAGATCGGCACCGCACGAGCCGGATCACCCGCCCGCGCCCGCGTGACCGACCGCCACGGGCAGGCCCACTTCGTCATGGTCGAACCCCATGACACCAATACCGAATTGCGAGAGGGCGAGACCGTCCTCCTCGTCCGGCGCGAAGGCCAGATCTTCTTCGCCGTCCACTATGAAAGCCCGCTGCTCGGGCTCGATGCTTAAGGGAGCACGCTCATGGACTTGATCACGATGGCCATCATCGGCGGGGGCGCGGCTTGCTCGTCTTCGTCATCTTCATCGCCTTCCTGACCACGCTCTACCGCAGAGCGACGAAGGAAACCGCCTTCGTGCGCACCGGTTTCGGCGGCGAGAAGGTCGTGATGAACGGCGGCGCGCTGGTCTTCCCGGTGTTCCATGAAGCCATGCCGGTGAACATGAACACCCTCGTCCTCAGCGTCGTGCGCCGCGATGCCGAGGCGCTGATCACGCTCGACCGGCTGCGGATCGACGTGAAGGCGGAATTCTACGTCCGCGTCCGCCCCGATGCCGAGGCCATTGCGATGGCCGCCCAGACGCTGGGGATGCGCACCATGCAGCCCGATGCGCTGAAGGATCTGGTCGAAGGCAAGTTCGTCGACGCGCTGCGCTCGGTCGCGGCGGGGATGACGATGAACGAACTGCACGAACAGCGCGCCGATTTTGTGCAGAAGGTGCAGCAGGTCAGCTCCAACGACCTCGCCATGAACGGTCTGGAGCTGGAATCGGTCTCGCTCACCGGGCTCGACCAGACCAGCATCGAACACTTCAACGCCAACAACGCCTTCGACGCGGAAGGCCTGACCAAGCTGACCGAGCAGATCGAGGCGCGCAAGAAGCTGCGCAACGACATCGAGCAGGATACCCGCGTCCAGATCGAGACGAAGAACCTCGAAGCCGACAAGAAGAGCTTCGAAATCTCGCGCGATCAGGAATATGCGCGGCTCGAACAGGAACGCGAGGTGGAAATCCGCCGCGCGGCGCAGGCGGCGGAAATCGCCCGCGAACAGGCGGAGCGCAACCGCGAGGCCGAAGTCGCCCGGATCACCGCCAAGAAGCAGGTCGATGCCCAGCAGATCGAAGCGGACCGTCTGGTCGAGGAAGCCCGCATCGATCAGCAGCGCGCGCTCGAAATCGCCCGGCAGGAACAGCAGATCGCTGTGCAGAACAAGTCGCGCGAGGAAAGCCAGGCCAAGGCCGAAGCCGATGCCGCCCGCGCCAAGGCGGTCGAGGCCGAGGAACGGGTCGCCACCGCGCGCGAAAGCGAAATCGCCGAGCGTCAGAAGAAGATCGAGCTGATCGAAGCCGCCAAGCAGGCCGAACGCGATGCCATCGCGATCAAGGTGCAGGCCGAAGCGGAAAAGGACGCCGCGACCAACCGCGCCGACGCGATCAAGTTCGAAGCCCAGGGTGAGGCCGAGGCCGAAAAGCTGCGTGCCGAAGCCGCGCGGGTGCGGTTCGAGGTTGAGGCCGCGGGCCAGCGCGCCATCAACGAGGCGGCGAATATCCTCTCGATGGAGCAGATCAGCCTCCAGACCAAGCTGGCGCTGCTCAAGGTGCTGCCCGAGGTCATCCGCGAAAGCGCCAAGCCGATGGAAGCGATCGATTCGATCAAGATCGTGCAGGTTGACGGGCTCACCAATGGCGGGCGCGCGGCGAACGACAGTGCAGGCGGCAATGGCGGCGGCGGAGCCGGGTCAGGCAACCTCGCCAGCGATGCCGTGGCAGCGGCGCTCGCCTACCGCGCCCAGGCGCCCGTGCTCGATGGGCTGATGAAGGAACTGGGGCTGGATGGCTCCAACCTGTCGGGTCTGGTCAAGGGCGCAGCGGACGCGGTGGAGACCCCGCCGCCTGCCTCGCCTGCGCCGGCCAAGCCGGCCGCTGCGCTCGAGGCCGCCAAGCCCACCAAGCCCCGCGACAATGACGCGGATGATGCCAAGGGCGTCGAAGCGGCGGAGTAATGGAGCGCACGAGGGGCGGCGCTGCTGCCCCTCGCCCGTTACTTCAGCAGATCCAGGGCAATCGCCCGGACATCCGCTCCCATGTCGGGCCGGGCGAGCGCGATTGCCAGCGTCGCCTCGACAAAGCCGACCTTGCTGCCGCAATCGTAGCGGTTGCCGTCGAACGTAACGGCGTGGAACGGCTGCTGACCGATCATCTTTGCCATCGCGTCGGTCAGCTGGATTTCCCCGCCCGCACCCTTGCCCTGATTCTCAAGCACGCGCATCACCTCGGGCTGGAGGATATAGCGGCCCGAGACGATCTTGTTCGAAGGCGCCTCGGCCACCGGGGGCTTCTCGACCAGACCGCGCACCTCGGTCAGCGCGCCTTCGGTCTTGCCGGGGTCGATCACGCCGTAGGACGAAACCTGCTCCATCGGCACCTCCAGCACCGAGATGAGATTCCCGCCGACTTGGGTGTAGGCCTCCACCATCTGCTTCATGCAGCCGGTGCCGCCTTCACGCGCGACCATCAGTTCATCGGGGAGGAAAATCGCGAAGGGCTCGTCCCCCACGATCGCGCGGGCGCACCAGATCGCGTGACCAAGGCCCAGCGGCACCTGCTGGCGCACCGCGATCACATCGCCCGGAGTCGCGCGGGTGCAATCGAGCACCGAGGCATCCTTGCCGCGTTCGGACATGGTCTTTTCGAGTTCGAAGGCGATGTCGAAATGTTCGACAATCCCCGTCTTGCCGCGCCCGGTGACGAAGATCATCTGCTCGATCCCCGCCTCGCGCGCTTCATCGACAGCGTACTGGATCAGCGGCCGGTCAACCACCGGCAGCAGCTCCTTGGGCACCACCTTGGTTGCCGGCAGAAACCGGGTGCCAAGCCCCGCCACGGGGAAAACGGCTTTACGGATCGGCTTGGGAGACATTGCACGCCTTTGCTTGATCGGATCAGAAAGTCGACCGCCCGCGTTTTTTCTTTTCGCCGTGCCGCGCCAGCCGGACAAGGTCAATCGCGCAATCGATAATGCGCGCGCCTGCGGGCCACGAGTTGCGCGAAAGTCACTTTCGGCTAAGGGATTGGCCATGGACAAGCTCATCATCCGCGGCGGCAACCGCCTTTCCGGCACCATCCCGATTTCCGGCGCAAAGAACGCCGCGCTCACGCTGATTCCGTGCGCGCTTCTCACCGAGGAGCCGCTGACGCTGCGCAACCTGCCGCGCCTCGCCGATATCGACGGGTTCCAGCACCTGATGAACCAGTTCGGCGTCACCACCGTGATTCAGGGCACGCGCCCAGAGGATTTCGGCCGGGTGATGAGCATGGAGGCG
The DNA here is from genome assembly GCF_002952215.1 of Porphyrobacter sp. HT-58-2. Lineage (NCBI taxonomy): Bacteria > Pseudomonadati > Pseudomonadota > Alphaproteobacteria > Sphingomonadales > Erythrobacteraceae > Porphyrobacter > Porphyrobacter sp. HT-58-2. The sequence goes on along the minus strand of NZ_CP022600.1, from coordinate 518,334 downwards.
ACCCGTATCACCTCCACCGTCGCGCCCTATGATCTCGTCCGCAAGATGCGCGCTTCGATCCTCGTGCTCGGCCCGATGCTGGCGCGCGCCGGCGAGGCGACGGTGTCGATGCCGGGCGGCTGCGCGATCGGCAACCGGCCCATCGACCTGCACCTCAAGGCGCTCGAAGCCTTTGGCGCAAAGATCGAACTGGCGGCAGGCTATGTCCGCGCCACCCAGCCCGATGGCGGGATGCCGGGCGGCGATTTCGATTTCCCGGTGGTGAGCGTCGGCGCGACCGAAAACGCGCTGATGGCCGCGGTGCTGGCGAACGGCACCAGCCGGTTGTTCAACGCTGCGCGCGAGCCGGAGATCGTCGATCTGTGCAACATGCTCGTCGCGATGGGCGCGGAGATCGAGGGGATCGGCACCTCCAACCTCACCATCCACGGCGTCAAGCGCCTGCACGGCGCGACCTACCGCGTCATGCCCGACCGCATCGAGGCCGGCTCCTATGCCTGCGCCGCGGCGATCACCGGGGGTGAAGTGCGTCTGGAAGGCGCGCGGGCTGACGAGATGATGGCGACCATCCATGCGCTGCAGGCGATCGGCTGCGACGTGTCGTGGGATGCCAAGAGCGTCACCGTCGGCGCGAGCGGCGCTCTGAAAGCCACCAACCTCACCACCGCGCCCTATCCGGGCCTCGCCACCGATATGCAGGCCCAGCTGATGGCCCTGCTGTGCAAGGCCGAAGGCGCGAGCGTGCTGAAGGAAACGATCTTCGAAAACCGCTTCATGCACGTGCCGGAACTCGCGCGGATGGGCGCCGACATCACCACCGAAGGCCGCACCGCGATCGTCAAGGGCGTCGAGCGTCTCACCGGCGCGGAAGTCATGGCCACCGACCTGCGCGCCTCGATGAGCCTCGTGATCGCCGCTTTGGCTGCCGAGGGCGAGACCACCGTGCGGCGGCTCTATCACCTCGACCGCGGCTATGAGCGGCTGGAGGAGAAGCTCCAGCTGGTCGGCGCGGATATCGAGCGGGTGGACGACTAGGCCCGCCCCCCGTCATTGCGAGGAGCACGGCGACGAAGCAATCCAGAGCGGCTCTGCTCGCACCCTGGATTGCCGCGCGGCTGCGCCGCTCGCAATGACGACAATCAGGCGTTCACCACCAGCCATACCCGGATTGCGCTGGCGAGACCGGGGGGTGTGGGGGACTTGATCCGTTCGGCGTCAATGCGAGCGACGAGAGCGGCAATCGCCATCCCCTCGCGCGCGGCGGCGTTGCGCAGCATTTCCCAGAACAGCGGCTCAAGGCTGATCGAGGTCGAATGGCCCGCGATGGTCAGCGAGCGTTTGACCGGGGGGTGATAGGGGGAGGGCGTCTCCATGCCTGCACTTTAGCAGCGTTTGTGGTCGCATCGCTATTTGCGGAAAACCGGTTCCCACTTTTCTGCGCAAAGCTCCGGATTACGCCGCTTCGAAGTCGTCCACATATTCGGGGAGGAACACCGGCTCGCGCTCCGACCAGCCCGCCGCCGTGGCGGCAGCTTCGGAGAGGCTCTGCAACAACAGCTTGCGCCGTTCGGGGCGGATCACCGGCAGGGCGCTAGCGGCGCAGAAGGCGGCCGGAAGATAAGGCCGCACCCGGGCGCCCAGCAGGCGTTCATAAAGGAAGCGGAAGGCCGAAAAGCTCGCCAGTCGCTCCTGCTCCAGGTCAAAGGCGGCGAGGCGCACCAGCTTGCCGAGGAAACGCTCGACCTCGCCCGGCGTGTCATCCTGCGGGATCAGCGCGCGAAGGGCCTTGAGATCCTGATAGGCGACATATTGCCGGCGGATCCCAACATTCTCACCCTCGCTGCGGCCCCAACGCCGGAAGGCATCGGTACGGGCGAGGCCAATGTCGAGGCTGCGCTTGATGTAACGCTGCTCGGCAGGGGCGAACCCTGCGAATTCCCGCATCTCGGCAATCGGCATCATCATGGCGCGTCTCTCCTTCGGACGGAGAGAACGTCGCACGACATGGTTAATTAAGCGTTAGGTAGGAAGAACAGCCCCGGTCCGCCAACGGGCGGGCCGCAAGGGCGATCGCCCGCCCCCGCGGAGGCGACGGCGAAGCCGTCTGGCCGCGAGCGAAAAAGACTCAGATCAACCCGGCCAGCGGGCTGCTGGGATCGGCATACATCCTCCGCGCCATGCGCCCGGCCAGATAGGCCTCGCGCCCGGCCTCGACCGCGAGTTTCATCGCACGGGCCATGCGGATCGGGTCTTTCGCCTCGGCGATGGCGGTGTTCATCAGGATGCCGTCGCAGCCGAGCTCCATGCCAACCGCCGCGTCCGAGGCCGTGCCGACACCGGCATCGACCAGCACCGGCACCTTGGCACCTTCGACGATCAGGCGGATGGTGACGCGGTTCTGGATGCCGAGCCCCGAGCCGATCGGCGCGCCCAGCGGCATGATCGCAACCGCGCCCGCATCTTCCAATTGCTTGGCCGCAATCGGATCATCGGCGCAGTAGACCATCGGCAGGAAGCCTTCCTTGGCCAGCACCTCGGTGGCTTTCAGAGTCTCGCGCATATCGGGATAGAGTGTGCGCGCCTCGCCCAGCACTTCGAGCTTCACCAGATCCCAGCCGCCCGCCTCGCGCGCCAGCCTCAGCGTGCGCACAGCTTCCTCACCGGTGAAGCACCCGGCGGTGTTGGGGAGGTAGGTGATCTTCTTGGGGTCAATGAAATCGGTCAGCATCGGCGCCTTGGGGTCAGAGACGTTCACGCGCCGCACCGCGACCGTGACGATCTCCGCCCCGCTGGCTTCGACCGCGGCGGCGTTCTGCTCGAAGCTCTTGTACTTGCCGGTGCCGACGATCAGGCGCGAGCGGAAGGTGCGGCCGGCAACCGTCCACGTATCGGCGTGGTCCCCTCCACCGACAAAATGCACGATCTCCAGCACATCGCCGTCACCCAGCGCCACATCGGCCAGCGTTGATCGCGGGACGATCGCCCCATTGCGTTCAACCGCGACCTTTTCCGGCGCAAGCTCCAGTTCGCGCACCAGATCGGCGATGGTGGCGGCCGCCGAACGATGCGGGGCGCCGTTGAGGGTGATGCTCTTGCTCATGGTCGTGCTCATGCTGGCCGACATAGGCGCTCAGCCAAAGGCTGCAACCATGAGTTTGGGGAAGCTCAGCGCGCGGCGCGCAGGTTCAGCACATGACCGACAGAAACCACCGCCACGCCCACCAGCGTCAGCAACAGTTCGTTGGTGCCATGCGGCACGAACAGAGCAGCGGCCATCAGCACCAGCCCCAGCGCCGCCACAGCGAACGGCAGCATCCGGCGGTGGCGCAGGATCCCCCAGCCGATCGCCACAGCCGCAACGATCAAGGCCAGCAGCAAACCGACGCGGTGGATATTCTCATCAAGGAGGAAGTGTCCGCCCAGCCCCAGCGCCGAGATCACCACCAGGGTCAGCAGGCAGTGCAATGCGCACAGCCCCGCCAGCGCAATCCCGATCTGATCGAGTCGGCGCCGCAGCGAGGCCCGACTCGCGGGAGGAAGAGCGTCAGGGGTCATTGCACCTGCCCACATATGTAATGTTGTTACATTGTGCAAGGCGGACTTGTGCAGCTGATCTTGCAGTGGCCGCACCGGAGTTTGCGGCAAACGGGCTTGCGCCAGAGGCAGCGCGGAGACAAAGGACGGGACGTCATGGCCACCTCCGCCTCCGTATCGAACCTGTTCCGCGCAGCGCCGGACAGTCGCGCTCGCCCGCTGGCGCTGGCGCGCTGGCTTGAATGCGTTGGCTTGCTGGTGGTCACGATCGTGCTGGTCGGCGGCATTACCCGTCTGACCGAAAGCGGGCTGTCGATCACCGAGTGGAACGTCGTCACCGGCATCCTCCCGCCGCTGACCGAGGCGGCATGGCAGGCCGAATTCGCCAAGTATCAGCTCACCGCCGAATACCGGATCGAAAGCGGACCGGCGGGGATGGATCTGGCGGCGTTCAAGTTCATATTCTTTTGGGAATGGTTCCACCGCATCCTTGGCCGGGTGATCGGGCTGGCCTTCCTGCTGCCATGGCTCGTGTTCATGCTGCGGCGCGCGATCCCGCAGGGCTATGACTGGCGGCTGGCGGCGATGTTCGCGCTGATCTGCGGGCAGGGCGCATTGGGTTGGTACATGGTGTCTTCCGGCGTGGGCGAGAGCGACCTTACCGATGTCAGCCATTTCCGCCTGTCGGCCCACCTGCTGACGGCACTGTTCCTGCTCGCCGGGCTGGTGTGGACAGCGCGCGATCTCAGGATGCTCGTCCGCGATCCGGCGGCTCGACCCGCCCCTCTGACGGCTGGATCGGCTGTCGTTGGCGCGGTGCTGTTTGTGCAATTGCTGCTGGGCGCCTGGGTGGCAGGTCTGAATGCAGGCCATGCCGCCTATGACTGGCCTCTGATGAACGGTCGGCTGGTGCCGGAGGTGGACTGGTCTTCGGGCGTTATCTTTACGCTCACTCATGATCCCTTCCTGCTGCAGTTCATGCACCGCTGGTGGGCATGGGTCGCGGTCGCCGCACTGGTGTGGCTCGCGCGCCGTGTGCGCAAGAATGATCGCTTCGCCTCGGTCGCCGTCCACACTGCTTTCGGGACGATGGTGCTGCTGGGCATCGCGACGGTAATGAGCGGCGTCTCGCTGTGGATCGCCGCTGCACACCAGCTGGTCGGCGCGCTGACCGTGGCGGCGACTATACGGGCGATGCATTCCGACGGTCTGGCCCGGAGCGAGGCCTGATGCAGGACGAGGGAGCTGGAGCCGCGCTGGTGTGGTGCCCGTTTCCCGACATGGACAGCGCCCGCGCCGCCGCCGATGCCCTGCTCGATGAACAGCTGATCGCCTGTGCCAACATCTTCGGCGCCATCGAATCCCGCTTCGTATGGGATGGCGCACGCGCGAGTGGCAGAGAGATCGGGGTGCTGTTCAAGACTATCGACACCCATCTGCCGCTCGTCATCAACCGTTTGGGCTCGCTGCATCCCTATGATACACCCGCCATCATCGGCTGGCGCAGCGATGCCGCACACCCGGCGACCTTCGCGTGGCTGGCCACTGCATGCGGATCGGAGCCGGACGCGGCCATGTGACGGAACGACTTTGGGGGGCAGGAATGGACATGAGCGCGAGCACCCGGCGATCGGTGATGGCTGTGCTGCTCGGCATGGGACTTTCGATCGGGATGGGACCACGCCTGCCCCGGCTTCGTGCCGCTCCCGCCTTGCCCTTGCGGCTACCTGACACCCCCTTGCAGCTGATGCGCGTGCTTGAACGCGGACTTCAGGGTGGCGGCGCGATAACCGTGCGCCGCAGTTGGCTGGTGCAATTCTCCCGGCAGGCGCGCGGGATTCTCGCAACCGGCCATCAGAACGCGGTCGAGGTGAACGCTCCGCCCCAGCTTGCCGGTCTCGCTCGCCTCGAAGAGCAGCGCGATACCGGGGGGATGTTCCCGCTGATGCTGTCGGAAAGCGGCGAAATCCTTGTTCCGGGAAAGGGTGGAGAGGATCGCGAGTCGATCGCCGCCGCCCTGCGTCTGGCCGAGGCCATGATTGCCCGCAGCCCCGGCCCGGCGAGCGAACACGCGCGGCTGCGCCATTATCTCGCCGAGATGCATCGTGCCGGGTCAGGCGCGCTCGATGCCCTGCCCACGGATCTGTTGTTCCCTGCCGGGGAAACGATCGAGCGCAGCGAGACGGTCAACCTGCCAGATGGCCTGACCGGGCGCTTTGGGCTGGTCTACAAGGCCGAGCCTCAGCCCGACGCACCATGGTTGCATCACGCCGAACGTCGGGTGGAGACCGTGCTCGGCGACCTCAGCTCGGCCAGCCGCGAGACCTGGTCACTGGCACCGATCTGAGCCCCCACACATCTGCGGTATTATTTTACCCTATCGGAATTTCCCGCTTTTGCTTGACTTTCGCGGGGTCGGACGACATTTGCGCCGCACCTCTCCACCCGGCCGGCTGATCGGGGGGCGATTCTTCCGGACAGCATCCGAAAGACAGTTTTGAACCAAGGACACATGCCATGAAGGCGCTCACCAAGCAGACCCGGTCGATCAAACCGGCCGAGGTCGAAAAGAACTGGCACATCATCGACGCCGACGGTCTCGTCGTGGGTCGTCTGGCCTCGATCATCGCCAACATCCTGCGCGGCAAGACCAAGCCGAGCTACACCCCGCACGTCGATTGCGGCGATCACGTGATCGTCATCAACGTCGACAAGGTGAAGTTCACCGGCAACAAGATGGGCGACAAGGTCTATTACAAGCACACCGGCCACCCCGGCGGCATCAAGGAAACCACCCCGGCCAAGGTGCTGGGCGGCCGTTTCCCCGAGCGCGTGCTCGAAAAGGCTGTCGAGCGCATGATTCCGCGCGGTCCCCTCGGCCGTCAGCAGATGAAGGCGCTGCACCTCTATGCCGGCACCGAGCATCCCCATGACGGCCAGAAGCCGCAGGTGCTCGACGTCGCTTCCATGAACCGCAAGAACAAGGTGGCCGCATAATGGCTGATGAAACCACCACCGTCTCGGATCTCGCCGATCTGAAGGACATCGCCGCTGGCGTCCCGCAGGGCGACGCTGCCGAAATCGCCCGCGTGGCCGCGCCGCTGCGCGAACGTGAGATCGACGCGCAGGGCCGCTCCTACGCCACCGGTCGCCGCAAGGACGCGGTTGCCCGCGTGTGGGTCAAGCCCGGCACCGGCAAGATCACCATCAATGGCCGCGATCAGGAAACCTATTTCGCGCGTCCGACCCTGCGCCTGGTGATCAACCAGCCCTTCACCGTCACCGACCGTGCCGGCCAGTACGATGTCGTCGCCACCGTGCGCGGCGGCGGGCTTTCGGGTCAGGCGGGCGCCGTGAAGCACGGCATCGCGCAGGCGCTCAGCAAGTATGAGCCCGAATTGCGCGGCGCAGTGAAGGCCGAAGGCTTCCTCACCCGCGACAGCCGCGTGGTCGAGCGCAAGAAGTACGGCAAGGCCAAGGCCCGCCGCAGCTTCCAGTTCTCGAAGCGTTAATCGCGCGTCCGATAACGGATACAGAAAGGGCGGCCCCGCAAGGGAGCCGCCCTTTTCGGTTTGGCAGCTCGGCAAGCGTCAGCGTTGCAGCAGCATGATCCCGAATGTGAGGCCGCTGCCCGAGAAGAAGATCGGCCACGACCAGTACATCCTGATCTGGTCAACCTGCACGATGTGGATTGCAAGAGGCCCGGCACTGGTGCCCTGCGAACCAATCACCAGCGCAATCGTTGCCGCCAGGATCGCACCGAATATCAAGGCCTTGATCATATCCATCGCCATCACCTGCTGCTTGCGGGTTGGACAGGAAGGCCGCCACGAACGCCAAGCGCGGCCTCTCGACCCGATTTCACCAACAAAACCTTAACGCCAATCATAGGGAAAAGGTTAAAGCGCGGCCTCGTCAGGTTGCGTAACGGTGGTCGCTGCAGCGATGCGCAGGCGGGTCTCGATCACGCCTCCCGGCGCGCAGGTGATGACCCGCCAGGATGGTGGCGCTCCATGCCGCAGGCGGGTGGAGAGCGTGCCGGTACCGATCATGCGCATTGACCGGCCATCGACTTCACGCTGTTCGTCGAACGGTACGTGGACATGGCCCGAAATCACCGCATCGGCGCCTGCTGCGGCAATCCGGGCAAAGGCCTCGTCACCGCCGATGGTCGGGTTCTTGCGCGCCTCCTGCGGCCCCAGCAGCGGATGGTGGGCAATGACGATGATGGTTCGGGGATCACCCTTCAGCGCGGCCAGCGCGTCGAGCGTCGCCTGAAGCGCGGCAGGCCGCACGACGCCATCAGACCACGGAAAACGGGTCTGCGCGCTCACCGTCGTGCGCAGCGGCACCAGCACCACATCGCTCGAGCAGAACCCTCCGCCCACCGCCGCTTTCAGTCTCTCATAGCGGCGAAAGGGATCGGTGAACCGCTCCCACGGATTGTAATATGGCATGTCGTGATTGCCCGGCTCCAGCACCACCGGCACACCGAGCGAAGCGAACCATGCCTGCGCCGCGGCATATTCGGAATGCTTGGCACGCTGGGTGAGATCGCCGGTGCAAACGAGCGCGTCGGGGCGTTCATCGGCAACCGCGCGCGCAACAGCATCAAGCGCGGCGCGATCCTCCACGCCGAAATGCACATCGCTGATATGGAACAGGCGGGTCGGCATGAGGCCCCTATAGCCGCCGTCCAAGGATAAGCCACGCGGCAACGCCGTTGCACACCGTATAGGCCCCATAGGCCCAGGCAAACACAGGCCACCCTTCGACCGACAGCAGCAGCGCGAAGAACAGCACGGCAAATTCGCTCACCAGCGCCGCCCGGCGACCAAGGGTGCGGCTGGTCTGCGGCAAGCGGGCGAACATCGGGTGTCCGCTTTCGAACACCGCCCGATTGAGCGCGAAATTGGCGATTCCGAGCAGGAAGATGATCACCGTGGCCAATCCCATACCGGCAATATGGCGACGCGCCGGTCGATTGGAAACCGCCATTTGTCCGCCATTGGCGGCCCTTGGTCTTGTACCCCGCGCACCGGTCGAGTGGGCCGGCGGGGTTCATCGACCACCGGATGCGGGCCTCGCGCCGGGCAGGTATCCAGAGTTTCAGCAGGATGCCTGACATCCCCCCCCGGATCGCCCCCAATCCGATCCCAGGCCCCTGCAGATGGAGGATGAAGACATGAAACCCCTTGCGAAAACAGTGATCCATACCCTTGCCGCTGTCGGCCTTGCCGCCGCCGCGGTCAGCCCCACCCTCGCCGGTGAGATGCAGCGGATGACCATCAAGGTTCAGACGGCCGACCTCGATCTCGCCACGGCGGAGGGCCAGAAGACGCTCGACCAGCGGGTCGCCAAGGCGGTGCGTCAGGTGTGTCGCACCCAGAGCCACACTGGCGGGTCGCGAGTGCTGTCAATGGATGCGGCTGCCTGCCTCGCCAAGGCCCGCGCCGATGCGAACCGCCAGGTCGCTATCCTGATGTCGAATGAGCAGCGCGGCGGCTGAACCGCGTCAGCTTCGCTGCATCGCCCCCCGCGCGGTGCAGACGATACGGCCCGAACCCTTCCAGTCCCTGGGGTTCGGGCCGTTTTTTGTGTGCCGATCGCGCATGCGCGCGAAGCAGACCTCTCGCCCCGCCTCCCCACCCGGCCACCATAACATAGTGGTACTATTGGTGGCCGGGTGGGGAGGTGGGGCGGGCGGTTTGCGCCACCGAACGTGGCACGCAAACAAGGGGTCTACCTTCCCGCCATTGCCTTTACACGGGCAAGATAGGTGCGGCCGATACGCAAGGCCTCGCCATTGACCAGCTCGGCTGACCACACGCCAAGGCCATCGTGCCTGAGCCCGCGGATATGGTCACGGCGCAGGATGGTCGAACGGTGGATGCGGATGAATTGCTCGGGATCGAGGCGCTCCTCCAGCCCGGCGATGGTCTGGAGCAGCAAATAGGATCGTCCCGCCTCCGGCCCGCCGACATGCAGGCGGACATAGTCACGCTCGGCGTCGATCTGATGCACCTCGCTCACCGCGATCCGCAGCAGCTCGGAACGATGTGGCACCCACAATTCGTCAAGGTAACGGCTCGCCTTCTGGCGGCGCTGGCCGCGGCGAGCGACAGCACGTTCGATCGCGCGTTCGAGCCGGTCGGCGGAAACGGGTTTCAGGACATAATCCACCGCCTCCAGATCGAAGGCCTCCACCGCAAAATGATCATGCGCGGTGACGAAGATCACCACGGGGGCCTGTTCCTGCTCGGCGAATCGACGTGCCACGCCCAGCCCGTCGATTTCGGGCATGGTCATGTCCAGCAGCACAAGATCCGGCGCGAGCTTTTCGGCCAGCCGCAGGGCCGCGGCGCCATCGCTGGCGGTGCCGACCACGCGCACAGCAGGGATTTCGGCGCAGATGACCTGCACGCGCTCCACCGCGAGCGGTTCGTCATCGACGATAAGGGTGCGAAGGGCGGCTGTTTCGGTCTCGGTCTCAGGCATTGTGGTTTGCAAGCCTCGGGGTGAGCGGCAGGGTAAGCGGGATACGGATCTCGGTGCAATAGCCGTCCGGCACGGGGCCGGAGGTGAAGCCGATATCGGGGCCGAAGCGCGCCTCCAGCCGGTCACGCACATTGGCAAGCCCGATGCCGAAACCATGGCGCTCGCCTGGCGGCACACCCGGCCCGTCATCGCTGACCGTCACCACCAGCCGATCGAATTCCTCGCGCGCGGCCAGCGTGATCTTCACCCGGCGCGATACGGCAGAGACGGCATACTTCACCGAATTTTCGACCAGCGGTTGCAGGATCATGCCCGGCACGCGCGCTTCCTCCAGATCAGGCGGAAGATCGAATTCGCTCACCAGCCGGGTGGGAAAGCGCACCGCCTCGATATCGAGATAGAGCTTTTGCAGGTCGAACTCGTCCTTCAGCGCGACGTCCGCAGTCGGCTCATTGGCGAGGCTGTGGCGGTAGAAGCGGCTGATGGTCTGGATCATCCGCTCGGCCCGGTCAGCCTTGCCGGTCATCACCAGCGCGGAAAGCGAATTCAGCGTGTTGAACAGGAAGTGCGGGTTCACCTGATAGCGCAGGCTCCGCAATTCGGCGGCCTTGGCGGCGGAACGGAATTGCTCTTCACGGCGCTGGGCCGCGCGGGCCTGCACGCCTGCCAGCAGGGCGAAATAGGTCGATGCCCATGCCAGCAGCAGGAAATAGCGTCCCAGCGCCACGTCGAGCAGCTTGCGCCAGAAATCGGCATAGGTTTCGGCAGGGGCGATGATCACGCTTTGCGAATCCACCACCTCGCCTTGGTCGTTGGCGGACGGAGCCGTCCCCGGCACGGTCGCGCCGAAGCGGCGCACTGGCACATCAACCAGCAGATTGCCGGCCTCGTCGCGCCGGACATTGAGGTTCAGCCGGTCGGCGTAAGCCTTCTCGTAGGCCGACCCCATGTCCCTGAAGACGAGGTAATTGATCTGCCCGATGGCCAGCGCGACCGGCAGAGCCAGAGCAATCGCGGCGGAAATCTTGAGCCACAGCGCCCGATTGTCGAACAACCGCAGCAACAGCCATAACACCACGGTAAACGCCACGCCCGCCGCGGTTACCGCCAGCCGTCTCCAGCCCAGTTCGAACTGGAAATCGAAATCCATCACGAGGCTGCGCACGGTGGCCAGCGCGAAATAGGTCGCCCACAGCACCACCATCGAGAACAGCACCATGCGGAAAGGCACGGTGGCGGCGGATTCACCGGATGCGGTTTCGCTGGACAAGGTCGTGGTCATTATGTCGACCAGCGATACCGCGCCTGCCCGGTCAAGGCTACCGGGCAGGGCGAAGGTTGTCGGGCAGAGACTCGCCTTGGTCGAATGATGAACGGTTGTTCACAATCGACGAATGTTGTTGGTGGCCACCCAAGGCAGCGCCGCGATGATTCAATCCCGGGGCTTGATCATGTCTGCAGGCACCACCCACTGGGCGAACTGCTCTTCGGTCAGCAGGCCGAGCGCCAGCGCGGATTCCTTCAGTGTCGTCCCTTCGGCATGGGCCTTCTTGGCGATCTTGGCGGCATTGTCGTAGCCGATATGGGGGTTCAGCGCGGTGACCAGCATCAGGCTTTCGTTGAGCAACTGGGTGATGCGGGTCTGGTTGGCCTCGATCCCGACGACGCAATTGTCGGTGAAGGCGTGGGACGCATCGGCGATCAGCTTCATCGACTGCAGCACGTTGTAGATGATCACCGGCTTGAACACGTTCAATTCCAGATGCCCGTGCGATCCGGCGACCGTGACAGCCACATTGTTGCCCATCACCTGTGCGCAGACCATCGTCATCGCCTCGCACTGGGTCGGGTTGACCTTGCCCGGCATGATCGAGGAGCCCGGTTCATTGGCAGGCAGGCTGAGTTCGCCGAGGCCGCTGCGGGGGCCGGAGCCCAGCAGGCGGATATCGTTGGCGATCTTCATCAGGCTGACCGCCAGCACGTTCAATGCGCCCGACATCTCGACCATCGCATCATGCGCGGCGAGCGCTTCGAACTTGTTGGGCGCGGTGACAAAGGGATGGCCGGTCTCTGCCGCCACTTCGGCCGCAAAGGCGGTGTCGAACCCGACCTTGGCGTTGATCCCGGTGCCGACCGCCGTGCCGCCCTGCGCCAGCTCGAGCGCGCGCGGCAGCGCCGCTTCGACGCGCTTGATCCCATAGGCGACCTGCGCTGCGTAGCCTGAGAACTCCTGGCCGAGCGTCATCGGAGTCGCATCCTGCAAATGGGTGCGACCGATCTTGACGATCGATCCGAATTCCTTCGCCTTGGCGTCCAGCGCGCCGTGCAGCTTGGTCAGCGCCGGAACCAGATGTTCGATGGCCTCGCACGCCGCGGCAATGTGCATCGCGGTCGGGAAGGTGTCGTTCGACGACTGCCCCATGTTGCAATGATCATTGGGGTGAACCGGGGTCTTGCCGCCCTTCTTGCCGGTCAGGATCTCGTTCGCGCGGCTCGCGATCACCTCGTTGGCGTTCATGTTCGACTGGGTGCCGGAACCGGTCTGCCACACCACCAGCGGGAACTGGTCGGCCAGCGTGCCGTCGATCACCTCGCGCGCGGCCTGGACGATAGCCTCGCCGATCCCGGCATCAAGCACGCCCAGTTTCATGTTGGCCTTGGCTGCCGAAAGCTTCTGGATGCCGAGCGCCCGCACCAGCGCGGGTGGCATCTTCTCTCCGCCAATGGGAAAATTGACGATCGAACGCTGGGTCTGCGCGCCCCAGTGGACGTGGGCCGGAACCGCCACCTCGCCGAGCGAATCAGTCTCGATCCGCACTTCGCCACCATTCGCCGTCATGTCACTCATCGAAGCCATCCCTCACTGTGTCGATATGGAATCCCATAGGAACCGGCGCCCCCCTAAGCACCGGCGCGCGGCGAGGTCAAAGGGCGAAATCGCCAGCGCATCCTGCTCTCACACGCAGCCCAAAGGCCTTGGAACCGGCGGCGCGCACGTTTAAGGAGGGGTTGACGGACTGTATTGCACTCATAATACAGTCTTGCGGAGATGACATGAGCACGATGACCATGACCCTGCCCGATAGCGCGATTGCGCGCCGCGCGATGATCGACAGCCAGCTGCGCACCAGCGGCGTCAATGAAGAATATGTGCTGGCCCGGATGCTGGCCGTGCCGCGCGAGGATTTCCTCCCCGCCGACAAGGCCGCACTCGCCTATATCGACCGTGCCATCACGCTCGGCGATCAGGGCCACCTCGCCGCCCCGCTGTTTTATGGCAAGCTGCTGAGCGAGGCCGCCCCTGCGGCGGATGACCGCGTGCTGGTGATCGACGGCGGCACCGGCTACCTCGCCGCGCTCCTGCGCCCGCTGGTGGCAAGCGTTGAAAGCCTGAGCCCTGCGGAAGCAAAGGCGCTGAAGCCTGTCGCCGAGGGCAACGTTTCGCTGATCGTCATCGATGGCGCGATCGAGGCCTTGCCCGATGGCCTCGCTGCGCAACTGGCCGATGATGGCCGCATCGTCAGCGGCCTCGTGCTGCGGCAGGTCACACGGCTTGCCTCCGGACGCAAGGTTGCCGGACAGGTCAATCTCGTCGCCGTGGAAGATCTCGGCATCCCCGTCCTCCACGCTTTCGACACGCCCCGGGGCTGGTCCTTCGCGTGACGCACTGCTCTGCCTCGCTGCGGCTGGCCGGACAGGCAGGCTTGCTGACGCTCGCCGCGTTGGCAGCCGCGCCCGTTCAGGCCGATAATCTGCGCGAGGCGCTGACGGCGGCCTACACCACCAACCCCACGCTCGAAGCGGCCCGCGCCAACCAGCGCGCGACTGACGAAGGCGTGCCGATCCAGCGCGCGCCGGGCCTCCCGTCGGTCGATGTCACCGCGACCCATATCGAGTTCATCCGCCAATCGGCCAACGCCTTTGCCCCGCCGGAGCGTAACCTCGGGGTGACGACCGCGCTGCTGGTGCCGGTCTATTCGGGCGGCGCGGTGCGCAACGGCATCGCCGCAGCCAAGGACCGGGTCGAGGCCGGGCAGGCCGATCTGCGCAACACCGAAAGCACCATCTTCGCGCAGGTCGTCGCTGCCTATATGGATGTGCTGCGCACTGAAGCGCTGGTGGCGCTGGCGAGCAACAATGTCGCGGTGCTGCGCACCAATCTCGAAGCCACCAGCGACCGCTTCCAGATCGGGGATCTGACCATCACCGATGTCGCCCAGTCGCGCTCGCGCCTCGCCGTGGCGGAAGGCGATCTGCAAACGGCCGAGGCCAACCTGATCGCCGCGCGTGAAACCTATATCCGTCTTGTCGGGCGGGCTCCGGGCGAACTGGCCCCGCCGCCACCGCTGCCCGGCCTGCCGGCCACGGTGGACGAGGCGATTGTCAGCGCGCTGGAGAACAACCCCAACCTTGAAGCTGCCAAGCTGCGCGCCGAGGCTGCCGGTTTCGACACCAAGGTGGCGGGCGCCGGGCGACTGCCCACCGTCGGCCTGTTCGTCAATGGCCAGTACAGCGACTTCTTCGGCACGCTGGTCAGCAACTTCCCCGGCCTCGTCCAGCGCGAAGTCACCGCCAATGCCGGGGTGCGGGTCACGGTTCCCCTGTTCCAGGGCGGCTTGCCTGCCGCCCGTCAGCGTCAGGCCGGAGCGCGCGAAAGCGCCGCACTGGAGGACGTCATCGCCTCCGAACGGCAGATCATCGCCGAAACCCGTTCGACCTGGTCGAACTGGCAAGCGGCCAATGCCGTCATCAAGAGCGCGCAGGCCGCAGTCGAAGCCGCCGAACTCAGCCTTGAAGGCGTGCGCGCGGAAAATTCGATCGGCAATCGCACCATCATCGAAGTGCTCAACGCCGAACAGGAACTGGTGCAGACCCGCGCCCAGCTCGTGACGGCGCGGCGCAACGCCTACGTTGCTGGGTTCAACCTGCTGGCGCTGATGGGCAAGGCCGAAGCGCGCGATCTCAACCTCGAAATCGACGGGGTGCTGTACGATCCCACGGTCAACGCAAGCCGGGTGAGCAGCAAGATGTGGGACTGGGACCGCGATCCCGAACCCGCTGCGAAATCGACCAGAACCGTTGACATTCCCCCCGCCGACGCAATGATCGGCCCGCAACTATTGCCCGGCGAATGACGGCTGTGCCGATTCGGGACGGGGCCGGGGTGTGATAAGGGTCGGATGATGGGCCAGGATAATATTGGTCAGAGTGGGGAAGCTTCGGTCGAGGAGATCCTCGAATCGATCAAGAAAGTGATCGCACGCGACAACCGCGCCGGAGCGCTGGAAGCCCGTCGTCGGCGGACGCTGGTGACCGATGACGAAGACGCGCCGATCGCCCCGATCGCCCGCACCCATCAGGTCCGTGATGCAGAAGAAGTGCTCGATCTGGCCGATATGGAGGTAGCCGAGGAAGCATCGGCGCTCCCGCTTGATGCGGCAGGCGAAACCCCGCTGATCGCCGAAACGGTGCGCGATGCAATGCAGGAAAACCTCGCTGCGCTCGCGATGCTGGCCGAACCGCCTGCCCGCCCGCAGATCGTGCGTTCGGGGGAAACCTCGCTCGAAGGCCTGACCCGCGAGTTGCTCCGTCCGATGCTGGCCGAATGGCTGGAAGCCAACCTGCCCGCGATGGTGGAAAAGCTGGTGCAGGCGGAAATCGCGCGGATCGTCGGCAAGCGGCGCTGAGACTGGCACAAGACGACAAGGCGGGCTAATCCCGCTTCCCATGCGAAACATTCTTGCTTTCGGCGCTGTTGTCGCCGCCGTTCTTTCAGCCACGCCGCTTGCGGCACAGGATGTCCCCGGCGTCACCGCGCCGCCGATGAGTGCCGAGGATCTCGTCACCCTCCCGCGTCTGGGGGCGCCAGCGGTCAATGCGGCGGGGACACTTGCGGTCTTCAGTGTCACGGTCACCGATCCGGCCACCCTCAAGCGCTCACCAACGCATTATGTGATCGACCTCGGGAACCCCGGCGCCGCTCCCATCCCGCTTGCCCTGCCGATCCGGGCGTCGGATCTTGCCTTCGGCAGCGACGACCAGCTCTTTTTCCTCAGCGGCGAACACCCGCAAGGCGAAGGTGTCGAGCCGCGCAGCAGAGTGTGGCGCACCACGCTGGCCAAGGACGGAACGGTGGGCCAGCCACAGCTCGTCGCGGGGTTCCCCCATGCCGATGTCGCGGGGTTCAAACTCGCCCCCAATGGCAGCGCCATCGCACTATGGGGGGAAATTCCGCGCGAATGCCCGACCTTTGGCTGCGCCGACGCGAACCCCAAGCACCTGCCCGGCCCCGGCACTGGTCGGCTCTATGACGCCAAGGATGGCTTCGTGCGTCACTGGGACCGCTGGGCAACGCCGGGTGTGCATAACCGCGTCTTTGTCTTTCCGCTCAAGGATGGGGCGGTGCAGAGCGATGGAGTGCCGGTCGACGGCCGCGATCCTGCCACCGGCATCACCGCCGACACCCCGATCCTTCCCTTTGGCGGAGGTGAGGACATTGCCTTCGCGCCCGATGGATCACGGCTCTATTTCACCGCACGACTCTCGAACGCAGCCGAACCGACCTCGACCAATCTAGACCTCTATGTCTCCGACCTTTCCGGCGCCGCGCCGCGCCTTTTGACGGCAGACAATCAGGCGACCGACACCATGCCTGCCCCATCACCCGATGGCCGTTATCTTGCATGGCTGGCGATGGACCGCCCGACCTACGAGGCCGACCGGCTGTCCGTGCGACTGCTCGATCTGAAGACAGGCAAGGCCCGCAACCTGACGCAGGCGACCGACCTGAGCTTCGGCAGCCTGACATGGAGTGCCGACGGCAAGCGCCTGATCGCCACCGCGCAGAAGGTGCTCGACACGCCAGCCTTCAGCATCGACCCGGCAAGCGGCAAGGTGACCGAACTGAACCTGATGGCCGGGAACGAGGCGCATATTGCCAATCTCGTACCGCTTCCGGGCGGGGGTATGCTGTTCACGCGCGATTCGCTGGGGGCGCCGGCGGAACTGTTCCTGTCGGACGCCGGAGGACAGGCGCGCCCCTTGACCGATGTGGCAACCAGTCGGATGGGCCAGATGGCCAATATCGTCACCCGGCGCTTCAGCTTTGCCGGTGCCAATGGCGATACGGTGTGGGGCCAGATCACCCGGCTTGCCGATCAGCAAGGGCCGATCCCGGCAATCCTCTACATCCACGGCGGCCCGCAGGGGAGCTTCAACGACAGCTGGTCAACCCGCTGGAACCCGCGCGTCACCGCCAGTCAAGGCTATGCCGTGATCTCGATCGATTTCCACGGCAGCACCGGATACGGGCAGGACTTCACCGATGCGATCAACCGTGATTGGGGTGGCAAGCCGCTGGAAGACCTGAAAAAGGGGCTCGACGCCGCGCTGACACTCGACCGGCAGATTGACGGCAGCCGCGCCTGCGCGATGGGGGCGAGTTATGGCGGCTACATGGTCAACTGGATCGCCGGACAATGGGCTGACCGCTTCGCCTGCCTCGTCAATCACAACGGCTTGTTCGACAACCGCGCCTTCGCCCATTCCACGGAAGAATTGTGGTTCCCGCACTGGGATTTCGGCGGCTCCTACGAAGACGCGCGCGAAACCTACGAGAAGTGGAACCCCGCCAACCACGTCGACAAGTGGCAGACCCCGATGCTGGTGGTGCTGGGAGAAAAGGACTTCCGCGTACCCTATACGCAGGGCCTCGGCGCCTTCACCATCCTGCGCCAGCGCGACATCCCGGCGCAATTGCTCGTTTTCCCGGATGAAAAACCACTGGGTACTCGGCGCGAAGAACTCGCTGCAATGGCACAATACCGTGTTTGCGTGGCTGGATCGCTGGCTGAAGCGGGACAAGCCGGAATGAGCCGCAAGGAACTCGAATCCGCGCGCCATTCGCTCAACAAGCATTTCGGCGACCCGGCGCGGGGGACGGCCATCACGCGCCACATCATGCTGTGCGCGCTGTCCGAAAAGCAGAAATGCTGCTCACGCGAGGCGGGGGAGGAGGCCTGGGGCTTTCTCAAGTCGCGGCTGAAGGAACTCGGCCTTGTCGGCCCGTTGCGCAATGAAGAAAGCAAGCGCGGGCCGGGCGGCGGGGTGCAGCGGAGCAAGGCCGATTGCCTGCAAATTTGCGCGGCAGGCCCGGTCGCGGTCGTGTGGCCGGACGGGGTGTGGTACCACTCGTGCAGCCCCGAAGTGCTGGAGCGAGTCATTCAAGAACACCTGATCGGCGGGGTTCCGGTGGAGGAATTTCGACTCCTTCCTGCCTAAGCAGTTCCATTCGCCTCGAGCGGCGACAGGGCTCGAACCCCCCCTCAGTCCTCTTTCGGGCTCCAGAATTCGTCCCGGCTTGGCATCTGATTGTCGACCGATTCGTCGTGGCCGGTGCCGTTGCTGAGGAACACCAGCCCCATCAAGCCCCCACCGAGCAGCATCGTCAGGCTGATACCGAGCGCCACCGCGATGTAGAAATGAACGGAAATCATGCCGTTATAGGCAAACAGCAGACCCATCGCGATCGCGACAGTCAGCACCGTCGCGGCGAGCAGCCATTTCATGATCTGGCGGTAGCGCGCCCAGGCGTGGGCGGCGTTTACAGGATCATCGAGCGGAGACTTGCGAGCCATGCCCCCGCCATGCCGTGCGCGCGGGCGCTTGGCAACGCGCGAAAGCTGCAACGGGGCGTTCAAGGGGTGCAATCCCGGCGCGGCGGGCGGATTCGCCTTTTCGCAGCAAACGTGTCACCTTCCTGATCCCAGAGAGAGGGAGTCGGTCATGAACATCGCCCGAATCATCGAACAGCGCGGCCCTTCGGACATCATCGCCTGCGACGTTTCGACCCCGGTTTCGCAAGTCGTGCAGACGCTCGCGAACCGACGCATCGGGGCGCTGCCAGTGCTGCGCGATGGCCGGGTGGTGGGCATCGTGTCCGAACGCGACGTGATCTACCGCCTTGCCGACAAGGGGCGCGAATGCCTCGATCTGCCAGTGGGCGAGATCATGACCTCACCTGCGATCACGGTCGAACCCGGCACCACCATCGACGAGGCCTTGGGCATGATGACCCGCCGCCGCTTCCGCCACTTTCCGGTGGTCGAGGACGGCGCGCTGGTCGCCTTCATATCGATTGGCGACCTCGTGAAGCACAAGATGGACGAGGTGCAGCACGAGGCCGAGGCGCTGCGCAATTACATTCAGGCGGTCTGACCCTTGAGAGCAGGGCAATTCAGGCCTAAATTGCTGTCATGACTGCCGAGCCCCTGATCCTCACCCCGTCCGCCGCCAAGCGTGTGGCCTTCATCGCCAGCAAGCAATCGCGTCCGGCGATCCTGCGACTTGCGGTCGAAGGCGGGGGATGTTCGGGCTTTCAGTACAAGTTCGACCTTGCCGACGCACCTGAAGCGGACGATTCCATCTCGGAGACGGATGGCGTCAAGCTGGTGGTCGACCCCATGAGCCTCGATCTGATCGCGGGCAGCACGGTCGATTTCGTCGAATCGCTGGGCGGCGCGGCTTTCAAGGTCGAAAACCCCCAGGCCGCCGCCGGTTGCGGTTGCGGGGCCAGCTTCGGGATTTAGGTTAGACGGGCGCTGCGCTTTGCGGCATCAGGGCGCCCATGAAAATCGCCACCTTCAACATCAACGGCATCAAGGCGCGCGGCCCGCGCCTCATCGAATGGCTCGAGGAAACCCGCCCCGCAGCCGCCTGCCTGCAGGAAATCAAGACGCAGGACGAAGGCTTTCCCGCTGCGGACTTCGAGGCGATCGGCTACAGCGCGATCTGGCACGGTCAGAAAAGCTTCAACGGGGTTGCGATCCTCGTTGATACCCGCGCGGGCTACACCCTCACCGAAGTGCAGCGGGGTCTGGGCATCCCCGGCCCGAATGAGGGCGATGACGAACAGGCGCGTTACCTCGAAGCCGACGTGTCGGGCGTGCGCGTCGCCTGCCTCTACCTCCCCAATGGCAACCCACATCCGGGGCCGAAATTCACCTACAAGCTGGCGTGGATGGCGAAGTTGCGCGAGCGCATGGCGCAGATTTGGGCCGAGGAAGTTCCCGCAGTGGTGCTCGGCGATTTCAACGTCATTCCGCATGATGATGACGTGTGGTCAGTGAAAGCGATGCAGGACGATGCGCTGATGCAGCCCGAAAGCCGCGCCGCCTATGCGCGCTTTCTCGCCGATGGCTGGACCGACGCGATCCGCACCCACAATCCGCGCGGCGGGGTGTGGACGTACTGGGACTATCAGGCGGGGGCCTGGCAGCGCGATCATGGCTTCCGGATCGATCACATCCTGCTCTCGCCAGAATGCGCTGACCGGATGGAGGCCTGCGGCGTCGACAAGGCCTATCGCGGACGCGAGAAGGCGAGCGACCATACGCCTGTTTGGGTCAGGCTTTCAGCCTGATCCTCGAGTCACTGTTGCCCTATCGCTTCGCTACTTGAGGGCATTCTTGTCGCCCTACCGCTTCGCTAACTGAGGGCGGGGGGACGGCGCGCAGCGCCGCAAGGGCGACCGCCCGCCCGCAGCCGCTCGCCCGAAGGGCGAAACGCGGCGAGGATGAGCGATCAGCGATAGAAAATATGCGTGTCGATCTGGGCGAGACGCGTCTTGGTGCGGCTCCAGCCGGGCTTCACATAGCGGGCGTGGAAGAACACCGCATCGCCGGCTTCCGATTCCCACATGCCCTGATGCGCGATCCGGGCCACGGCAATGGCGCGTTCCCACGCGGGCGAGCCGGTGCGAACCTGCGGCATCCGGCTGCCGCGCATGAAAGAGAACTGGCCGGGCTGGGCGACAACGCCGCAATAGGAACGCGGGAAGCGCGCGTCTTCTGCGCGGTTGATGATGACCTGCGCCACGGCCAGCTGTCCGGCAAGCGGTTCACCGCGCGCCTCAAAATAGACCGCGCCGGCAAGGCAATGCAACTCGCTGTCGAGCGGGGCGGCGGTGTCGATCATGCCCACCAGCTCGGTGAGCGATCCCGCCTCGGTCAGCACCGGGGCAGCGGGTTCGGCAGGAAGCGGTTGCACCACTTCCTCGGAAACGAAGGCGAGAGGGGTTTCGGGAACGAGCTCGGCAGGCTGTTCGGCCTGAGCGGAAACGGCGAGCTGTCCAGTGGCGGCTTGCGCCAGTGCGGCAGCATCATCGCCGCCGGGAAACAAAGTGGTTGCGAAGGCCACTGCGGCAATCGCGACAATCGTGGTGGTCTTGCGACTCATGAACTCTACAAATTCGGCGGTGAGCGCGCACAGGCGCAGGCGGGAACCTTGTCCAGATCGTTTCAGGATGAGGGGGGTTCGGATAAGCCTGCCGGCCGCTCCCCGTCTGCGTGCTGATCGATACGGCCGAATTGCCGCCCTGCCAGCCTGCGCGAGGAATTGCGCGGGCCGTTAACGCCGGTGCCGTTTACGTCAACGATATTCGTTCAAAGCTGCGACGAAGCGTTCGGGATCCGCGATATCCACCTCAACCAGCCATAAATCGCGGTCCTGCGCGCGGCGGCGGGTCAGATACTCGGAAAATTCCGTAGGATTTTCTTTGTTTTCCCGCTTTGCAGCAACAAATGAACGCGATCCGTCGAGCTGCGGCATCCTTTCGTAAAGCACCGCGCCCGTCCCGCGACACAGGGTTACCAGCAGGATCGTCCCGGCGTCATGTTCGCCCTTTTCCAGCACCGCCGCAAAGCCGCCTTGCGATTGGGCAAGCCGCATGATCGCGCTCGCTTCGAGGTGGGCGGGGAGCCTCCCCTCCACGGCTACAGCCCCGAAACCCCGCCCGCAGCGTAACCCGGCAGGCTGGAAAGCGCGATGCGGCTGCGCATGAAGGTGCCGGTGCCGCGGCCAATTTCCTCACCCTCAGCGTCGACCAGCCGCGCCTCGGCCACAAACACGCGGCGGCGCCCGCTGACCCAGCGTCCTTCCGCTGTGACAGTGCCGGTCCGCACCGGCTTGGTGAAGTGGAGGTTGAAACTGGTGGTCAGCAGGAAACGGTCAGTTGCCAGAGTGTTCGCGGCATAGAAGGCCGCATCATCGAGCATCTTGAAGTAGATCGTGCCGTGCGCCGCGCCTGCCGCGTGATAATCCTCCGGCGTCACCGTGAAGGTCAGCCGCGAACGCCCCTCTCCCGGTATCTGCAACTGCGAGGCGAACTTGGCGTTGACCGGCGCCGAAGCGTAGAGCCGCTCAAGCGCCCGGTAATGCTGATCGGCGCCGCTTGCCGGGGAGAGTTCGTCACTGGCAGGCATGGAACAGGCTTCAGCAGGTCAGGCGGCGTTGCGCAGAAACTGGTTGGTCAGCAGGGCATAGACCGCTTCGGTATCGGGTGCATCAGCGAGCATCTGAAGCATCGTCTCGTCACGGGTCAGGCGCGAAATCGCTGCAAGCGCGTGGAGGTGCGTCGCCCCGGCATTCTCGGGCGAAACAAGCCCGCAAATCAGCGATACCGGGCGGGAATCGGCAGCAGCAAAATCGATCGGCGCTTCCAGCCGGATCAGCGCCAGCACCGGGCGGCGAACCTGCTTCGAACGACAGTGCGGGATAGCAACCCCGCGCCCGAAGCCGGTGCTGCCCAAAGCCTCACGCGCTTCGAGGTTTTCAAGCACCTCACTCGCGTCCAGCCCATAGGCCTCGGCCAGAAGTTCCGCCGTTCGCGTCAGTACCTTGGGTTTGGAGTCGAGGCGGGCGAAAGCAATCGCCTGTGGGGAAAGAGCCAGATTGACGTCCATTATTTCAGCAATCCCGATTGAATGCGCCCTGCGTTGGCGATTTTTCGGCCCGATCCTGCCTGAAAAACTTGATCGGCCCGAGGCGGAGCCCCTCCTGCTGCCGCCGCCTGAGCCTTTCAAACAGCGCCTCGCCGTAACGGCAAGTGCGCTGCTCGGCCCTATTTCGGCTCAACCCATCCGATCGAGCCATCGGCGCGCCTGTAGACCATATTATGCCGCCCCGTGCCAGCATTTTTGAAAAACAGTGCGGTGGTGTTCCTGAGGTCCATCAGCATCACCGCGTCGGCAACGCTGGCGGTGGGGATGTCGACGCGAGTCTCGGCGATCACCAGCGGCGCGTCGGCGACCACCTCTTCTTCCTCGTCTTCCTCGATAGCGAAGATCGTATAGGCGGCCTCTTCCTCGTCACGGGCGTGATCGGCCTGTTCGTGACGGTCGGTCAGGCGGCGCTTGTAACGGCGCAGCTGCTTTTCGATCTTGCCCACGGCATCATCGAAAGCGACGTGGGCATCATGCGCCTGCCCCTGCGCCTTGAGGATCAGCCCCTGCATCACGTGAGTCACGATGTCGCAGCTGAACGCGCCTGCCGGAGCCTTGCCAAAGGTCACGTGGCTGGAAAGCGCGCGGTCGAAATACTTGTCCACGACCGCGCCGAGGCGATCGGTGGCGTGCTCCTGCAGCGCCGCGCCCGTGTCCATCTGGTGGCCGGAAATGCGAATATCCATGAAGTTTAGTCCTCCCGTCAGAGATGAGGATCCCGATTGATTGTTGTTCCGCTGCGTCCCTCAGCGGGTCCAGATCGCGTTGGCGATGCCGGCAATGAAGGCGGTATGGCGTTCCAGCTCCTCCGGGCTGGCAACATGGGGGCGAGGTTCGCGTCGGGGCTTGTCGGCGGAAGGCCGGTGCCAGGGCGCGTTGGCGGCGCTTGATCCGATATTGTCGGATACAGGCGTGTCGCTGGGGACGAGCCCCAGCCCGATCTGCCGTCCGCCGGTCAGCTCGACATAGACCTGCGCCAGCAGTTCGGCATCAAGCAGCGCGCCGTGCTTCACCCGGTGGCTCCGGTCGATCCCGTAACGCGTGCAAAGCGCATCCAGACTGAGCTTCGCGCCGGGGTGCTTCCTGCGCGCGATGGCGACGGTATCGACCATGCGCTCCATGCTGATGGTGGTGAATCCGGCCCGTTCAAGCTCGTGGTTGAGGAACCCGAAATCGAACCCGGCATTATGCGCCACCAGCGGCGCATCACCGAGAAATTCCAGCAAGTCTGCCGCAGTTTCCGCAAAACGCGGCTTGGTCGAGAGGAAGGCGGCAGACAGGCCATGCACCCGTTCAGCTTCGGGCGGCATATCCCGTTCGGGGTTGAAATAGGCGTGAAAAGTGCGGCCCGTTTCCACCCGACCGACCATTTCGATGCAGCCGATTTCCACCATCCGGTCCCCTGTCTTGGGATCGAGTCCGGTGGTTTCGGTGTCGAAAATGACCTCACGCATTTGCGGGACTATCTGCCCAAGTTCGGGGACTTGCAAGGGGTGCTGGCTATCAAATTGCACCAATCAGCGCGGCGACCTGTGCGCGGGTTTCGTCAAGGCTGGTCCCGGTGTCGATGACATGATCGGCGCGGGCGCGCTTTTCCGAGTCGTGGAGTTGCAACCCGTAGATATGCTCGAATTTTTCCACGGTCATGCCCGAACGCGCAAGCACGCGGGCGCGTTGCACCTCCTCGGGCGCGGAGACGACGACGATGGTATCGACGCTCTCATGCCCGCCCCGTTCGAACAGCAACGGGATGTCGAACACCACCGCGCGCTTGTCGGCGTGCTGTTCGAGAAAGGCGGCGCGTTTTGCCGCCACGGCGGGGTGGACGATGGCCTCGAGCCGGGCGAGCGCGGCCTTGTCGGCAAACACCTGATGGCCGAGCCGGTCGCGGTCGACGCCTTCGGGGCCGGTCGATCCGGGGAAGGCAGCCTCGATCGCGGGGAGCAGTTTGCCCCCTGGCCCCTGCATGGCGCGGACCTCGGCATCGGCGTCAAACACAGGGATTCCCGCATCGGCAAACATCTGTGCGACAGTCGATTTGCCCATGCCGATGGAGCCGGTGAGGCCGATGATCTTTGGCTTGGTCATGATGTCAGGATCGCCCGCAGCTCGGCGTCATACTCGCGCGGGGCGGGCTGGCCGAAGAATTTTGCGAAAGCGACCGCCGCCTGCCCGATCAGCATCGACAGCCCGTCGATTGTGCGCAGGCCCTTGGCGCGCGCACCTTGCAGGAAGGGCGTATCGAGCGGGGCGGTGACGATATCATAGGCAATGGCACCGGGCGGCGCATGACTCCAGTCGAAGGGCGGGGGGCTGGCCTGTCATGCCAAGGCTGGAGGCGTTGATCACCAGATCGAGGCACCCCTCGCGATCATCGAAGGCAAAATCGGTCGGGTCGGCGAAATGGGAAAGTGGGGCGGTATAGTGCTCACCCTTCGGCGCCAGTTCGTCGAGCAAGGCGCGTGCCTTGCCCTCGTCTCGCCCGGCGACGACCAGCGTGAAGCCTTCACTCGCCAGTGCGATGATGATCGCCCGTGCCGCCCCGCCGGTGCCGATGATGCGCGCCATGCGGAAATGATGTGCCTGTTTCAGCTCGGCCCTGAGCGGCTCCAGGAACCCGCTTGCATCAGTGTTGGTGCCGCTTAGCTCGCCTTTGCTCCCCCTTAGCACCGTGTTTACCGCACCAATTTCACCGGCAGGCGGATCGATCCGGTCGATCAGCGGCATCACAGCCTGCTTGTGCGGCATGGTGACGTTGCAGCCACGCCAGAGCGGGTCGGCACGGCGGGCGGCGAGGTAATCGGCGAGGTCTTCGGCCCGAACATGGCAGGCCCGGTACTCCGCCTCGATCCCCAACTTGGCGAGCCAGAAATTGTGGATTACCGGGGACTTGGACTGGGCGATGGGGTCGCCGATCACTTCAGCAAAGGGTTTCGTCATGCGATCAAAACCCCTTCCTCGCGCAGAGCGCCGAGCAGGGGCAGCAGCGGCATGCCGAGCACGGTGAACTGGTCGCCCTCGATGGCCGAGAACAGCTGCACCCCCGGCCCCTCAATCCGGAAGGCGCCGACGGTGTGGCCGATAGCGGGCCATTCAAGGTTGAGATAATATTCGATAAATTCGTCCGAAAGATCCCGCAGGTGCAGGCGGGCGATACTGGCATGGCTCCATTCGCACCCTGTGTCCTTCACCAGCGCCGCGGCGGAGTGGAGCTCCATCACCTGCCCCGAGAAGAACCGCAGATGCTCGCCCGCTTCCTCCCGGCTGCGCGGCTTGTCGAAGCGGCGGCCATTGCACACCACCAGCGAATCCGATCCCAGCACCAGCGCGCCCGGATTGAGAGCCGCGACCGCTGCCGCCTTGGCCACGGCCAGCGCCTCGGCCACCTCGGCAGGGGCAGCGCCTTCCAGCCCGGTCTCCACCTCACGTTCGTCAATGTCGGCAGGGATCGACTCATAGGCCACGCCCGCCGCATCGAGCATTGCCCGGCGCGACGCGGATTTACTGGCGAGAATCAGGGATTTGCTCATATCGGCTTGTCGACCCCATCAACGCTTGTCGGGCGCCGGTCGCGCTCCTGAGCGAGGCGGATTATCGCCGCCGCGGTTTCCTCGATCGAGCGACGCGTGACATCGATCACCGGCCAGCCATTATCGCCGAACATCCGCCGCGCAAATTGCAGTTCCGCTTTCACGCGATCATTGTCGACATAGGCGGTTTCAGTCGCTTCATTCAGCGATAGCAAGCGGTTGCGCCTGATCTGCACCAGCCGTTCGGGCGAAGTTGTCAGACCCACTACCAGCGGATGCCGGAGGCCGAACAGGGCCTTGGGCGGGGGGCTTTCGACCACCAGCGGAATATTGGCGACCTTGAACCCGCGATTGGCAAGGTAGATCGACGTCGGCGTCTTGGACGAGCGCGAAACGCCCACCAGCACGATGTCGGCCTCCTCCCATTCTTCATGCCCGAGGCCATCATCGTGGGCGATGGTGTATTGAATCGCATCGACGCGCTTGAAATAGCTTTCGTCCATCATGTGCTGGCGGCCAGGGCGACCATGCGCCTCTTGCCCGAGCTGTGCCTCGAAAGCGGCGGTGACCTGATCGAGCACCGGGACGGCAGGCAGACCAAGATGGCGGCAATGCTCCTCCAGCCGCTTGCGGGTCTCCGGGTTCACCAGCGTGTAAAGCACCAGACCCGGATGCGCGGCGAGATCTGGCACGATCCGGTCAAGATGCTGCAAGGACCGCACCATCGGCCAGAAATGACGGTTCACGCTGGGGTTGTCGAACTGCGCCAGCGCCGCCTTGGCGATCATTTCCAGCGTCTCGCCGGTCGAATCCGATACAAGGTGCAGGTTGAGTCGGTTCATCGCCCCGTTCATCGCCGGATGCCTGTGGATAGAGCGCCGCATAAACCACGGGAGAGCAAGCCTCACAAGCTGGTGAGCGATTTTGCCACCCGCTCATCTGCTTTTCACCGGGGTATTTGCCCACACAGGACAAGTTTTGTCGACAGGCTGGGAATAGTGGGGATAAAGCTGGCTTGACGTCCAATCCGTGCGGATTCGGTGGGGGCTTGAATCATGGCGGCCAGCTGGGGGTAATCGGGCAAGTCCCGGTAATTCCCGCTATCCACAGGGCCAACAGACTCCATCAATCCTTTTAAAAACTGATTTGTTTTGATCTAAGGAACCCTATGCCCGGTCCGCTTCTCGATACGCTCAAAGGTGTCCGCCAGCCCGTCCCGCCCGTGTGGCTGATGCGACAGGCAGGACGCTATCTCCCGGAATATCGTGAGCTGCGGGCCGAAAAAGGCGGGTTCCTCGAACTGGTCTATGACAGTGAGGCTGCAGCAGAAATCACAGTCCAGCCGCTGCGGCGTTTCGGGTTCGACGGGGCGATCCTGTTCTCCGACATCCTGATCGTGCCGCACGCGATGGGGCAGGGACTGACCTTCCAGGCAGGGGAAGGCCCGCATCTTGCGCCGACCCTGCTCGAAGTAGAGCTCGACAGCTTCACCCCGGCTTTCGAGCGGTTCGAGCCGGTGTACGAAACCGTGCGTCTCACCCGCCAGCAGATCGGCCCCAAGGTAACGATGCTGGGCTTTGCGGGAAGCCCCTGGACGGTCGCGACCTACATGATCGCGGGCGAGGGTTCCAAGGATCAGGGCCCGGCGCGGTTGCTCGCCTATCGCGATCCGGCGCGGCTTCAGGCGATTATCGACGCGATTGTCGATGTCTCGGTCACCTACCTGCGCGGTCAGATCGATGCCGGTGCCGAGGCGGTGCAGCTTTTCGACAGCTGGGCGGGGAGCCTTGCGCCTGACCAGTTCGAAAAATGGGTTGTTGCTCCCAATGCCGCCATCACCGCGAAGCTGAAAGAGTCCCACCCCGATACCCCGGTGATCGGTTTCCCCAAGGGCGCAGGAGCCAAACTGCCGGCCTATGCCCGCGAAACCGGCGTCGACGCGGTCGGCCTTGACGAGACGCTTGATCCGGTCTGGGCGCACCAGAGCCTGCCTTCGGGCATGCCGGTGCAGGGCAATTTCGATCCGCTGTTGCTCGAAGCAGGCGGCCCGGCGCTGGCGGCGCGGGTCAAGACCATCATCGCTGCGTTCGAGGATCGCCCGCATGTCTTCAACCTTGGCCACGGGATCGGGCAATTCACGCCGATTGCGCATGTCGAGGAACTTCTGGCGGCGCTGAGGGGCTAAGGGAATGCAGGAACTGCTCTCCTCAATCTACCTGTTCCTGAAGTCGGGGCACGTGATCTTCATGGTGTTCTGGCTCGCAGGATTGTTCATGCTGCCGCGTCAGTGCATCTACATGCTCGATCACGAACCGGGCTCAGCGGGGGAGGCCAAATGGGCGACCCGGATGGGCAAGCTGCGGGCGATCATTCTGACGCCGAGCCTCATCATCGTCTGGGTCTTGGGACTGACCATGGCATGGTCGGGCGGCTGGTTTTCGGACGGCTGGCTGCATGCCAAGCTGACCCTCGTGCTCGGGCTGACAGGCTATCACGGCTGGCTGGTGGGCCAGACGAAGAAGATGGCCCGCGGGGCGCGTCCGCTCACTGAAAAGCAGCTGCGGATGGTCGGCGAAGTTCCCGGCCTTGTGCTCGTTCTTGTGGTTGTGCTGGTCTATCTCAAACCCTTCTGAGAGCGCGCCAGGCCCTGTCCTGCCCCCTTTCAGACCGTCTTCAATCGCCGATTGACCTTGCCTTCGCGCAGTCCTATTTCGGCAACACCTATCCGGGTATCAGAGCGCCAGTCCGCTCTGCACAAGGTCTGCTTTCCCCAAGCCCAGCCCTGCCAAAAGGGCGCCGCCGTTTCACTGCGGTACTGACCGTCCGGCCACTCTAAGACTTTCGGAATAAACAAGAAATGCATCTTAAGGACCTCAAGCGAAAGACCCCGGCCGAACTGGTCGCGATGGCTGAAGAGCTGGGCGTTGAAGGCGCCTCGACCATGCGCCGACAGGACCTGCTGTTCAGCATTCTGCGCGAACTGGCCGAGGACGAGGAATACGAAGAAAAGATCATGGGCATCGGCACCATCGAGGTGCTGCAGGATGGCTTCGGCTTCCTGCGCAGCCCCGAGGCCAATTATCTGGCCGGGCCGGACGATATCTATGTCTCGCCCAATCAGGTCAGGAAGTGGGGCCTGCGCACGGGTGACACCGTCGAGGGCGAAATCCGCGCCCCGCGCGATGGGGAGCGCTATTTTGCGCTGACCAGCCTTGCCAAGGTCAATTTCGACGATCCCGACGCGGTTCGCCTGCGCACCAATTTCGACAACCTGACGCCGCTTTATCCTGAGCAGAAGCTCAACCTCGACACGCTTGATCCGACGGTCAAGGACAAGAGCGCGCGGGTGATCGACATCATCGCCCCGCAGGGCAAGGGTCAGCGCGCCCTGATCGTCGCCCCGCCGCGGACCGGCAAGACGGTGCTGCTCCAGAACATCGCCAAGGCGATCACCGACAATCACCCGGAAGTGTTCCTGATCGTCCTCCTGGTTGACGAACGGCCTGAGGAAGTCACCGATATGCAGCGTTCCGTGAAGGGTGAGGTGATTTCCTCGACCTTCGACGAGCCTGCCAACCGCCACGTGCAAGTCGCTGAAATGGTGATCGAAAAGGCCAAGCGTCTGGTCGAGCACAAGCATGACGTGGTGATCCTGCTCGACTCGATCACGCGTCTCGGCCGTGCCTACAACACTGTGGTTCCGTCTTCGGGCAAGGTGCTGACCGGCGGTGTCGACGCCAATGCGCTCCAGCGGCCCAAGCGGTTCTTCGGCGCGGCGCGCAATATCGAGGAGGGCGGCTCTCTGTCCATCATCGCCACCGCGCTGATCGACACCGGCAGCCGTATGGACGAAGTCATCTTCGAAGAGTTCAAGGGGACCGGTAACTCGGAAATCGTGCTCGATCGCAAGGTTTCCGACAAGCGCATTTTCCCGGCGCTCGATGTCGGCAAGTCCGGCACCCGCAAGGAAGAACTGCTCGTTGCAAAGGACAATCTCAGCAAGATGTGGGTGCTTCGTCGCATCCTGATGCAGATGGGCACCGTAGATGCGATGGAATTCCTGCTCGACAAGATGAAGGACTCCAAGACCAACGAAGACTTCTTCGCTACGATGAATCAGTAGTTGCCGCCGGGGGGCGGCCGCGAGGGACGGGAAAGACAGGTCGGACCAGTGCTAAGCCAGTATCTCTACATCAGCACCGCGCCGACCTTGCCGCGCGAGGAAGTCGACGCGATCCTTGCCGCCAGTGCGCGCAACAATCCGGCACGGGGTATCACCGGGCTCTTGCTGTTCAATGGCCGCAATTTTCTCCAGCTGCTTGAAGGCGAGCAGGGGGAAGTCGCTGCCTTGATGGACACGATCACAGCGGACCCGCGCCACAGCGGTGTTTCGGTACTCGATAAGCGCGGAATTCTTGAGCGCACCTGTCCCGACTGGGCGATGAAGCGGGTGATGATCGCCGAGAGCATCGACAGCCGTCGCGAGATGCTGGAGCGAGACCTTCCACAAGGCCTTGACCCTGAAGTCCGCAAGATGATCGTCAACTTCGCTGTGCTGAACTAGGCCTTGGCCGCGCCCAGCTGCGCCGCCATCATCTCCCAGACCTTGTTGATCGCTTTCAGCGGCCGAACCATAACCTTGAAATCGCTTATCTTTCCGTCATCGTTGAAGCGAATGATATCGACTCCGTTGACCGTGATCCCGTCCATCTCGGTGACGAATTCAAGCATCATCTCGTCCCCGTCCACAAGTTCCCGGACATAGTGGAAGCTGTCGTTCCCCAGCGTATGGCTGGCAGCGACGAGATAGGCCATCACGATGGGCTTCCCCACCTGCGGGGTGTGCACGACGGGCGAATGGAAGACTGCATCATCGGCCAGCAGTTCCGACAGCAAGGCGGGATCGCTCCCGCTTTCCATATAGGTGTGCCAGCGGGCGAGGTTAGCGGCGCTCACACCAGATGCTCCGCGAAGAAAGCAGCTGTGCGACTGTCGGCGAGGTTGGCAGCATCCTCAACCCGCCGCTTGCCATGTTCGGTCGCGAAGCCGTGGTCGAGGCCTTCGTAATCGTACAGGGTCACGCGCGGATGATCGCCAAGACCCGCATGGATCGCCGCCTGTGTTTCACGTGAAACAAATCCATCCTCTGTCGGGATATGGAGCATCAGCGGGTTGGCGATAGCGTGCTTCTCACCCAGCAACCCGTCGATCCCGACCCCGTAATAGCCCACACTCGCGTCGATATCGGTGCGCGCCGCGGTCATGAATGCGAGCCGCCCACCGAGGCAGTAACCGACGCAGCCGACCTTGGCGACGCCGAGCGTCTGGCGGATGTGATGGATCGTTGCTTCGATGTCGCGGACGCCGGTGTCCTGATCGAACTTGCCCATCAGATCGAGGGCGGTCTGGAATTCGCTTTCGACATCAGGATCCAGCGACGTTTCCGGTTGCAGCCGCCAGAACAGATCCGGCGCAATGGCCAGCCAGCCTTCCGCAGCGAGCTTGTCGCATTTCTGGCGGATGCCGGGGTTTACCCCGAAAATCTCCTGGATGACGATAATCGCACCGCGCGGGCTGCCCTCCGGCCTCGCGACATAGGCACCGAAACTGGCGTTGCCTTCAAGGGTGGGGATGGTTTCGTTGAGGCTCATGGTGTCTCTCCCGTGGTTCGCAGCTTTGCCTCCGTCCTATCTCTTGCCTTGCTTCGCTGCCAAGCCCAAATGGGGGAGCAGACAGGAGAACACGTCCATGAAGATCACCATCGAGGTCGATTGCACCCCTGAAGAGGCTCGCAGCTTTCTCGGGCTGCCCGATGTGAGCGCGGCGAATAATGTCTATGTCGAGAACATCACCAAGGCGATGCAGGGTGTGTCCAGCCCGGATCAGTTGCAGCAATATGCGGCCGCGCTTGCGCCGATGGGGCAAATGGGGCTGAAGCTGTTCCAGAACTTTGTAGAGAGCGGGATGAAGGCTGCGTCGGGATCCAAGTCTTCCGATTGATTCTGTGACCAACGGGCCGACCATCTTCGCGCTTTCCAGCGGCGCGCCGCCAGCTGGGGTGGGGGTGATCCGCGTGTCCGGCTCGCGGGCGAGTGCGGCGTTGCGGGCGCTGGCCGGACGCGTCCCGCAACCGCGCCGCGCGTCACTGGCAAGATTGCGGGGTGCTGACGGGGCGCTGCTGGATGAGGCGCTGGTGCTGTGGTTCCCCGGCCCGAACACCGCGACTGGTGAGGATCTGGCCGAATTTCACTGCCACGGTGGGCGCGCGGTGATCGCGGCGGTGGAGGCGGCGCTGGCGGGGCTCCCCGATACCCGCTCTGCCGAACCGGGCGAGTTCACCCGCCGCGCCTTTGCCAATGGCCGCATCGATCTGGCCGAAGCGGAGGGCCTGGGCGATCTGCTTTGCGCCGAGACGGAATTGCAACGCGCTGCCGCGCTCGCCAATGCCGGGGGCGCCTTGTCACGGCAGGTTGAGGGTTGGCGTGAGCGGGTGCTGGGCCTTTCCGCGGAGGTCGAAGGCGTGCTCGATTTCTCGGACGAGGAAGACTCCGCCGATCTTCCCGAATGTTTCACGTGGAACATTGCCGCGCTGGCGGGAGAGTTGCGGGAATGGCTTGCTCGACCGCGTTCGGAACGCTTGGGGGAGGGCTTCCGCGTTGTGCTCGCCGGGCCACCCAATGCCGGCAAATCAACCCTGTTCAATGCGCTGGTCGAAAGCGAGGCGGCGATCACTTCGCCGATCGCTGGGACCACCCGTGACGTGATTGAGCGCGCGGTTGCCATCGGCGGAGTGCCGTTCACTTTCGTCGATACGGCGGGCCTGAGGGAGACGGCGCAGGCGGATGAAATCGAGGCCATCGGGATCGATCGGGCCAAGGACGAACTCGTACGGGCCGATGTGGTGCTGTGGCTGGGGCCTGAAGGGGGTGGGCCGGACCGCGCTTGGGAGATTGCCCCGCAGGCCGACCGCGAGGATTTTGCTCCGAAGGCCTCCGCCCGCTTTGCCCTGTCGGCAAGGACGGGCGAGGGGGTTGCTGCGTTGAAGACGGCGCTGGTCGAAGCCGCACGCGATGCGCTCCCCAAGCCGGGGGAAGCAGCGCTCAACGCCCGCCAGCACGCGCGGCTGACCGAGGCCGCCGAGGCACTTGAAGCGGCGCGCACACTCTCAGACCCACTGTTGGTAGCGGAAGAACTGCGCCGCGCGCGTCTTGCCTTTGACCGGCTGATCGGACGCGCGACGACCGAGGACATGCTCGACACCCTGTTTGGCCGCTTCTGCATCGGAAAGTGAAGCTGCGCGGGGCAAAATGTTTCACGTGAAACATTTTGGGCGGAGCGATCGGCTCGCCCAACCAAATCCGCTTTGACGATCCCCGCACCAAGCCCTATTTGCGCCCCATGCATTCCTTCGATGTCCTTGTCATCGGCGGCGGTCACGCCGGGGTGGAGGCTGCCTGCGCGGCGGC
This sequence comes from Porphyrobacter sp. HT-58-2, assembly GCF_002952215.1. Taxonomy (NCBI): domain Bacteria; kingdom Pseudomonadati; phylum Pseudomonadota; class Alphaproteobacteria; order Sphingomonadales; family Erythrobacteraceae; genus Porphyrobacter; species Porphyrobacter sp. HT-58-2. Next base: position 484,527 of record NZ_CP022600.1, on the reverse strand, counting down.
CCGGATGGGTGCGCGCACCGCGCTGGTGAGCTTCGACCTCGATGCCATCGGTTCGATGAGTTGCAATCCTGCCATCGGGGGACTTGGCAAGGGCCATCTGGTGCGCGAGGTCGATGCTCTCGATGGCGTTCTCGGCCGTGCCGCTGACGCTGGTGCAATTCACTACCGCATGCTCAACCGCTCGAAGGGCAGCGCCGTCTGGGGCCCGCGGGTGCAGGCCGACCGCGTGCGGTTCAAGGCGGCGGTGCAGGCCATGGTGCGGGCGCAGGCCAGCCTCACGCTGGTGCAGGGTGAGGCTGCGGCACTTCGGCTTGAAGCTGGGTGTGTCACCGGGCTTGAGTTGGCCGACGGCACAATGTTTCACGTGAAACATATCGTCCTGTGCACTGGCACCTTCCTCGGCGGCGTATTGTTCCGCGGCGAGGAGCGTTTCGAGGGCGGACGCATCGGTGAGAATGCGGCCAAGCGCCTCGCTGCTCAGTTGCGTGGGGCTGACCTGCCGATGGCCCGGCTCAAGACTGGCACACCCCCGCGACTGGACGGTCGGACGATCAACTGGGCGGTTCTGGAGGAACAGCCTTCGGACGGTGAGGCCTGGACCATGTCGCCGCTCACGCCCGCCCGCATTAACCCGCAGGTGTTCTGCGCCATCACCCGCACCACACAGGCGGGCCATGATGCGATCCGCGCCAACCTTCACCGCTCGCCGCTGTTCTCTGGCGCGATTGCGGCGGCGGGACCGCGTTATTGTCCGTCGATCGAAGACAAGATTCACCGCTTTGGCGACCGGGAGGGGCATCAGGTGTTCCTCGAACCAGAAGGGCTGACTACCCATCTGGTCTATCCCAATGGCATCAGCACCTCGCTGCCGGTGGATGTGCAGGAGCAGGTGGTCCGAACCATGCCGGGGTGCGAGCGGGTGGAGATCGTGCAGCCGGGCTATGCGGTTGAGTATGATCACATCGATCCGCGCGCCCTGACGCCGGATTTGCAGGTCCGCGCGATCCCCGGCCTTTATTGTGCGGGCCAGATCAACGGGACCACCGGTTACGAGGAGGCCGCTGCACAGGGCCTTGTTGCCGGGCTGGAGGCCGCCGCTGCGGCGCTTGGCAAGCAGGCTCCGCCGCTCGACCGTGCCAATAGTTACATCGCTGTGATGGTTGACGATTTGACGCTCCAAGGCGTTTCGGAGCCTTACCGCATGCTTACTGCCCGCGCTGAATATCGCCTGCGTCTGCGCGCCAACAACGCTGCAACCCGCCTGACGGGGCTGGGTATCGATGCTGGGTGCATCGGCGAGGAACGTCGCCGCTGGTGGGAACGTCGTGAAGAAGTGCGCGAAATGTTTCACGTGAAACATTCCGAGAAGGTCCATGCCCGCGAACTCGCCGATCTCGGTCTGCCGGTGCGGCGCGATCACGGAGAGAAGCCGCTCGCGGACTGGCTGCGCTACGATGGTGTGACGCCTGAGGCGCTCGCGCCCTGGTTAGGCGAGGTGACTGCGCTCGACCCACTGCTTGCCGAGGAAATGGCCGAGGATGCCGCCTATGCGCCTTACCTCGCACGGCAGGATGCCGAGTTGCGCGATCTTCGCGCGAGCGAGGCGCTGCCGCTGCCGGTGGACTTTCCCTACGCGGACGTGCCGGGGCTATCGAACGAAATGGTCGAGCGCCTGACCAAGGCCGCGCCGGGGACCCTCGCCGCAGCGGGACGGGTACCGGGGGTGACGCCGGCTGCGCTCTCGGCACTGCTGGTCCATGCTCGTCGTCGGCAGGCAGCATGATCGTCACCGAAGAACAGGCCCGCGCCTACGTCGCCGGTCTCACCGACAAAGAAGGCATGGCGCGCCTGGAGCGCTTCGCTGCGCTGGTGCTGGCGGAGAACCAGCGCCAGAACCTCATCGCCAAAGCCACCGAGCCGCATATCTGGCAGCGACACATTGCCGATTCGGCACAGCTCGTCGATGTTTCACGTGGTAGCGAAGCTCTGGTGAAGGCAGAAACATTGGGGCCGAATGCGCAGGGGCCGTGGCTCGATCTGGGGAGCGGTCCGGGGTTTCCGGGGTTGGTGATCGCTGCGCTGTGTCCGAATATGCCCGTGGTGCTGGTGGAGTCCCGCGCGCGGCGGGTGGAATTCCTCGAATCCGCTATTGCCGCGCTGGATCTGAAGAAATGCCGTGTCGAAGGCCAGCGCCTCGAACGGGTCGCGCCGTTCCCGGCCCGCGCCATTTCGGCACGTGCCTTTGCTCCGCTCGACAAACTCCTCGCTTTGTCCGCACCCTTCTCCACAAGGCAGACCGCCTATGTATTGCCCAAGGGACGCTCGGCGGCGCAGGAATTGGAGAGCTTGAAGCCTTCGATTCGGACAATGTTTCACGTGAAACATTCCTTGACCGATCCCGACGCGGGAATCATTGTGAAGGCCTGACACGCGATCATTGTGCGGATTCATCCTGAATCGGCGCGCGGGAAGGACGGGAGCACCATGCTGACCATCGCGATTGCCAACCAGAAGGGTGGGGTGGGCAAGACCACCACAGCAATCAACATCGCGACCGCGATGGCTGCAACCGGATGGCGGACATTGCTGATTGATCTCGATCCGCAGGGCAATGCCTCCACCGGCCTTGGTGTTCACGCTGCTGCGCGCGAAGTTTCGAGCTATGATCTGCTGGTCGATGAAGTTGCGCTCGACAGCGCAATCGTGTCGACGGCGATCCCTCGGCTCGATATCGTCCCCGCGACAGTCGATCTGTCGGGTGCAGAGGTGGAACTGGTTGCGGTGGAGGGGCGAACGCACCGCCTGGACAAGGCGTTGGCGAAGCACACCGGGCACGACATCTGCTTCATCGACTGCCCGCCCTCGCTTGGCCTGCTGACGCTCAATGCCTTGTGCGCAGCCGATACCCTGCTGGTGCCGCTGCAATGCGAGTTCTTTGCGCTGGAAGGGTTGTCCCAGCTGCTCCAGACGGTCGATCAGGTGCAGCAGCGCTTCAATCCCGATCTTGGTATTATCGGCGTGGCGCTGACCATGTTTGACCGACGGAATCGGTTGACCGATCAGGTGTCCGACGATGTGCGCGACTGCCTCGGCTCATTGGTGTTCGACACGGTGATCCCTCGCAATGTGCGCCTCTCCGAAGCGCCGAGCCATGGGCTTCCGGCGTTGATCTACGACCAGCATTGCACCGGCAGCCGCGCCTATATGTCGCTGGCGCGTGAGCTGATCGGCCGATTTCCCGCAGAAAGACAGGCTGCATGACCGAGAACAGTTTACAAGGCACTGATATTGCGATGAATTCACGCGGCGATGACAAGCCGCGTCGGCTTGGTCGGGGTCTGGGTGCGTTGTTGGGGGAGACACGGCGCGAAGAGCCGCTGGTGCGCCGTGATGATATTCCAGCCGAGGCGCCGGCTTCGGGAGGGTCGCCTCTGCGGATGTTGGCGCTCGCTTCAATCAAGCCGCTGCCAGGCAACCCCCGCAAGCACTTCGACGAAACGGCGCTGGCCGAACTGGCAGCCTCGATTGCCACGCGCGGGGTGATTCAGCCCATCATCGTTCGCCCTCACCCCGAAATGCAGGGATATCAGCTGGTTGCGGGTGAGCGGCGGTGGCGCGCGGCGCAGAAGGCGCGGCTCCATGAGATCCCGGCGCTGGTGCGCGATCTGTCTGATCGAGAGGTGATGGCGCTGGCGCTGATCGAGAACCTTCAGCGCGAAGACCTGAACCCGGTCGAGGAAGCACGCGCCTATCATCGCCTCTCGGAAGAAGAGGGCATGATCCAGGTCGACATCGCCAAGATGGTCGAGAAATCGCGCAGCCATGTCGCGAACATGATGCGACTGATGGCGCTACCGGGCCGCGTGCTCGATCTGGTCGAGCAAGGCAAGCTCAGCACCGGCCATGTCCGTGCGCTGATCGGGCGGGACGACGCGGTGGAGCTGGCGGAAATCGCCGTTTCCGAAGGCCTTTCCGTGCGTGATGTCGAAACGCTCACGCGCAAGCAGGGCCGCAAGGAAAGTGCGGCTGCCGTGGGTGAAAATCAGGGTTCAGCAGGTGAGAATGCGGATATTCTCGCGGTGCAGCAACATCTTGAGGAATTTCTCGGCCTGAGCGTCAGGATCAAGCCTGAAGGCGATCCACGCAAGGGTACCGTGACGATCCGCTACACGACGCTCGATCAGCTTGATCTGCTCTGCCAGCGGCTTACTGGCGGCGAGTTCTGATCATCCTCACCCGTCACGCCTTTACAGCATAAGCCCCGCAGGGTCGCCTGAACCTGCGGGGCTGTCTGTCTGCCCCCTGGACAAGGGGCCAAAGCTGGACCGATCAGCGGGTCTTGATCATCTTCGGTGAGGGGCGCGGCGCAGGAATGATCCGCTGTGCCGGGACACCTTCGAAACGCTCGGTCTCGCGCACCACGACCTGCTGCTGCACCTCGGTGCGCACCGGCACCAGCACCATTTGCGGCGGCGGGGCGTAGGTATAGCCATAGGAGTAGGCCGGATAGGCGTAGCTCTGAGTATAGGCGGGATAGGCGATCTCGCGGCTGGCGATCCGGGCGCCGGGCGCGCCATAGGCCGAAAGGTAGCTGTCGAGCGCGGCTTCGCAATCGTAGAGGTTCTTCTTGCGGTCGCCATCGAACAGGCTGCCGATCAACCCGCCCAGCAACCCGCCGCCGCCAACACCGAGCACGGTGCCGAGCAGACGGTCGCCTGCGCCGGCGATCTCATATCCGGCAAATCCGCCCCCAATCGCGCCCAGCAACCCACCGATGATCTTGCCGGTGTTGCTGCGGTTCTGCCCGCGCGTGCGGCGACGGCATTCGTCGATCCATTGCTGGCGTTCGAACACCGCCGGGGCATAGCCCATCGGCATTGTGTGGATCGGGGCGTAGTTCGGGGCATAACCCGGCGCATAGCTCTGATGCGCAACGGCCGGGGTAGCGGGAAGCGGCTGCGGTGCTTCGATCCGGCGGGTGCGGGTAATGGTCTCGACTCCGTTGACCATGGTCACGGTTTCATCGGCAACCACCCGCGTTGGCGCGCTGCGCATATCGGCAGGGAGTGTGCGCAGCTCAGCTTCGTTCATCGGCGTAAGCGGCGGCAGATCGGCGTAATTCTGCGCCTGCACCGTTACCGGAAGCGCCAGCGCCAGCGCGGCGAGCGGAAGTGATGGAAACAGCTTGGACATGGGCAAACCCCCCTGAATCAGCCAGAGTTGGCTGATGGTTAGCCAATCCTTACCACTCCAACGGCCATCTGCCCAAGCGGCGCTTCGCGCGCTGTCCCGTTTCGGGAATTCGCTCTAGCGAAGCCCTCAGATCCTGTCCGACAACAGTGCCGCCAGCGCCTCGATCCCTGTCGCGTCCTCCTCGGTAAAGCGTTCGGGGCGCGGGCTGTCGAGGTCGATCACAGCCACGAGCGCGCCGTCGCGCAACACCGGGACGACCAGTTCCGACTGGCTCGCCGCATCGCAAGCGATGTGACCGGGGAAGGCGTGGACGTCCGCGACAAGTTGCGTGGCGCGACTTTTTGCCGCTGTGCCGCATACGCCTGTGCCGAAGGGAATGCGGATGCAGGCGGGACGGCCCACGAAGGGGCCCAGCACCAGCTCTTCTTCCCCATTGCCAGTCTTGGCAGGTGCGACCCGGTAGAAGCCAGCCCAGTTGAGATCGGGCAGAAACTCCCACAGGAGCGCAGCGACATTGGCCATGTTGGCCACGCCGTCGGGCTCGCCCGCCGTCAGCGCATCGGCGGCGCCCAGCAGCTCGCGGTAGAGTTCTGCGGCGGAAAGCGGGGCGGCGGGCTTGAAATCATACATGGGCGCGAATTCTTTCCTTGCTTCCCGGTTGCCGCAAGCGCGCACCGGGCTTATCCCGCCCACATGGCAATCCTACGCAAAATCGCAATCGCTCTCGGTATCATTGTTCTGGTTCTGGGCGGCCTGTTCTGGTTCCTTAGCCGGGGTGACACCGCCGATCTCTCGGTGGAAGAGGTCACTGGCACCGATCCTGTGCTGCAGGAAGGTGACCCGCAAAGCTTCCCGACCGTCCAGATCGCCGAGCCGGTGGGCTGGCAGGCGGACGAGCGGCCCGAGGTAGCCAAGGGCCTCGAAGTGATGCGCTTTGCCGAGGGGCTGGATCACCCGCGCATTCTCTACGCTCTGCCCAATGGTGATGTGCTGGTCACGCTGACCCGCGCCCCCAAGACCGATGGCGGCGATGGCGGGGTGATGGCGACAATTCAGGGCTGGATTGCGGCGATTCTGTTCGAAAAGGCCGGATCAGCGGGCGAATCTCCCAACCAGATCGTGCTGTTGCGCGATGCCGATGGCGATGGCAGGGCGGAGACGAAGCAGGTGATCCTGTCCGAAGGGCTCGATTCGCCCTCTGGCCTGGCATGGAAGGATGACACGCTGTTCGTCGCCAATCACAATGCCCTGCTCGCGTTCCCTTATTCGCTCGGCAGCGACAAGGTGGCAGGCGCCCCGCGCAAGCTGATGGATCTGCCGGGCGGCGGCGGCCACTGGATGCGCAATGTCGAGCTGTCCCCCGATGGCGAGCGGCTTTACGTCGCCGTTGGCTCGGTCAGCAATATCGGCGAGCAGGGCATGGCCGTGGAGGAAGGCCGGGCGATGATCTGGGAGTATGATCTGGCCGCCAATGTCCAGCGCCAGTTCGGCGTGGGGCTGCGCAATCCCAATGGCATGGATTTCAGCCCCTGGACCGGCGAGTTGTGGACCACCGTGAACGAACGCGACATGCTCGGCAGCGATCTGGTGCCGGATTATCTCACCAACGTCCCCATCGGCGCGCAATACGGCTGGCCGTGGGTCTATTACAAGGTCAACCGCGATCGCCGGGTGGAGGCGCCGATGCCGCGCTTCCTGATGGAGTATGTCCGCAATCCCGAATTCGCGCTTGGCCCGCACGTGGCGGCGCTGGGGCTGGTGTTCACCGCCGAGGGCCACCGCATGGGCGACGATTTCGCCAGCGGGGCCTTCATCGCACGGCACGGTTCGTGGAACCGCAAGCCGCCGTCGGGCTATGACGTGGTGTTCGTGGATTTCGATGACCGCGGCAATCCGGTGGGCAAGCCGGTTCCGGTGCTGACCGGGTTCCTCAAGGCGGACGGCACCACCCGCGGGCGGCCGACATGGGTTGAATGGGCGGGCGATGGCGCGCTGCTGGTGTCGGACGATACGGCCGGGATCATCTGGCGGGTGCGCGCGCCTTCGGCAGAACCTGCGCCGGGAATCGCGCGGCTCAAAGGCAAGTCGCTCCCCCCGCGCCGCCTGACCGATCCGCGCGCCGATTTCGAGGCGGACTACCTGCGGCAGCAGGCGGGGCAGAAGGCGAACTAAAGCCGCATCCCGGCACGCCCGGCGATCTCCGTGGAGAATTGCAGCGCGGTGCGGCCTGAACGATTGCCGCGCTGAATGGCGAAGGCCATTGCCTCCTCCCGGTCATAGGGAAGGCCGAGCGGTGCAAGGTAGCTGGCTACGATGGCGAGATAGGTATCCTTGTCCGCCGGGTGAAAGCCCAGCGTCAGCCCGAAGCGATCGGCCAGCGCCAGTGCATCGTCACGCTCGTCGCGTTCATGGAGCGCGGCGGAGGTATCCTCGCGCTCGGTGATGGAGCGGCGGTTTGCCGTCACCACAATCCGGACATGGCCCGGTCGCGGCGCGATACCGCCGTCGAGCAGGCTCCTGAGCGCGAGCATTTCGGCTCGCCCGTCAGCGCCAAAACCGAGATCGTCGATAAACAGCAGGAAGGCGCGCTCAACGCTTGCGAGTTCAGCGATCAGTGCCGGGAAGCTGGGCAGAGTGCCGGGGGCGAGCTGGACGAGGGCCAAGCCGTGCGTTTCTCTCTGCACCTCCGCCACACAGGCCCGCACCAGCGCCGACTTGCCCATGCCCCGCGCACCCCACAGCAGCGCGTCGTGGGCTGCTGCCCCTGATGCGAGGCGGGCGCAATTGCCCGCCATCGCAGCTTTCTGCGCGTCGATCCCGTGGAGCGTCGTTAGCGGCTGGGCATCGAGCACAGGCACCGCCCGCCCGCGATCGCCTTCCCACACATAGGCAGGCGCTGCCAGCCAGTCGGTCGGTGGAGGCGGCGGAGGCGCGAGCCGTTCGAGTGCGGCAGCAATCCGCTCCCAAGGCTCGCCGCCTGCCATCTCAGCCCACCAGCGCTTCTGCGGGCAGGGCGTAGAGCCCGTCAGCACCCGCGACAGCACCAGCCTTGAGCCCTGCGGCTTCCGGCACGACCCGGTCGAGGAAGAAGCGCACCGTCACCGGCTTGGTTGCGGCCAGCTCCGGCGCTGCGCCTGCCGCGACCGCCGCGGCCTGCTTCATAAGCTGCCACCCAGCCACACAGACGGCCGCCATGGTGCAGAACGGGACGCTGCCCGCCAGCCTGTCATCAAGGCTCGCTTCGTCCCGCATCCAGCGCGCGACATTGGCGCAGTCGCGGGCAAGGGCGGAGAGCGCGAATTCCTCTGTTGCCTCCCGCGCGATGGTCTCGAACAGCGCGACCAGTGCTTCGCCACCTTCGAGACCCAGCTTGCGGGTAACAAGGTCGGCCGCCTGAATGCCGTTGGTGCCTTCGTAGATCGGGGCGATGCGCGAATCGCGCCAGTGCTGGGCGGCGCCGGTCTCCTCGACGAAGCCCATTCCGCCATGGATCTGGATGCCGAGCCCCGCGACCTCCACCCCGACATCCGTGCCCCACGCCTTGATCAACGGCACCACGATCTCCCCGCGCGCCTTGGCCGCCTCATCGCCGAGATTGCCGCGATCGACCTGCCCGGCGCAATAATAGAGCAGCGCGCGCGCACCTTCGGTCAGCGCCTTCATGCGCAGAATCATGCGGCGCACGTCGGGATGCTCGATGATCGCCACCGGAGTTTTGTCGGGCGAACCGGCGCGCGCCGACTGCACCCGGTCCCGCGCATAGGCGAGCGCCTGCTGGGTCGCGCGCTCGCCGATCTGCACGCCCTGATTGCCGACATTGATGCGCGCATTGTTCATCATCGTGAACATCGCCGCGAGGCCCTTGTTCGGCTGGCCGACCAGTTCCCCGATGCACTCGCCATTGTCGCCGTAAGACATGACACAGGTCGGCGAGGCGTTGATGCCCAGCTTGTGCTCCAGGCTGACGCAGCGCAGGTCGTTCTTCGGGCCGAGGGTGCCGTCGGCGTTCACATGATACTTCGGCACCACGAACAGCGAGATGCCGCGTGATCCTTCCGGCGCGCCCGGCAGGCGGGCCAGCACCAGATGGATGATGTTCTCGGCCAGATCATGCTCGCCCCAGGTGATGTAGATCTTCTGGCCGGTGATCTTGTACTTGCCCGCGTGTTTGCCCCCAAACTCATCGGCGCCGATGGGTTCGGCGGTGGAGCGCAGCGCACCGACATCGCTTCCTGCCGCGGGTTCCGTCAGGTTCATCGTGCCAGACCAGCGCCCGCTCACCAGCTTGGGGAGATACATCGCCTGCTGGGCGGGGGAGCCGTGATGCTCCAGCGCCTCGATTGCGCCGACCGACAGCATCGGCAGCAGAGTGAAGGCCATGTTCGCCGCGCCGAGGTTCTCCAGCACGTTGCAGGCCAGCGTGAAGGGCAGCCCATGTCCGCCATGTGCCGCCGGAGAGGCAATCGCGTTCCAGCCCTGCTCGACATAGGCGTCATAGGCGGCCTCGAAACCCTCCGGCAGGCGCACGACACCGTTTTCGAGCTTTGCCCCTTCCAGATCGCCCTTGCGGTTGAGCGGCGCGAATTCCCCCGCCGCGAACTGGCCGACGCCTTCGACAATCGCTTCGACCAGATCGGGCTCGGCATGGGCGAAGCGTTCGGTCTGCGCCAGCTCGTCGATCCCGGCATTGACGCGGATGGCAAGTAACTGGTCGGCGGTCGGCGGGGTAAAGGGGGTCACTTCGGGGGTGTCCTTCAGGTCGGCGGATAGGAGGTAAGAAACGCCCGCACTTGGCAGGCCGCGCGCCAGTCTATAGCGCGAGAGGCATGAGCGGCAAGAACGTTACAGACATAGTGCTGGCAGACGTCGAGGGGATCGCCAAAGCGGCGCGCATCCTCGAATCGGGCGGGCTTGTCGCGGTGCCGACCGAGACTGTTTACGGCCTTGCCGCGCGGGCTGACTCGCCCGAAGCGGTGGCGCGGATCTATGCCGCCAAGGGTCGTCCGGATTTCAATCCGCTGATCGTGCATGTGCGCGATCTGGAGCAGGCGGAGCGTTACGGCGTTTTCGCCGGAGCGGCACGGGTGCTGGCGGGGAAGGAGTGGCCGGGGCCGCTTACGCTGGTCGTGCCGCGCCGGGCGGATGCCGGACTGGCCGGGGCAGTCTCGGCAGGATTGCCGACAATCGCCATGCGCGCGCCGCAGCATCCGGTGATGCGCGCCCTGCTTCAGGCGGTGGATTTCCCGCTTGCCGCGCCTTCGGCCAATCGGTCGGGATTCATCAGTCCGACGACGCCCGAGCATGTGCTCGCCTCGCTCGACGGACGGATCGACATGGTGCTCGATGGCGGCCCATGCGAGGACGGGGTGGAATCGACCATCCTCCTGATCGATCCCGAGGGCGTGTGGCACGAGTTGCGGCCAGGACCGATCTATCTTCCGGCGCTGAATGACATCCATTTTGATCCACATTACCCGGTGAAGATCGTCCGGGCCACCGGGGAGCGCGGGATCGAAGCCCCCGGCCAGCTCGCCAGCCACTATGCGCCGGGCAAGCCGGTGCGGCTTAATGCCGGTGCAGCCGAACCGGACGAATTCCTGATCGGCTTTGGCGCTGTTCATGGTGACTGCACGCTGTCGGCCAGCGGTGACATCAACGAAGCGGCGGCGCGGCTCTATGCTTGCCTGCACGAGGCCGCGCGCGCCCGGCAGCCGCGCATCGCAGTGGCTACGGTGCCGGATGAGGGTGTGGGCCGCGCGATCAACGACCGGCTTCGGCGGGCGGCGGCCTAGCGCCTGTCCGGCTCCACCGGGATACCGGGCATGATCGCCTTCATCTCCGCGCGGATCGCCTGCGCTTTTTCGCAAGCTTCGTCATTGCCGTCACCGCAGCGTTTCATCTGCTTGGCATAATCGCGCTCCAGCTCGCCCAGCCGTTCCTCGCGCTTGCGGATTTCCCTGCCGCGCTTCTCGTCCGCTTCGGACTGGCTGGTGGTGGCCGCGTCCACCCCGGCGCTGACGGCCTTGACCGGCAGCGTGACAACATCGACTGCGGCTCTGGCGAGACAACCCTGAAGGGCCAGAGCAGACAGCCCGAGGGCGAGGAGCTTGTAGACTTGCATGATGCGCGGATTGTCGCGCGCAAGTTGTGATCAGGCAACTGCTATTCTGCGGACTTTGCCTCAGATGAGGGGATCTCCGTAGTCGCGCCAGTGCCGCTTGCCGGGGCGCAGTTGAGCGTGCCTGAACCCATCGCGCTGACAGTGCACTTGGCCATGCCGGTAACAGTCACGTCGCCCGCCCCGGCGATGCTGGCTTCCACGGTTCCATCCGAGGCAAAGGCAACGTCCCCGGCTCCGCCGATGGTAATGTCGGCCACATCGACCTTCAGCCCCGGCGCGACGACATCGCCGCTACCGCCGATCAGCACCTCAAGCTCTCTCGCGGTGCCGCTACCCTTCACCTTGCCGCTGCCGCCGATGTTGATGGCGAGCTTTTCCGCTGCAATTGTCCCGAATTCCACTGTGCCAGCACCGCCGATGTTGATCGCGGCATCGCTGGCGAGGGTTGGCGCCTTGATGGTGCCGCTGCCACCGATCACGACTTCGCTGGGCGCAGGCATGGTGATGCGGATGGTGGCGCTGCCGCCGCCCTTCCAGCCATCCTCGCGGGTAATGCCGATCAGTTCCGCATCGCGCACGAAGCGCAAGGATTCAGTCCCGCTGCCTTCGACCTTGATCGCAAAGCTATCGCCTTCCGTCAGGATCACAGTGTCGCCAGAAGCCAGGAAGACCTTGGCAGGCGGCGGGCCGGCCAGCTCGATCTCCGCAAGAGGGACGCCCTTCTGGCCATTGATCTCGATATCGGCGCCGTCGCAACCGGTCAGCATCACGGCGGAAGCGAAAGCGGCTAGGGACAGGACGACAGGCTTGCTCATGCGGCTTCTCCGGTTGGCGTATTGCCGATATAATACACCAAGGCGCGGCGTGCAAGTGGCGACAGCGCACCAACAAAAAAGGGCCGCCCCGCAGGACGGCCCCTTTGTTTGGGCGGCGCGACGAAAGCCTCAGGCTTCCTCGGCGCTGTCGTAATATTGCGGCGCGTGTTCGCGCAGCACGTCGAGGATCTTGCCGAGCGCGGTCGGTTCGTCCGTCTCTTCCATCGCCGCCAGTTCGCGGGCGAGGCGGCTGGAGGCCGCTTCGAAGATCTGACGTTCCGAATAGGACTGCTCCGGCTGGTCTTCCGGGCGGAACAGATCGCGGGTCACTTCGGCAATCGACACGAGGTCGCCCGAGTTGATCTTCGCTTCGTATTCCTGCGCGCGGCGCGACCACATGGTGCGCTTCACCTTGGGCTTGCCCTTGAGCGTTTCCATCGCCTGCTTGAGCGTCTTGTCCGACGACAGCTTGCGCATCCCGATCGATTCGACCTTGTTGACCGGCACACGGAGCGTCATGCGCTCCTTTTCGAAGCGCAGCACGTAGAGTTCGAGCTGCATTCCGGCGATTTCCTCGCTCTGGAGCTCGATCACCCGGCCTACGCCGTGCTTGGGGTAGACAACATAATCGCCGACGGTGAATGCGTTTGCGGTGCTTGCCATGCAAGTTCCTTTCTATGGGCCTGTCCCTGACAACGGAGAGCGGACAATCATCCCGGCGGCGCGGATGCTTGCTGAAGCGGGCCTCAGGGGAAGCAAGCGCCGGGTGCGATCATCCGGTTAGGGGATTGCTGGTGTCAGGCCTTTCTGGTTTTCAACGCCTGCGCGGGTGTGAACCGGCGCGGTTGTCTTATTATATAGCATGTCTGCAACAAAATTGCGAGTCGGCGTTTGCGCAAGCCTTCCTAGCTATGCAGACAAGGCGCAAGAGGCGGGAAATCAGTCGCCTTCGCCCGGTTCTTCGCTGAAATACTTCTCGAACTTGTCCTTCTCGCCCTTGTGCGCGTCGGCATCTTCGGGCGGGGCCTTCTGGCTGGTGATGTTCGGCCAGACGGCGGAGAACTTGGTATTGAGTTCGAGCCATTTCTCCAGCCCGTCCTCGGTATCGGGGAGAATCGCCTCAGCCGGACATTCCGGTTCGCACACGCCGCAATCGATGCATTCGCTGGGGTTGATCACCAGCATGTTCTCGCCTTCGTAGAAGCAGTCGACCGGGCACACTTCCACGCAATCGGTGTACTTGCACTTGATGCAGTCTTCGGTGACGACGTAGGTCATTGCGGCTCTTTCAAAGGCGGTCTGCGGGATCATCGGGCGGGGTTGCCCCCGCGCAAGGTGAGGCGGTTATTGTCATTTGCCCTTTACGGTCAAGACTGTCCGGGTCAACCTCATGAAATTGGTCAAACGTGCGATAGTGGGCGCGGGCTTCGGCAGGCGGGCCGCGCCGCTGGGGAAGCGCGATAAGCTCGATCACCCTTACAGTGCTTCCCAGGGCGATAGTCAGCACATCCCCGATACGTACCTGTTCGCTGCCGCGCAGCACATGGATTCTGTTGCGCCGCAAAGCACGGGTTGCGATCAGGGCCTCGGCAGCCGATCGGGTGCGGGCGAAGCGCAGATAGACCAGCAGACGATCAATCCGCATCGACCCTCCCGCACCGTCATGGCTCATCCCTTGAGCAGATCCGCCAGTTTGTCGAACGCACCCCCGGCCCGCGCCGGGCCGGTGTCAACAGGGGGTCTGGGCGGGGTCTGACCCCGGCCTGGGCCGCGCTGAGCGCCATCACGCGAGGGTCTGGCAGCCGTTTGCGAACCCTTGCCGCGCGGTGCGCCGCCTTTCTGACCATGATCCTTGTGGCCATTCTTGCGATGATCCCTGCGCGCCTCCCGCCGTTCATCCTTGTCGCCCGGACGGCGCGGGCGCCAATACCACCGGTCGGGCGCGGCCGGGCCATGCGCGCCTTCCGCCAGCGGCCGCGCACGTTCGAAACGGAAACCGGCGCTGCCCAGCAAGCGGCGGGCATTGCTTTCCTCCAGCCCGATGGACACGGCCAGCGACAGATCGACGCGAAACGGACGATTGCGCTCCTTGGGGTGGGCCGCGACGACGCCCGCGCGGGCTTCGAAGGCGGCGCGCAGAATCTTTTCGGCCAGATCGACACGGATCGCCTGCGTTCCGGCATAGCGGTAACCGGCGGGCAGGCGGCCCTTGGCCCAGCTGCCCTCGGCCAGCACCGGCAGCATCGCCGGGTTGAGCGGGCGCGGATCGAGCCCCAGCGCGTGCAGCAAGCGGCGCGGGGCGGGCTTCAGCAGCGGCGCATCGAAGATGTCGAGCGCACCGAAGGTCACGCCCAGCTTCCGCAGGTAGGGCCGCATTTCCTTGGGCAGGTTCTCAAGCCCTGCCTCCTCGCGGGAAATCACCCCGCGTGCTTCGATCAGCGTAATGACGAGCGCGCGCGCCTGCGACCCGGCGTCCGGATCGCGCGCCGCCTCGGCCAGCTTGCGCAGCGGCTCGAGCGGTTCGAGCTGCTGTTCGAGCCATGCTGCCAGTCCGGCCTCGAGATTGGCTTTCGCCGTTTCAGGCAGCAGGGTGAGATCGCGGGTCAAGGTGAGGCGCGGCGTGCCGAAATTGCCGGAGCCGGGATGGCCGGGGAAGGTTACCTCGGCCAGTGCGCGGCCCTGCCAGCGGATTGCGCCACCGCTGATTTCGAGCTCGCCGCTCCCCTGCGACAGCAGCCACTCGGCGCGTTCGGCCAGCAGCGCGGGCAGCGCCTTCTCGCCCGCCGCCAACAGCATCCGCCGGTCAGCCACGCCTGCCGAAGGATCGACATGGAAGCGGAAGCCTTCGAGGCGGCCGATGTTTTCGCCCTCCACCATCAGCTGGCCATCGGGTTCAAGCGTGACGGGCAGCGCACTTGCATCCTGCCCCAGTGATTTCATCAAGAGTGTCGTCCTTCGGTTCACGAAACGCTCGGTCAGCCGCGCGTGCAGCGCGTCCGAGAGCTTCGCCTCGACCGCGCGTGCCCGCGCGGCCATTTCGTCCCTTGCCAGCACCCAGTCGGGCCGCTGGCAGATGTAAGCCCAGCTGCGAATCGCTGCGATTCGCCCTTGCAGCGTGTCGATGTCGCCCTGCATCCGGTCAAGCTCGGCGATGCGCGCGGCGACGAAATCCGCGCCCAGATAGCCTTGCGCAAGGTCATTCCACAGGCGGGCGACGAAGCGGGCGTGCTGTTCCACCCCGAGATTGCGGAAATCGGGCAGCGAGCAGGCTTCCCAGAAGCGCCGCACGCTGCCTGCGCCCTTCACCGTGTCGGCGATGCTTTCCCCGGCGAGGCGCTTCAGCACCGCCATGTCGATGGCTTCGGGGGCGGGGCGGAGCACCGGATTGTCGGGCCGTGCTTCGAGATCGGCAATCAGGCGTTCGAGCGAATCGAAGCGCGGATCAGCCTCGCGCCAGAACAGGTTGGTGAGGGGCGCGAACTTGTGTTCCTCGATCGCGTAGACTTCCTCGTCGGTGAACTGGAGCGGTTCGGCATCGCCCTTGCCCATCCCCGAAAGGGTGCCGAAGGTGCCATCGCGCTGGTGCCGCCCGGCGCGCCCGGCGATCTGCGCCATCTCCGACGGGGTGAGCCGCCGCTTCCTGCGCCCGTCGAACTTGGTCAGCGAGGCGAAGGCGACGTGATCGAGATCGAGATTCAGCCCCATGCCGATGGCATCGGTGGCGACGATGTAATCGATCTCGCCCGCTTGGAACATCGCGACCTGCTTGTTGCGGGTTTCGGGCGAGAGCGCGCCCATCACCACCGCCGCCCCGCCCCGGAACCGCCGCAAGGCCTCTGCCATGGCGTAGACCTGCTCGACACTGAAAGCGACCACGGCAGAGCGTTTGGGCAGGCGCGAGAGTTTGCATACCCCCGCGTGACTGAGCGTCGAAAACCGCGGGCGGCTGGTCACTTCGGCGCGCGGGATCAGCGCCTTGACCATCGGCTCCAATGTCGCGGAACCGAGGATCATCGTTTCTTCGCGCCCGCGCGCGTGGAGCAGCCGGTCGGTAAAGATATGCCCGCGTTCGGGATCAGCGCCCAGCTGCGCTTCGTCCAGCGCGACGAAGGCGTGTTCGCCCGCTGTCCTCGGCATGGCTTCGGCAGTGCAGAGGAAATAGCGCGCCTGTGGCGGCTCGATCCGTTCCTCCCCGGTGATCAGCGCCACCTGATTGTCGCCCTTGATCGCGCGCACCCGGTCATAGACCTCGCGCGCCAGAAGGCGCAGCGGAAAGCCCATCATGCCGCTCGAATGGCCGCACATCCGTTCGATCGCGAGGTGCGTCTTGCCGGTGTTGGTCGGCCCGAGTACAGCGCGAACGCGCGCATCCTCGGCGGGACGGGAAGAGACGGGAGAGGTCACGACACACCGGGTTCTGTCAGGCTTGCCGTCCCCCGGCAAGGCCAAGCGGCAGGGCATCTGTGACCTACGCACAACCTCTTATCGCACAGGGCGCGCGTCTGGTCGCTGGTTAAGGCGGGATTTACTTTGTTCTGGCACAGAAATGCGACAAGGGAGGAACCGGGACACCGGGCAAGCCGCCCCGTCATGCACCGCTTTCGGGGCGAGAATGTTGAACCACGTGCGCAATGTGAACTTCGGGCATGAGCCGGCCGGCGATCCCGATGGCGTGGTGACGCCGGTTGAACCTGCAGCCGCGCCGATCGACCCAGCCACCGCGCGCGAGCTCATGTCCTACATGCGCCACGGCAAGGCTCTGGCACCGCCGACAAAAGCGCAGGTTGCCCGGCGCGAGGTCATTGCCCGCGTCAACGGCTGGGGGCAACGCTATGACGAATGGCGTCTTGGCGTCTCGCGATGGTTCGAAGGCCTCGATCTTGCACCCGATCTGGCCGAGGATATCGGCAGCCGCCGCTGGCTGCGCGGGCTGGCGACGATGGTTGGGCTGGGCGTGTTCGCGTTGGCCTTCTGGCCGGATCTCACCCCGCTCGAAGCCCGCCCCGCCATGCCGCAGGCCGAAGAGGTCGACAGCGAATTGCGCAGCCAGATGATCCTGCCGCTGGCGCTGGGGGGCGATAGCGGTCGCCGCATGGGGCCAACGCAGGCCGTTATCCCGCTCAAGAGCGCGCCGGAAAGGCCGCAGATCCAGCTGATGGTGACGCTTGCGCCGGGCGACAGTTTTGCCTCCATGCTGCGCCGTGCGGGCGTGGCGGCCGGCGACATTGATCGTGCAGCGGCGCTGATCGGGCAGGCGGTGCCGTTGGGCGATATCACGCCGGGGACGCAGATGGACGTGCTGCTGGGGCGCCGCCCGGCACCCGGCGAGCCGCGCCCGCTCGACAGCCTCGCCTTCCGCGCCCGCTTCGATCTGGAGCTGGCGCTGACCCGGCCTGGCGTGGGCGAGATCGCCGAAGACGGCACACCGGTGGTTCCGTCCGGCCCGCTGGCGCTGAAGCGCAATGTGATCCGCGTCGACGATACCCCTCTGCGGGTGCGCGGGGTGGTGGGCTCCAGCCTTTACCGTTCGATGCGGCAGGCAGGCGTACCGGCGAGCGCGGTGCAGGAATATCTCAAGGCCCTCGATGCGCAGATCGACATGGACCGCGAGGTGCGCGCCACCGACGAATTCGACATCATCATCAGCTATCGCCGCGCAGCGACCGGTGAACGGCAGGCCGGGCAATTGCTCTATGCCGGGGTCGATCGCGCCGGCAAGGCACGCACCCAGCTGATGCGTTGGGGCAAGGACGGCCGGTTCTACGAGGCCTCGGGCGTGGGCGAACAGCGGCGCGGGCTGCTGGCGCCGGTGCCGGGGCCGACGACTTCGGGTTTCGGGATGCGGCGTCACCCGATCCTTGGCTATACCCGGATGCACGCCGGGCTCGATTTCAAGGCGCGCTATGGCACGCCGATCGTCGCGGTCTCGGATGGCCGGGTCAGCGCGGCAGGGCGCGCGGGCGGCTGCGGCATCGCGGTGCGGCTGGAGCATGGCGGCGGCCTTTCGACCCGCTATTGCCACATGAGCCGCATGGCAGTGAGCGCCGGGCAAAGCGTGCGGCGCGGGCAGGTGATCGGCTATGTCGGCTCCACCGGCCTTTCGACCGGCCCGCACCTCCATTACGAAATGTATCGCGGTGGGCGGGCGATCAACCCGGCGAGCGTCGCCTTTGTCACCCGCGCCGAGCTTTCCGGCACCGAGCTGATCGATTTCCGCCGCCAGCTGCTCCGCTTGAAGGAAATCGAGGTCGGCGCGGCGCTCAAGGATCTCGAGCCGCTGCCGGGCGAGGCCAAGGAACCTGTGCGCGAGATCGAGAAAATCGACATGGCCCGGGCAGGGACAGCAGCGCGCACCCTGTAACGAGAGCTTGTCGTCAAGCCGCGATTGCGCGTAAGTCTCGCGCCATGACCGGACATTTTCCCAACACCCGCCTGCGCCGTACCCGCGCCCACGGCTGGAGCCGCGCGCTCCACCGCGAGACCCTTGTCACACCCGCCGACCTGATCTGGCCGCTGTTTGTCACTGCGGGAAAGGGCGTGGAGGAGCCGGTCAAGACCCTGCCCGGCGTATCGCGCTGGTCGGTCGATGGCATCGTGGCGCGGGCGAAGGAGGCGGTCGATCTCGGGATTCCGGTGATCGCGCTGTTCCCCAACACGCCGCATGAACTGCGTAGCGACGACGGGGCCGAGGCGCATAATCCCGATAACCTGATGTGCCAGGCGATCCGCGCGATCAAGGACGCCTGCGGGAACGATATCGGCGTGCTGACCGACGTGGCGCTCGATCCCTATACCAGCCACGGGCAGGACGGGTTGATCGACGATACCGGCTATGTGTTGAACGACGCGACCGTGGCGGTCTTGGTCGATCAGGCGGTCAATCAGGCGAACGCGGGCGCGGACATCATCGCGCCCAGCGACATGATGGACGGGCGCATCCACGCGATCCGCATGGCGCTGGAGATGAACGGGCATCCCAATGTCCAGATCATGTCCTACGCCGCCAAATACGCTAGCGCCTTCTATGGCCCGTTCCGCGATGCGGTGGGCAGCGGCGGCCTGCTCAAGGGCGACAAGAAGGCCTACCAGATGGACCCCGCCAACGCCGACGAGGCGATGCGCGAAGTGGCGATGGATATCTCTGAGGGCGCGGATTCGGTGATGGTGAAGCCCGGTCTCGCCTATCTCGACATCATCTACCGGGTGAAGCAGCGCTTCGACGTGCCGGTCTTCGCCTATCAGGTGAGCGGCGAATACGCGATGATCGAGGCCGCGCAGGCTGCCGGCATCGGGGACCGTGATGCGCTGGTGATGGAAAAGCTGATCGCCTTCAAGCGCGCCGGATGCAGCGGGGTGCTGACCTATCATGCCGCGCATGTCGCGCGCCTGCTCAATGGGTGAATTCAGGCACGAAACGCCCCGCCTTGCCTTGCGCGACTGGCGCGCGGAGGATTGGCCGGAGTTCTGGCGCGTCACCAATACGCCTGCCGTCATGCGCTGGCTCGGCGGGGTGGTCGACGACGCCGGACGGGCGGCCGTGGAGGCACGACTCGAAGCCTACCACACCGATCACGGTCATACCTTCTGGGTGGTCGAGCGCCGCGAAGACGGCGCGTTGCTCGGCTTTTGCGGGCTGAAGCGCTCCAATCAGCCGGGCGGGCCGCAAGGGATGATGGAAGTCGGCTGGCGGCTGCGCGAGGATGCCTGGGGGCAGGGCTATGCCAAAGAAGCCGCCGCTGCGGCGCTTGATATCGCCTTTGCCCGCTTCGGAGCGGACGAGGTTATCGCGCTGACCGTCGAAGGCAATACACCCAGCTGGGGCCTGATGTTGCGGCTCGGTATGGAGCGGCGCGAGGATCTCGACTTCGACAGCGCCGATTTCGACCCTGAAAACCCGCGCATCATCGCCTATGCCATCACCCGCGACCAATGGGAGAGCCACACATGACCACACGCCCCGGCGTCAACATCGTGCCTATCCACGGCAAGACTCCGCAAATTCACGACACCGCCTTCATCGCGCCCGGCTGCACCATCATCGGCGATGTGGTGATCGGGGCAGGCTCGTCGATCTGGTACAATTGCGTGCTGCGCGCCGACGTGTTCTCGATCCGGATTGGCGAGCGGACCAATGTCCAGGACGGCTCTGTGCTCCACTGCGACCCGCCGCGCCCCGGCGACCCGGATGGCTGCCCGCTGGTGATCGGCGATGATGTGCTGATCGGCCACATGGCGGTGGTGCACGGTTGCACGATCCACGATCGCGGCTTTGTAGGCCTGGGGGCGATCGTGATGAACAAGGCGGTGATCGGGAGCGACGCCATGCTCGGCGCGGGGGCGATGCTGACCGAGCGCAAGGTGATCGAGCCGCGCGAATTGTGGGGCGGACGTCCGGCGCGCAAGATGCGTGATCTCGATGATGCCGCGATTGCCGGAATGCGCGTGGGCGTGATGCACTATGCCGAAAACGCCAAGCACCATGCCGAGGCGGTTGCGGCGGCGCTGGGCTAGTCCTTCACCAGCGCCCTGAGCCCCTCAATCCGGTCCGCCTCGTGTGCGGGCTTGTCCCAGCGGATGCGGTGGATGCGCGGGAAGCGCATGGCGAGGCCGCTCTTGTGGCGCTTGCTGGTGTGGACGCTATCGAAGGCAACTTCGAACACCAGTTCGCGCTTCACTTCGCGCACCGGGCCAAAGCGATTGAGGGTGTTCTGGCGCACGAAGCGGTCGAGCTTCTTAAGCTCCGCATCGGTGAAGCCGGAATAGGCCTTGCCCACGGGAAGCAGCTCCGCCCCTGCATCTGGATCCCCGTCCCAACAGCCGAAGGTGTAGTCCGAATAGAAGCTCGACCGCTTGCCGCTACCGCGCTGGGCATACATCACCACGCAGTCGATCAGCAGCGGATCGCGTTTCCACTTGTACCACAGCGCCACCTTGCGCCCAGCCACGTAGGGGCTTTCGCGGTGCTTGAGCATCAGCCCTTCGATCGCCTCGTCGCGCGCGGTATCGCGGATCGCGGCGAGCGCCGTAAAGTCGGGCGCCTCGACCAGCTGGGAGAGATCGAAATGGCTGGCGGGCAGGCGCGGCATCAGCGCTTCCAAAGTCGCGCGGCGCAACTTCCACGGATGCTCGCGCCAGTCGCGTCCTTCCACCAGCAGCACATCGTAAAGTCGCACGAAAGCCGGGTAATCGCGCAGCATCGCCCTTGAGACGCTCTTGCGCCCGAGCCGCTGCTGAAGCGCATTGAAACTCGCCGCGCCGCCTGCCTCCCCGCCTTGGGTCGAGCCGCGCACCAGCAATTCGCCATCGAGTACCGCGTCGATCGGCAGAACATCCAGCAATTCGGGGAAGGTCGCGGAGATATCGTCGCCCGAGCGCGAATAGACCCGCGTTGCGCCTCCGGCACGCACCAGCTGCACGCGGATGCCGTCCCACTTCCATTCGGCGGCATAGTCCTTGAGGTCCACCGCGCCATCTTCCAGCGGGTGCGCGAGCATGAAGGGGCGGAAACGCGGTACGCCCGCCAGATCGGGCGCGGGGCCGCCGTCTGCCGCCCATGCGAACAGTTCGGCATAAGGCGGCGCAAGGGCGTGCCAGTATTCTTCAACCTCCTCCACTGCCACACCAAAGGCCTGTGCGAAGGCAGTCTTGGCAAGCCGTGCCGATACGCCAACGCGCATCCCCCCGGTAGCGAGCTTGATCAGCGCAAACCGCCCGCGCGCATCCATCCTGTCGAACAGCGCAGAAAGCGCGGTGGGAGCCCCGGCGCGCGTAAGCGCGGTGAGGCGCTCGACCACCTCGGCCAGCGTCAGTGGCGGCTGAGGGACAGCACTCTCAGGTTCCGGCCACAGCAGGCTGGCCGTTTCCGCCGTGTCGCCGACGAAATCGCGGGACAGCGCCCACAGCACCGGATCGACCCGCTCCATCATCAGGTTGCGGATGGTCGAGGATTTGACCGCCGGAAAATCCAGCCCCTCGGTCAGCGCGGCGAGCGCCCAGCCGCGGTCGGGATCGGGCGCGCTTCGCAGATAGGCGGCGATCAGCGCCAGTTTGCGGTTGCGGCTTGTAGTGTAGACCAGCGCATCGAGCAGTGCGGCAAATTCCTCCATCAGCCAAGCTCCGGCAACCGTTCATTGCGTCGACATGGAAATGCGATAAAGCGCCGGGCAGACACAGATTTGTCCTGCGTCGTGATCAAGGAACCCCCTGCATGACTTTCTCGCCTCTTGCTGCCTTCGGTGTTGCCCTTGCGGCGATGGCCACTCCCGCTGCCGTGCTGGCTCAGACCGATACATCGGCACCGGTTGAAGCACCTGCCGCGCTGTTCACGCTCGACACTCCGATCGAGGCGCTGATGGCCGATGATCGCGCCAAGGCGGTGCTGGCCAAGCACCTCGGCCCGGTCGATCAGCATCCGGCCTACGAACAGTTCAAGACCCTGAGCCTGCGGGTTCTCGCCCCCTATTCGCAGGGCATGATCTCCGACGAGACGCTGGTGAAGATCGAGGCCGATCTCACCGCGATCAAGTAAGGGCAACAAGGCCGGGACGGGGATGTCAGTCATCCTCGTCCTCAATCGTCTTCGTCTTCTCGGCCGACCAGTGCCAGTGCGCGGGCGCGGCGCTGGTTCAGCTCGCACCAGCGCAGCAAGGCTTCCTCGCGGCCGTGGGTGATCCAGGTTTCGGTCGGGTTCACATCGGTGATGGTGCGGGTGAGTTCGTTCCAGTCGGCGTGGTCGGAGATCACCAGCGGCAGTTCGACCCCGCGCTGACGCGCCCTGCCGCGCACCCGCATCCAGCCGCTAGCCATGGCGGTGATCGGATCGGGCAGGCGGCGGCTCCAGCGATCATTGAGGGCAGGCGGAGGCGCAAGGATGATCGCCCCCCGCATCGCCTCTTTCGAAGGCGCATCGCTGACAAGGCGCAGATCGCCCAGCGCGACGCCGTGTTCCTCATAGAGGCGACACATCGCCTCCATCGCGCCGTGGAGCCAGATCGTCTCCGTGTGGCCCGCCGCCCGCAGCTCCGCGATCACCCGCTGCGCCTTGCCCAGCGCATAGGCGCCCACCAGCACGCAGGAGTCCGGATTGTCGGCCAGCGCGGTGAGCAGCTTGGCGATTTCCTCGCCGATGGGGGGATGGGTGAAGACCGGGAGGCCGAAGGTCGCCTCGGTGATGAAGATGTTGCAGGGGGTGACCGCGAAGGGCGTGCAGGTCGGATCGGGCGCGCGCTTGTAATCGCCGGTGATGATGACCCGCTCGCCGGCGTGCTCGAGCAGGATTTGCGCGCTGCCCAGTACGTGTCCGGCCGGCAGGAAGGTCGCCGTTACCCCCCCGCCGATGGCGACGCTCTCGCCATATTCCACCGGCGAGGCACCCTCCCGCGTCTGATAGCGCAGCGCCATGATCGCCAGCGTTGCCGGGGTGGCGATGGTTTCACCATGTCCGCCGCGCGCGTGATCGGCATGGCCATGGGTCACCAGCGCGCGCGGGACGGGACGCGAGGGATCGACCCAGACATCGGCGGGCACGATGTGGATGCCCCACGCCTCAGGGCGGATCCATGCGAAAGGCGCGCTCATGCTGCTTTCAACAAAAGAGGCGCGGCAGAGGTTCCTCTCCCGCGCCCCATTTGTGGTTTGACGCCCTCAGCCCTCGTCGGTTTCCGGCGCGGGCTTCTTGGCCGCGGGCTTCTTCTTCGCCGCTGCCTTCCTTGTCGGCTTCACCTTGGGCGGGGCGGGGGTCATCTCGAACACCGGCTTGCCGTCCTTGATGCTGACATGCACTTCGCCACCATCGGCCAGCTTGCCGAACAGCAGTTCTTCCGCGAGCGGCTGCTTGATCTTTTCCTGGATCAGGCGGGCCATCGGGCGGGCGCCGTAGAGCTTGTCGTAGCCCTTGTCCGCGAGCCAGCCGCGTGCATCGCTGTCGAACTGGATGTGGACGTTCTGTTCGGCCAGTTGCAGTTCGAGCTGGAGGATGAACTTGTCCACCACCCGCGCCACGGTGTTCTTGCCGAGATAGGCAAACGGCACGATTGCATCGAGGCGGTTGCGGAATTCGGGGGTGAACATCTTCTTCACTGCCTCGTCGCCCGCATCCTGCTTGCTCACGTCGCCAAAGCCGATGCCCTGCCGCGCCATGTCGGCCGCGCCCGCATTGGTGGTCATGATCAGCACCACATTGCGGAAATCGACCGTCTTGCCGTGATGGTCGGTCAGGCGGCCATTATCCATCACCTGCAGCAGGATATTGTAGAGATCTGGGTGCGCCTTTTCGATTTCGTCGAGCAGCAGCACGCAATGCGGGTTCTGGTCGACAGCATCGGTCAGCAGCCCGCCCTGATCGTAACCGACATAGCCCGGAGGTGCGCCGATCAGGCGGCTTACCGAGTGGCGCTCCATATATTCGGACATGTCGAAGCGCTTCAGCTCGATCCCCATGATCGTGGCGAGCTGGCGCGCGACTTCGGTCTTGCCGACCCCGGTGGGGCCAGAGAACAGGAAGCTCCCGATGGGCTTGTCCGGATCGCGCAGGCCCGCACGGCTGAGCTTCATGGCGGTCGCCAGACGCGTGATCGCCTCGTCCTGTCCGAACACGACATGCTTCAGATCGCGTTCGAGGTTTTCCAGCGCCTTCTTGTCGTCCTTGCTGACCGACTTGGGTGGGATGCGCGCCATCGTGGCGATCACCGCTTCGATTTCCTTGGCGGTGATGGTCTTCTTGCGGCGGCTGGGCGGCACCAGCATCTGCATGGCGCCGACCTCGTCGATCACGTCGATCGCCTTGTCGGGCAGCTTGCGATCATTGATGTAGCGCGCCGAGAGTTCCACCGCGGTCTTGATCGCGTCGGGGGTGTATTTGACCTTGTGGTGATCCTCGAACGCGCTGCGCAGGCCTTTCAGGATCTTGATCGTGTCCTCGACCGTCGGCTCGTTCACGTCGATCTTCTGGAACCGGCGCAGCAGCGCGCGATCCTTTTCGAAGTGGTTGCGGAATTCCTTGTAGGTCGTGCTCCCGATGCAGCGGATCGCGCCGCTGGAGAGCGCGGGCTTCAGCAGGTTCGAAGCGTCCATCGCTCCGCCGCTGGTCGCGCCTGCGCCGATCACGGTGTGGATTTCGTCGATGAACAGCACCGCGTTGGGCATCGCCTCAAGCTCGGTGACGACCTGCTTCAACCGCTCCTCGAAATCGCCGCGATAGCGCGTGCCGGCGAGCAGCGCGCCCATGTCGAGCGAATAGATCACCGCTTCGGCCAGCACTTCAGGCACATCGCCTTCGACGATCTTGCGCGCGAGGCCTTCGGCAATCGCGGTCTTCCCGACGCCGGGATCGCCCACATAGAGCGGGTTGTTCTTGGAACGGCGGCACAGGATCTGGATCGTCCGGTCAACCTCCGGCCCGCGCCCGATCAGCGGGTCGA
The DNA here is from genome assembly GCF_002952215.1 of Porphyrobacter sp. HT-58-2. Classification (NCBI taxonomy): domain Bacteria; kingdom Pseudomonadati; phylum Pseudomonadota; class Alphaproteobacteria; order Sphingomonadales; family Erythrobacteraceae; genus Porphyrobacter; species Porphyrobacter sp. HT-58-2. Next base: position 458,980 of record NZ_CP022600.1, on the reverse strand, counting down.
TCTTCCCGGCCTCGGCCTTGGCATTGAGGTTGACGGTGAACTGGTCGAGCGCCGTTTCCTTCTTGTTGCCCCCTGCGTCCTTGGTCTGCTGCGCGGCTTCCTCAGGCTTGTCGGTGCCTTGGGGCGTCTTGCCTTCGATCTGGCGGCCGCCCTTGCCGATGCCGTGGCTGATATAGCTCACCGCATCGAGCCGGCTCATGTCCTGCTGCTGGAGGAAATAGACCGCGTAGGAATCGCGCTCGGAGAACAGCGCGACCAGCACGTTGGCGCCGGTGACGGTATCCTTGCTTGACGACTGGACGTGCAGAATGGCGCGCTGGATCACCCGCTGAAAGCCCGCCGTGGGCTGCGGATCAGCGCCGTCTTCTGTCTTAAGTGATTGATATTCCTGATCAAGATACTGCTTCACCACCTCACCAAGCTCGGCCAGGTCAACCCCGCAGGCGGCCATCACGGCGGCCGCGTCCTCATCGTCGATCAGCGCCAGCAGCAGGTGTTCGAGCGTGGCATATTCGTGCCGACGTTCGGACGCATTGCCGAGCGCATTGTGCAGGGTCCGTTCGAGGTTCTGGGCGAAGCTGGGCATGGGAGAGGCCTTTTCAGCGGGCGGTGGTTGCTCGTGGCTGGCGAGCGGAGAGAGCCGGTTGCAAACAATATGGGGTGGGGGCAGGAAATTGCGAATCCCCTGTCGCAGTTACGTGATCAGGCTGGGCGTGGATCATCCGCCACCCTTTCCGAACAGGGCGTCGGCCGCCGCGCGGTGCGCTGCAGCCTTGGCGCGGTGGGCCTTTACCCGGACGATTTCCGCTTCGAGCAGGGCGATGCGTTCATCCAGCTCGGCCTGCGAATAGGGGCCGAGGTCTTCGCCTGCGAGGCGAGAAGCCGCGTCTCCACTGGGGCGAGGGCGATCCGGTTCTTCCATTGCCATGCAGCATCTGCCCCAAGCGGCTTGCTGTCAATCGGCGAGACGGTTATTCGCCCATTCCGATTGGTTAATCGGGCGATAACGGGGGAACAGTGGTAATGGTCGCAAGCATGGGTGCGCAGTTGCCGGAAAGCATGGCTGCAATCGTTTTCGACGCGCCGGGCGCTCCCGATGTGCTGAAGCTTGGCACTGTGCCATTGCCGCGCCTGCGCCCTGACGATGTGCTGATCAAGGTCGCCTATGCCGGGGTGAACCGGCCCGACTGTCTCCAGCGCGCGGGCGCCTATCCGCCGCCGCCGGGTGCCTCGCCATTGCTGGGGCTGGAGGTTTCGGGCGAGATCGTCGCGGTCGGCAATGAAGTCCCGCGCGAGATGATCGGGCAATATGTCGCCGCGCTCACGCCGGGCGGGGGCTATGCCGAATATTGCGCGGCGCATTGGCAGCATTGCCTGCCGGTGCCGGAAGGCATGATGCTGTCGGAAGCCGCCGCGCTGCCCGAAACGCTCTTCACCGTGTGGCACAACCTGTTCGAGCGCGGCCTCGCGCGCGATGGGGAGAGCGTGCTGATCCACGGTGGCACGTCCGGCATCGGGACAATGGCGATCATGCTTGGCAAGGCCTTCGGGCTGGATGTCATTGTCACCTGCGGCGACACCGCCAAATGCGCCGCCGCGACCCGCATCGGCGCGGACCTCGCGATCAATTACCGCGAGGCCGATTTTGTCGAGGCGGTCATGGCCCATACGGGGGGCAAGGGTGTGAACATCGTGCTCGACATGGTCTCGGGCGATTATGTGGCGCGCAATCTCAAATGCCTCGCCGAAGATGGTCGACACGTCACCATCGCTGTGCTCGGCGGGGCAAAAGCAGAACTAAGCATGGCGGCGGTGATGATGCGCCGTCTGACCCTCACCGGATCAACCCTGCGCCCGCGCACCGATGCCTTCAAGGCAGCACTCGCCGACGAGATCGCCGACAATGCCTGGCCGCTGTTCTGCGATGGCGAGTTGTCGCCTGTCATGGACATGACCTTCCCCCTCGCTGAGGCCGCCGCCGCGCACGCCCGGATGGAGGCGGGCGAGCATATCGGCAAGATCGTGCTGGAGGTTGCCAAAGAAGGCGGCAATGGCTGACACTCTCACCCTCCACGAAGACCCCCGCAGCGGGAATTGCTACAAGATCAAGCTGACAGCCGCGCTGCTTGGCCTGCCGCTTGCGACGCGCGCCTACGATATCATGAAGGGCGAAACGCGCACCCCGGAGTTTCTCGCCACCGTCAACGCCAATGGTCGTATCCCGGTGCTTCAGATCGGCGAGGGTGAGGGGACACGCTTCCTGCCGGAAAGCAACGCCGCCTGCTGGTATCTCGCCCATGGTTCGGCGCTGATCCCGCAGGAGCGGTTCGCGCAGGCTGACATGCTGCGCTGGATGTTCTTCGAGCAGTACAATCACGAACCCAATGTCGCCACGCTGCGCTTCTGGCTGCGTTTCGTGGGTGAGGCCAACCTCTCGGAACAGCAACGCGCGCAGATCATGGCCAAGCGCATGGCGGGCTGCGCGGCGCTGGAGCTGATGGACAAGCATCTGGCTACGAACGCCTTTTTCTGCGGTGAAGCGGTCACGCTCGCTGACGTCGCGCTCTATCCCTATACCCATGTCGCCGAGGAGGGCGGGTTCGGGCTGGGCGATTACCCCCACATCCGCGCATGGATCGCGCGGGTTGACGCGCTGCCCGGTTTCGTCCCGATGGCCTGATTCGCTTGTCATCAGTCTGAAAACATGACGCGAAACCGCCACGGCGCTGAGAGTCGCCTGTAACAATTGCCTGCCAAGAGACGCCTGAGCCCAGCCACTCAGGAATGTCCCATGACCGGCGCCGACCTCGATGATCTGATCTCCGACAACATCGCCAGCTTCCCGCTCTCCGCCCCGCGCACGCCCGAGCCGGAGGATGGCACGCGTCGTCGCTATCGCACGATCTGGATCAGCGATGTCCACCTCGGCACCAAGGGCTGCAATGCCGAGCTGCTGATCGACTTCCTTGACCACACGGACAGCGAGACGATCTACCTCGTCGGCGACATCATTGACGGCTGGCGGCTGAAGAAGAAATTCTACTGGCCCTCGGCGCACAACGATATCGTCTGGCGCATCATGAAGCGCGCCCGGCGCGGCACGCGGGTGGTCTATATCCCGGGCAATCACGACGAGATGTTCCGCCAGTTCACCGGGCTCAATTTCGGCGGGATAGAGATCCGCCGCGCCGCCTTCCACGACACCGCCGACGGCCGCCGGCTGATGGTGCTGCATGGCGACGAATTTGATGCCGTCATGCTGTCACACCGCTGGCTCGCCTTCGTGGGCGATCACGCCTACCACTTCATGATGAAGTGCAACATCGCCGTGAACACCGTGCGGCGCTGGCTGGGCAAGCCCTATTGGTCACTCTCCAAGGCGGCCAAGCACAAGGTCAAGAACGCGGTCGAGTTCATCGGCAAATACGAGGAAGTCGTCGCCCGCGCTGCCGGTGAGCGCGGGGTCGACGGGGTGGTGTGCGGACACATCCACACCGCCGAATTCCGCGAGTTCCAGCATAATGGCAAGCGGATCGAATACTGGAACGATGGCGACTGGGTCGAAGGCTGCAACGCGCTGGTCGAACATCATGACGGGCGCATGGAAATCCTGCACTGGCCCGACGAGATTGCGCGCCGCGAGCGTGACGCCGTCGCACCTGAGGCGAACCTTGCACGCGAGGCTGCGTGAACCGGTATACCACGATCCTTCCCGACGGTGATGCGCCGCCGCACAGCTTCGCCCCTGCGGCGTCCGAGCCGGCTTCCATTGCGATCGTGACCGATGCCTGGCACCCGCAGACCAACGGGGTCGTGCGCACGCTTTCGACCACCTGCGAGGTGCTGCGCCAGTGGGGGCATGGCGTGACGGTGATCTCGCCTGAGGGATATCCCTCGCTGCCCGCGCCGACTTACCCTGAAATCCGGCTGGCGCTGACCGCCCCCGGCGCTGTCGGACGGCGGCTGGCGAAAATCGCGCCCGATGCGGTGCATGTCGCCACCGAAGGGCCGTTGGGGCTGGCCGCGCGGCGGTATTGTCTGAGCCGTCAGGTGCCGTTCACCACCGCCTACCACACCCAGTTTCCCGACTACATCGCGCGCCGCACCGGCCTGCCCGCCAGCCTGTTCTGGCCCTATATCCGCTGGTTCCACCGTCCGGCGCAGCGCATCATGGTGGCGACCGAGACGATCCGGGTGCAATTGCGCGAACAGGGCCTCACCCAGCTCACCCATTGGAGCCGGGGCGTGGATCTCGCCTGCTTCTCCCGGAACGCGCCCCCGCCGCCCGAATATGCCGGTCTGGAAGGCCCGATCCTGCTCTATGTCGGCCGGGTGGCGGTCGAGAAGAACATCGAGGCGTTTCTGTCCTGCCCCTATCCCGGCACCAAGGTGGTGGTGGGGGACGGCCCGGCCCGCACAAGCCTTGAGGCGCGGTTCCCCGACGCGCTGTTCCTTGGCAAGAAGACCGGCACCGAACTGGCGGGCTGCTATGCCGGCGCTGATGTTTTCGTCTTTCCCAGCCGCACCGACACCTTTGGCCTCGTCATGATCGAGGCGCTGGCCTGTGGCACCCCGGTCGCCGCCTTCCCCGTTCCGGGGCCGCTCGACATCGTCATCGACGAGGTCGGGGCGCTTTCAGAGGACCTCACCCGCGCGATCGACGCTGCGCGCTATTGCGACCGCAAGGCCTGCGCTGCCTATGGCGCGAGTTATTCTTGGGAGGCGGCGACGCGGCAGTTCCTGTCGGGTCTGGTCGCGCTCGAAGAAGGCGAGGCGGAATCTCTCGCTGCCTTGTCCGCGTTCTGAATCCATTTCTTGCCGTTTTCCCCGCTTTCGCCTATCTAGGCTCCCAAGACGGCCGCTCCGAAAGGGGCGGCCCTTTCATTTTCAACGGAGATTTCCCCATGGCGACCAAGGATCAGCCCAAGCCGCTGATGCCGCATGCCACCGCGACCTGGCTGGTGGACAACACCGCGCTGTCCTTCGAGCAGATCGCCGAGTTTTGCGGCCTCCATATTCTCGAAGTGCAGGCGATGGCCGATGACCTCGCGGGCAGCAAGTACACCGGGCGCGATCCGGTCCACTCGGGCGAGCTGACCCAGGCCGAGATCGAGCTGGGCCAGAATGACCCGTCCTATGTGCTCAAGATGCACAAGGCCCCGGTCGAAGTGACCCGCACCAAAGGCCCGCGTTACACTCCGGTATCGAAGCGGCAGGACAAGCCCGACGGCATTGCCTGGATCCTGCGCAACCATCCGGAAGTGTCGGATGCGCAGATCAGCAAGCTGATTGGCACGACCCGCAACACCATCGGCGCGATTCGTGACCGCAGCCACTGGAACATCCAGAACATTCAGCCCAAGGACCCGGTCACACTGGGCCTGTGTTCGCAGCGCGAGCTTGACGCGATGGTCGCCAAGGCGGCCAAGCGTGCCGGGATCACCGAGGATGCCGACACTGCCGCGCCGGCTCGCAACGACCGCGAAAAGCTGATCGAGGAACTGCGCGCAGAGCGTGACGCGCAGGCCAAGGCCGCAGGCGAAGCCGCGCAGGAAGCCGAAGCCGAAGCCTGGCTTGCCCGCAAGCGCGAAGCCGAAGCTGCCGAACAGAAGATCGATCCCGAAAGCGGGTTCATTTGAGGTTTTCTGTGTGCGTGCCCGCCTCCGCGGGCACGTCCTCGGTGCTGTTTCAGGCCCTGCAGGCCTGAGCACCTGCGGCTCGCGCGCATGCGCTCGCGGCCCGTCCTTCGGCCGGCCGAAGTCGCGCTGCCCCATTTGCCTTTGACCCAAGCCCCGGATCTAGTCCGGGGCGACGAAATTGGGGCAACGCAAATCGCGAAAATCCCGCAGTTTCGCTTGTGCTGCGAATGATAGTGCGTCACAATTACTGACATGACTGTCAGTAGCCTCGCGCCCGCCGCCTATCATCACCCCCTGCCGCTCGATTCCACCTTCGAGCCTGCCACGCTGCCAGCCATGTTCGAGCGCACCTTGCGCCAGAACCCCGATGCGCCTTTCCTGCACTTCCTCGGGCGCACCTACACCTACAGCCACATCCATCAGCAGGCCGAGGCCTTTGCCGCCGGACTTCAGGGAATCGGCATTGGCAAGGGCGACCGGGTCGGCCTGTTCCTGCCCAATGTGCCGGTCTACGCCGCCGCCTATTACGGGGCGATGATGGCGGGCGCGGTGGTGGTGAATTTCTCGCCGCTCTATTCGGTCGAGGAACTGAGCTGGCAGGTCGGCGACAGCGGCACCCGCGTGCTGGTGACCGTGGATGTGCCGGAACTCTACAAGACAGCGAAGAAGGTGCTCGAATCCTCGGCGCTGGAAACGCTGGTGGTGGGCAGCCTTGCCGAGATGCTGCCGTGGTACAAGGGTCTGGCGCTCAAGCTGCTGAAGCGAAGCCAGATTGCCGATGTGGCCTATGGCACGACGATCCGCAGCTGGGCTGACATGACGCCGAACCGCGCACCCGCGCCGGTTGACATCACCCCGGCCGATCTCGCTCTGCTGCAATATACCGGCGGCACCACCGGGCGGCCCAAGGGGGCGATGCTGGGGCATGACCAGCTTTCGGTGAACGCCCAGCAGGTCGCCGCGCTCAACCCCTTCGGCAATCCGACGGGCGAGGTATTCATGGGCGCGCTGCCGTTCTTCCATGTCTTCGCCAACACCGCATTGCTCAATCACGCGATGGTGACAGGCGCTTCGATCGCGATGGTGCCGCGGTTCGAAACCAAGCAGGTGCTGGAGACAATCGCGCGTTACCGCTGCACCGGCTTTCCGGGCGTACCGACGATGTTTCAGGCGATGCTCGATCACCCGGATCTGGCGCAAACCGATCTGTCGAGCCTGAAAGTCTGCATCTCCGGGGGGCGCCCATGCCTGCGCCAGTGCATCTCAAGTTCGAGGAGGTCACCGGGGTGCGGGTGTGCGAGGGCTATGGCCTGACCGAAAGTTCGGGCGTGGTCTCGGCCAATCCCTATGAAGGCACCCGCAAGCGCGGCACCATCGGCCAGCTGGTGCCGGGGACTGAAGTGATCCTGCTCGATAAGGGTGACCCGTCGAAGCTGGCCCCCGAAGGCGAACCGGGGGAGCTTGCCGTGTCCGGCCCGCAGATCATGCGCGGTTACTGGCAGCGGCCCGAAACCGATGCCGAGACTTTCGTGGAGCATGGCGGCAAGCGGTACCTGCGCACCGGCGATGTCGCGCGGGTGGACGCGGATGGCTTTCTGGAGATCGTCGACCGCATCAAGGACATGATCGCGGTGGGCGGCTTCAAGGTCTTCCCCAGCGTGGTCGAGGACGTGATCCTCGAACACCCGGCCGTGAAAGAGGCGCTGGTGATCGGCGTGCCGGAGGAATATCGCGGGGAAGTGCCGCGTGCCTATGTGACGCTGAACGAAGGCGCCTCGGCGACGGGCGAGGAACTGGCGGAATGGCTCAACGCGAAGATCGGCAAGCACGAGCGGGTCGATCAGGTGGTGATCCGCGAAAGCCTGCCCAAGACGATGATCGGCAAGCTCGACCGCAAGACGCTGCGGGCAGAGGTGCTTTAAGCAGGTTCAACACGGGGCCAGACCCCTGTTCGAGCCCCTCCAGACCCCCTCCAGCGGCGCGCTGCGAGGGGGTTTCACGTGAAACATTGCCTGGGGCGATTATTCCGCTGCTTCGATCGAAGCCGTCGGCACAGCCTTGACCGGCTGTCGCGCATTCGGGGCAAAGCGGCCATCGACCTGCGCGCCCTGTTCGATGGTGAGGGCATCGTAATGCACATCGCCCTCGATCCGGGCGCTGCGCAGGATGACGAGTTCACGCGCCGTGATCGAGCCGGTCACCTTGCCCGAAAGCCGCGCGCTTTCCGCCGTTACCGCGCCGCTGATGCTGCTGGTTTCGCCCTGAACCAGGGCGGCGCACTTGATATCGCCATCGATCGTGCCGTCGATATGGAGATCGGCCGTAGCGACCACATCGCCCTTGATCGTTACATCCGCACCGATCACCGAGAAGGTGGAACCCGAACCCATCGCGCTGCTCCTGTTAACGGGCCTTGGGGCCGGGGCGGTCGGAGCCGCTTCCACGGACTTCTTTGAGAACATCGGGGGCAGCCTCCAGAAACGGGCGCGGATTGACCGCGCGATCATTGATGCGGACTTCGAAATGCAGGTGCGGCCCGGTCGAACGACCCGTGTTGCCGAGCCCGCCAATAGTGGCCCCGGCAGCGACCGGCTGGCCGACTTTCACCCTGATAGCCGAAAGGTGCGCATAGCGGGTCAACATTCCGTTACCGTGGCTGATCTCGATCGCCTTGCCATAACCGGCCTTCCATCCGGCGAAGGTCACACGACCATCGGCGGCAGCGAAGATCGGCGAGCCGACCGCGCCCTTGAAGTCGATACCGGAATGCATCGCCGCGCGCCCGTTGAACGGATCGCGCCGATAGCCGAAGCCGGATGAGATGTTCTCGACCGAGGCCGGAACAACCTGCGGGATCCCGTCAAGCGCACGTTCCAGCACCGCCATGCGCGCAAGGCTGAGGCCGAGACGTTCGAACCGCGGGTCGATGTCGTCCTTGTCGCCGCCGAAGCCGGCCAGCGCCTCGAACGGGCCACCCATGGCCTGTTGCGTTTCACGGCTCATCAGCCGCGGATCGAGATTGAGCTTGCGCATCGCGGCCTCGGCGCGCCGCGCGCGTGCGTCGGCAAAGCGGGTCAGGCGTTCCACAAAGGCAAGCTGGCGGGCTTCGATTTCGGCAAGGCCGCGCGCCTGCGGAATCAGCGCACCCACCTTCTGGACGGTGTCGCTGGCCTCGGCGCTCGAATCCGTGACCGTGCCGGTCACATCGCCTTCTGCGATCATGTCTTCAGGCAGCATTCGCGCCATATCATCGAGGAAATCCTGCCGCGCGCGCAGATCGTCCACCACCTTGTCGAGATTGCCGCCATAGGCCTTGAGCCGTTCTTCCGACTTGGCAACGCGGGCCTTCTGTTCCGCGAAAGAGGCGAGGTCAGCCTCGGCCCGATACTGGCCCCATGCCATCACGGCGAGCGCGACCAGCCACAGCACCACAAGCGCAACCACCGCAGCGGCGACGCGGATCTGGAGTTTCGAGGACAGCTTGATGAAGCGCACCTGACCATCGGCGCGCATGAAGAACTCGCGATCGGGGAACCACTGTCGCAGCCGTTCACCCCACGTCTGTGCGGAAATTCTGTCTGACAATTGCGGCCCCGATTTTGTTCTCACGCCCACAGTCGCCGCTATCAGCGCGATTACCTATGGTCGAATCCAAACCGACCTGTGCAGGCGAGTCGAAAGGGATTCGCGGTGAACGGATGCACGCGTCGCATGAGCGTACGACACTTGCGCTTCAAGGCCAGCGAATCGGGTGACCTGACAGGCGGCTCTACGGATGCTAGAGGTCATGGGATGACACATGCATCTTCCCTTCCCTCCGCCCAGAATGTCTCCGATCCTGCTGCTTTGATCGAAGGGCTGGCCCGGGCTGCCCGCAAGGCCCAGCGCGGTCTCGCCGCCATGCCGAGCGCTGCCCGCGCCGCCGCGCTCCACCAGGCTGCGGCTGCCCTTCGTGCTGCAACCCCGGCCGTGCTCGAAGCCAACGCGAAAGACATCGCAGCGGGCGAAGCGAACGGGCTTTCGGGCGCGATGCTTGACCGGTTGCGGCTGGATGAAGCGCGGCTGGCAGGGATTGCCGATGCAGTCGCCGCCGTGGCTGATCTGCCCGATCCGGTCGGACAGGTGATCGATGCGAGCGAGCGGCCCAATGGTCTGAAATTGCAGCGTATCCGTGTGCCGATCGGCACCATCGGGATCATCTACGAAAGCCGTCCCAACGTCACCGCCGATGCGGCTGCCCTGTGCGTGCGGGCCGGCAATGCGGCGCTGCTGCGCGGAGGGAGCGAGGCGGTGCATTCCAACCGCGCGATCCACGCCGCGCTGGTCGAAGGTTTGGTGGCAGGTGGCGTTCCGGCCGATGCGGTGCAGCTTATCCCCTCGCAGGACCGCGCCTGTGTGGGCGCAATGCTGACGGCGGCAGGCCTGATCGACATGATCGTGCCGCGCGGGGGCAAGAGCCTCGTCGCGCGGGTACAGGCCGATGCGCAGGTGCCGGTGCTCGCGCACCTCGACGGTATCTGCCACACCTATGTCCACGCCGCCGCCGATCCCCCCATGGCGCTGAACATCGCGCTGAACGCGAAGCTGCGCCGCACCGGTATTTGCGGGGCGATGGAGACGCTGTTGATCGATTCCGCCTTCGCTGAGGCCGCCACGCTGGTCGCGGCGCTGATCGACAAGGGCTGCGAAGTGCGCGGCGACGCCCGGATCAAGGCGCTCGATTCGCGGGTGATTCCGGCCAGCGCGAATGACTGGGACACCGAATATCTCGACGCCATCCTCTCGGTCGCGATGGTCGACGGGCTGGACGAGGCGCTCGCCCACATCGCGCGCCATTCCTCGGCCCACACCGATGCCATTGTGACAGCGGACGATGCGGCTGCCGAACGCTTCCTCACCGAGGTCGACAGCGCGATCGTGATGCACAATGCATCCTCGCAATTCGCCGATGGGGGCGAGTTCGGACTGGGGGCGGAAATCGGCATCGCCACCGGGCGGCTGCACGCCCGCGGCCCGGTCGCGCTCGAAGGGCTGACGACCTACAAGTGGCAGGTGCGCGGGAGCGGGCAGACGCGTCCCTGAGCGGGCAATGACCACGCCTGTCCTCACCGGCCTGCTTGGCGGAAGTTTCAACCCGGCCCATGGCGGCCACCGGCGGATCACGCTGTTCGCGGCCGATGCGCTGGGGCTGGACGAAACCTGGTGGCTGGTTTCTCCGGGCAACCCTCTGAAGCCCAAGGCCGGGATGGCACCGCTCAAGGCGCGGATGCTGTCCGCAAGGCGCCAGGCGCGCCGCGCCCGGATCGTGCCGACCGCAATCGAACAGCAGCTTGGCACCCGCTACACCGTCGACACGTTGACGCGGCTCGTACGGCGCTATCCCAAGCGGCATTTTGTGTGGCTGATGGGGGCCGACAATCTCGTCCAGTTGCACCGCTGGAAGGACTGGCGGCGGCTCGCCCGGACAATGCCGATTGCGGTGATCGCGCGGCCCGGCTATGATGCAGCTGCCATGACGAGCCCCGCCATGGCCTGGCTCAGGCGCTATCAGGTGTCCGCAGCCAGCTTTCGGAAACGGGGGCAATGGAGCGCACCGGCCCTGGTGTTATTGCGTTTCGATCCTGACCACCGCTCGGCCACGGCGCTTCGTCGTGCCCATGCCGGGTGGGCCGCAGCTTTGCTCGGCGAAGGTTCGGAACGCGGACAGTCTTCACCACCGCTGCGCGATCGGCTGACATTTCGCAGGCTCCGCTCAGAGGAGGGCGCATGAGACGCTGCACCAGCGTTTCGGCTCTTCCGCTGGCCGACCTGCGACCTGTGCGCCATCATCGCCCTGAACTCTGGAGATACCCGATTGCCGACTACCGAAGCCCTTGCCGCTTCCATCCCGCTTGGCCCGGCGCAGGCCGCCGCCAAGCTCGCCCAGTCATTGGGCAAGCCTGAGATGGGCTCCGCCGCGTTGCACCAGCTGGTGCTGGCTCAGCTTGACGACGATCAGGCGCAGGAAGTCGTCTCGATACCGCTTGAGGGGAAAAGCTCGATTGCCGATCACATGGTGATCGCCAGCGGGCGTTCGACCCGGCAGGTCGCGGCGATGGCGCAGAAGCTCGCGGAAAAGATCAAGCAGGCCGGGTATGGCCACGCGCGGGTTGAAGGCCTGCCAGCGGCCGACTGGGTGCTGATCGACGCCGGCGATGTGGTGATCCACCTGTTCCGCCCTGAAGTGCGCAGTTTCTACAACCTTGAACGCATGTGGTCGTTCGAGGGGTCTGAAACGTCGATGCTGGGTAGAAATTAGTTTTCTCTGCGAGGGCGCCTCCGCGCCCTCGTCCTCGGTGCTGTTTCAAGCCCTGCGGGCTTGAGCGCCTGCGGGTGGCCGGTCGGCCTTGCGGACCGCGCTGCGGTCCGTTTGGTGGGAGGCTCGGCCCCGTAGGGGTCGCAAGGGCGACCGCCCGTCGGCCGTTAGGCCGCCCCCTCGGAGGCCAAGGCGAAGCCTTGTGCCGTGAGAGCAAAAGGAATCGCTCATTCTCCTCCACATCATCGCGCGCGGGAAGATTGGCCGGTCGCCAGAGGGCGATCTGGTGGAACGTTATGCCAAGCGCATGACCTGGCCCTGCAAGATCACCGAATGGCCCGATACCGGCGCGGGCAAGGCGGCAGAGCCGCTTACGCCCTGCCGAACCGTGCTGCTTGACGAGCGCGGGAAGGCAATGTCGTCGGAAGCCTTCGCAAGCCTGCTCGGCAAGTGGCGCGACGAGGGTGTGCGCGAAACCCGCTTCATGATCGGCGCGGCGGACGGGCATTCCGACGCCGAGCGCGCCGCTGCCGACCTGCTGTTGGCCTTCGGCCCCGCCACCTGGCCGCACATGCTCGCCCGCGCGATGCTGATGGAGCAGATCTACCGCGCCACCACGATCCTTGCGGGCCATCCCTATCATCGGGCATGAGGCTTTCATGCGTCGCGCCGCGATCCTGACCTTGCTTGCCATGGCCGGTACCCTTGCGGGACTGGGCCTTGCGCTGCCCGCGGGCGTCGCTGCGCCTGCTGTCGCGCTGATGGCGCCAGACGAGGCCGAGGCCGCGCTTGCTCGCGCAACCCGCGAAAGCCGGCTTGCCGAAGGGCGCGCCGCGCGCCTCACTGCCGAAGCCGAGGCCGCCACTGAAGCAGCCCAGCGCACCGCCAGCGAAGCCGCTGCGCTGGCGGCCCGGATTCAGCAGGCCGAGGCCGGGATCGAAGTCGCCCGCGCGCGATTGAGCCTCGCCCGGCAGGCGCGCGCCGAACTGACGGCCCGCCTCGCCAGGAAACAGGAACCGACCGCGCGCCTCGCTGCCGCGCTGCAGACAGCCGCGCGGCGTCCACTGGCGCTGGCGGCCTTGCAGCCCGGCTCGCTCAAGGATGTGGTCCACGTCCGCGCCGTGCTTGGCAGTGCAGTGCCGCAGATTCGCGAGCGCACCGCGTCTTTGCGCAGCGAACTCGACCGTGGCCGCGCACTTGAAGCACAGGCTTTGCGTGCGCTGGAGGCCTTGCGCAGCAGCGAGAATGATTTGCGCGAACGCCGCAACGCGCTGGCGGCGCTGGAGAATCGCCAGCGCACCGCCTCACGCGCAGCGCGGGGGGCGGCTGTGCGCGAGGCGGAGCGGGCGTTGGCGCTGGCCGAGGAAGCGCGCGATCTCGACGGGCTGGTGGACAAGCTGGACGAAGTCGCGGCCTTGAGGAACGAATTGGCGGCTCTGCCTGGGCCGGTGCTGCGTCCGGGCAATCTGGCGGTGGTCCGCGGCGATGATGCTGCGCCTTCGACTGCCGCCACTCCCATGCCGATACCTGCCGCCAGCGCTGCGCCACCGCGTGATTTCCAGCTGCCGGTGCTGGGCCGCACCCTGACAGGCTTTGGTGCCAGACGCGACAGCGGGCTGGCTTCGACCGGCTTGGTGCTGGCCCCTGCTGCCGGAGCGCAGGTGGTCGCCCCGGCACGCGGGCGCGTGGCCTTTGCCGGGGCCTATCGCGGTTTCGGGCGAATCGTCATCATCGAACATGCTGGCGGCTGGACAAGCCTCGTCACCGGGCTTGCCAAGGTTGATGTGGCGGTTGGCGATGCAGTGATCGACGGCAGTCCGCTGGGGCTGACCGGACAGCGCGGCACCGAAGTGACATTCGAGCTGCGGCGCGATGGAACGCCGGTCAACCCCTTGCAATACATGCGTTAAACAGGCTTGCAGGACAGCGAACGGGATGCTCTGCTGCAAAGGCGCAGACCGCCACGATCCGCATTTGCTTGCGTCTATCTGGCGTTAAGGCGGGCAAGCCTATACACTCGTCCATCAAAGGAGCCTTGCACCACCCATGAAGATCGCCGCTCTCCTGCGCAGCGCCGCGCTTGTCACCGCGGTCGCGCTGATCCCGGCCACCACCGCCACCATGGCGCAGGTCGACGGTCGTGCCGGCCCCGAATTCGCCAAGCTGTTCGCGGTCTTCCAGCGGGTCAAGGCGAGCTATGTCGAGCCGGTAGAGGATGATAAGTTGATCCGCGGCGCGATTGACGGGATGCTGGCGGCGCTCGATCCCCATTCGGCCTATCTCGACGGCAGCGATCTTCAGCGGCTCGAGACGATGATCGACGGGCAGTATTCGGGCCTTGGCCTGTCGGTCGTGATGGAGGATGGTGCGGTCAAGGTGGTCTCGCCCTTCCGCGGCAGTCCGGCCGAGACGGCGGGTGTCAAGGCGGGCGACTTCATCACGCACCTTGACGGCAAGCTGATCGTCGACACCAAGCTGGATGACGCCGTCGCACAGATGCGCGGGCCTTCCGGCACCTCGATCCAACTGACCATCTTCCGTCCCGGCCGCACTGAGCCGCTGGAAGTGAACGTGACGCGCGGCGTCATCGAGCTGGAGCCGGTCACGCACGAGATCGCGGCTGGCAATGTCGCGGTGATCACCGTCAACGAATTTTCGGCCAATGTCGGCGCGAATGTCTATGAGGCGTGGCAGCAAATCCGCAAGGAAGCGCCGGGTGGGCGGGTCAGCGGACTGGTGCTCGACCTGCGCAACAATCCGGGCGGCAGCCTCGATGAATCGGTGGCGCTCTCCGATCTGTTCCTCACCAGCGGCCGGATCGTCAGCCAGCGTGGCCGGGCGCGGGGCGAGACGATGCTCTACGATGCCGAAACCGTCTATCGCGGCGACATGGCGGAAGGTGTGCCGATGATCGTGCTCATCAATGCAGGTTCCGCTTCCGCATCCGAGATCGTGGCGGGCGCACTACAGGATCACCGCCGGGCGCTGATCATGGGCGAACGCAGCTTCGGCAAGGGTTCAGTCCAGTCGCTGCTGCCGCTGGGCAAGGACGCCGCTCTCAAGCTGACCACCGCACGGTACTTCACTCCGGCAGGCAAGTCGGTGCAGGAAGGCGGCATTCGCCCCGACATCACGGTGCCGCAGATCTCCGATCCCGATTACGCCTTGCGCCAGAAATACCAGACTCGGGAAAGCGATTTGCGCGGCCATCTCATCAATGAACTCGCGCTCAAGGACGAGGAGATGGAGGCCGACACGATCGCCGATCCGCGCTTCCAGCTGACCGCTGCCCAGCTTGAGGAGCAGGGGGTCAAGGACTTCCAGCTGCACTATGCGATGGAAACCCTGCGGCGCACGACCAAGAGCACCGTGGCACTGCGTCCGGCCCCGCGTTCCGGCAAGCGTTAAGGCGCGCGGCATGGACAGTCCGGGTCGTTATCCGCGCCGGGCGCGGCTGCTGGCCGTGATGGTGCCCGCCGCTCTGCTTGGCGGGGCCTATATTGCGCAGTATGGCTTCGGCCTGCCGCCGTGCGAGATGTGCTGGTGGCAGCGTTATCCGCACTTCGCCGCGCTCGGCATCGGGCTGGCGGCCTATGTGCTCAAGCCCGCGCAGCTGTGGAGCGCGCTGGCGGGTCTTGCGATCATCACCTCCGGGCTGATCGGCGGATTTCACGCCGGGGTCGAATATGGCTGGTGGCAGGGAATCACGGGTTGTTCCGCCTTGCCGTCGGGCGTCGACGTGATGGATTTTTCCGCCGCGCCCCTGATCCGCTGTGATGTCGCCCCGTGGAGCCTGTTCGGCATCAGCCTGGCGGGGTTCAATTTCCTGATTTCCAGCACGGCGGGTGCGGCCATTGTGGCGCTCGCCGCGTATCGGAAGTAAGGCTGAGGCTCACGAAGGAAAGCGATGATGGAAAAGGCTGAACTCCACCGCATGATCCGGGTCGACCAGGCCGGGGAATTCGGCGCGACCCGCATCTACGAGGGCCAGCTTGCGGTGATGGGTGATCGCGGCCCGCACTCGGCCGAGATCCGCCACATGGCCGAGCAGGAGCGTGAGCATCGCGAAAAGTTCGATGCTTTGCTGGTGAAGCGCGGGGTGCGTCCGACGGCGCTGCATCCGTTCTGGTCGGCGGCAGGCTATGTGCTGGGGGCCGGAACAGCGCTGCTGGGGCCGGAGGCGGCGATGGCCTGCACTGCGGCGGTCGAGACCGAGATCGACAAGCACTATTCCGAACAGCTCGACAAGCTGGCGGAAAGCGGGGCAGACCCCGAACTGGCCGAAATGATCGAGGCTTTCCGCGAGGATGAACGCGAACATCGCGATGCCGCCCTTGCCAACGGGGCCGAACGTGCGCCCGCCTATCCGCTGTTGGCCGGGGCGATCCGGCTGGGGTGCCGTATCGCGATCAAGGTGAGCGAGCGGCTGTAGACAGCCGACGCGCCTTCACCCGCGGTTCAGCCCCTGCGGACTAGACAAGCCCCCCTGGTCACGGGCATTGACCGTTCGATACCTTGCGCACCGTCAGAGGATCCACGCGCCATGAAGCACCTGCTCGCCCCCGCCGCTCTTGCCGTTCTTGCTGTTGCCGCCGCCAGCCCCGCTGCGGCGCAGAGCGCGAACGAAAAGGTCAACATGGTCATCGCCTACGACGAATCCGAATGCCCGGTCGCCCAGCCGGGTGAAGTGGTGGTGTGCGAGATTCTGGTTCAGGAAGACCGCTATCGGATCCCTTCGAACCTGCGTTACAGCGATAGTCCGGCCAACAAGTCGCTCGCGCGGCAGGTCGATCAGATCAAGTATGTCGGCGATTTCGGCGCCATGAGCTGCGAACCGGCGGGCGCCGGCGGCTTCACCGGCTGCAATCAGAAGTTTGTCGAGGCCTGGGCCAAGGACAAGTCCGAGGCGGAAGGCGTGCGATTCGGCCGGCTGATCGAACAGGCGCGTCAGGAGCGCCTTTCCAACATCGACGCCGAGGCCGCCGCCGAGCAGGAGCGCGTCGAGATGATCGAGCGCGAATACATGCAGCGCCTGGAGCGTGAGCGCGGGAGTGAACTTCCGGGCGAAGGCCAGCTTCCCCCGCCGCCGAAGTAAGCGTCGCTACACGTCGTAATAGTCGCGGTACCACGCCACGAAGCGTGCCACGCCTTCGCGGAAGGGGGTGGCGGGGGCATAGCCGGTGAGCCCCTTCAGCAGTGACGCATCGGCCCAGGTTGCAGGCACATCACCCGGCTGGATCGGAAGGTAATTCCGTACCGCCGCGCGGCCGCATTCGGCTTCGATCGCCTCGACGAAGTCCATCAGCCGCACCTTCTCGCCATTGCCGATATTGACCACCCGGAACGGTGCCACGTGGGAAAGGCTGTCTCCGTCCGCGATGTCCTCCGGGCTGTCGGGCCGCACCGGCGCTGCGTCGATCAGCAGCCGGATCCCGCGCACCAGATCGGTCACATAGGTGAAATCGCGGTACATTTCTCCGTCGTTGTAAATGTCGATCGGCGTGCCTTCGAGGATCCCGCGGGTGAACTTGAACAGCGCCATGTCGGGCCGCCCCCACGGGCCATAGACCGTGAAGAACCGGAACATCGTTGTCGGCAGCGTCCACAGATGGGCATAGGAATGCGCCATCGCCTCGTTAGCCTTCTTCGTCGCAGCGTAGAGCGTCAGCGGCGTGTCGACCTTCTGGCCCTCGTGAAACGGCATCTCCTCGTTCGCGCCATAGACCGAGCTGGTCGAGGCCATCAGCAGATGATCGACCCCCAGTTCGCGCGCGCACTCCATCACGTTGAACGCACCCACGAGGTTCGCGTCGACATAGGCGCGGGGATTCTCGAGCGAGTATCGCACCCCTGCCTGCGCAGCGAGGTGGACGATCACATCGGGCCGCTCTGCCATCGCCAGCGCGTGCAGCGTGTCGAAATCCTCCAGCATCCCCTCAACACAGGTGAAGTTCGGGTGCTGGAGCAGCATCTGGTGCCGCCGCTGTTTCAGGCGCACGTCGTAGTAATCGGTCATGCCGTCATAGCCGACGACGCGGAAGCCTTCCTCCAGCAGCAGCTGTGAAAGATGGTAGCCAATGAACCCGGCCGACCCGGTGACAAGAACGGTGCGCATGGCCTGTCTTGTGACGTGGAAGCGGGGCGGGATAAAGCCATTTTGCGGCCGAGGGTTGATCCGGTTCCATTTCGCGGGAGGCGGGTGATCCCGGCATGCCAGTGTTCCCGGCTCGGCCAATCCCGCCGCGTTCCATCAGTGCGGCTACGTATTGAACGTGCCGAAGGAAGGGAGTCTGTGAGCAGCACCAGTCCCGTTGAGGATACGGGCTGCAATGCGAGAGGTTGGGGCATGAGAGGGTTCACGCGGTCGCTGGTTTTGGCCTTTGCGGCCCTTGTCGTTTCGGCGTGCAATGGTGGATCAGCCCTGCAGCCCGATCGCTCCATTTTCGCCCTCGACAACAATTACCAGCGCCATGCCTATGCCATGCCGATTGAGACAACGTTCGAGCAAACGGTGACCGTCTTCAAGGATGCGGGCTACAAGCTCGATGTGATCGATCGTGCGACGGGACAGATCAGCGGCACGCGCGGGGCGAGCGGGGACAAGGGCTCACCATCGGATAAAGACCTCAAATTCTATGCGCTGGTCCTGCCAAAAGGTTCGGATAGCGAGCTTGGCATCAAGATCGTTCAGGTCTTGCGCAGGGGCGCCTTTGCTTCTTCGCGGGCAGAACTGATTGTGAATGACCGGGTGATGTACGAATATCTGTTCAGGCGCGTCGAGAACCTATCTGAAACTCGCGTGGTGAAGGATGGTGGTGGCCTAATGTCCGACATCAGCCCTTATGGTGAGTTCTGATGGCTGACACCAGGCGGCTCACAACGACGCTTGCTTGCGGCTGAAGCCAAGCAAGCCGGTCAGACCATTCACGCGCATGGCGTGCATGGCCTGCCTGCCGGGGTTGCGACTTCAGGACAGGGCGATATCGGGCGCGTCTTCCTGCTTCATGCCGACAACGTGATAGCCTGCATCGACATGGTGCGTCTCGCCCGTCACGCCCGATGACAGGTCGGACAGCAGGTAGAGACCCGCCCCGCCGACATCCTCGATCGTGACATTGCGGCGCAGCGGGGAATTATACTCGTTCCACTTGAGAATGTAGCGGAAATCGCCGATTCCGCTGGCCGCCAGCGTCTTGATCGGCCCGGCGCTGATCGCGTTGACCCGGATATTGCGCGGGCCGAGATCATTGGCGAGATACTTCACGCTGGTCTCCAGCGCCGCCTTGGCAACCCCCATGACGTTGTAATGCGGCACGACCTTTTCCGCACCATAATAGCTCAGCGTCAGGATCGCACCCCCGGTTTCCGGCATCATCGCGCTCGCGCGCTGGGCGATGGCGACCAGCGAATAGGCCGAGATGTTCATGGTCAGCAGGAAATTGTCGAGGCTGGTGTCGACATATTTGCCGCGCAGCTCGTTCTTGTCGGAAAAGCCGATTGCGTGGACGACGAAATCGATCGTGTCCCAGCGCTGCTTGAGGGCGGCGAAGGCAGCATCGAGCGATTCCATCCGCGACACATCGCATTCGAAGGTGAAATCGCTGCCAAGTTCGGCGGCGAGCGGGATCACCCGCTTGGCCAGCGCCTCGCCCTGATAGGAGAAGGCCAGCTCTGCCCCCTGTTCCGCCAGTTTCTTGGCGATGCCCCAGGCCAGTGACTTGTCGTTGGCGAGCCCCATGATGAGGCCGCGCTTGCCTGCCATCAGTCCGTTCATTTACGCATTCTCCTCAAGCGGTTCGTCCGGGGTCTTGTCCTGCCCCTCAAGCGCCAGCGCCGCGTTCAGTTCCGCGCCGATAACGAGGCCAAGCCCGACAAGCCAGAAAAACAGCAACGTCACCATGCTCCCGGCCAGACTGCCATAGGTGAGATCGTAGGTGAAGAAACGCCGCAGCACCACCGGCAGGGCTGCCGCCACGATCAGCCACCACAGCGCGGTGAACAGCGCACCGGGCCACTTGGACGAGCCCTTGCCGCGATACTCCGCCGGGGTGAGCGAGGCGAACAGCACATAAAGCGAGCCCGTCAGCCCGAGCGCGGGGACGATCTGCGTAAGCTGCAATGTGCCGATCAGTTCCCCCAATTGCGGCACCAGGGCGCGGATCACCTGCTGCGCCGTTCCGATCACCACCTGTGCGAACAGCGACAGCATCAGCACCACCACCGCCGCCAGCGTCAGCCCGGCCGAAAACAGCCGCGTTTTCCAGGCTGCATCGACGGGGCGGGTGCCATAGGCGCGGCGCAGGATGTCGCGGATCGTCTCGATCAGGCTCGACACGGTCCACAGCCCCACTGCTGCCCCCAGCCACAAGAGCCAGCCCGAACGGGCATAGATCACGTCCTTGGCGACCGGTTCGATCACTGCGGCGACTGTGGGCGGGAGCGCGCGGGCGACCGCCTCGATCAGCCCCAGCGCGTTGTCGCGTCCGCCGATCAACTCGAACAGTGCCGCGCCGAGAATGAAGAACGGGAAGATCGCCAGCATCGACAGATAGGCGAGGTTGCCGGCGTGGATGAAGCCGTCGTCATAGGTGCCGCCGACAACGCGGCGAATGACCGCGATGACCTGGCGGGGGAAGGCGGCATCGATCACCGGCTGCTGGCCCGCCGCCCGGCCTTAAAGGCCGAACTTCTCCCGTGGGCGGGCAATGTCGACCCAGCCTTCGAGCCGTTCCTCGAGTGCGGCGAGATCGGCGGGGAGCTGGATTTCGAGCGTTACCAGCTGATCGCCGCGTTCGGGCTTGCCGTCGACAGTCTTGCCCGCTTTCTTCGTCCAGCCTTTGCCGCCAAGGCGCAGCACCGTGCCGCCCGACGAGCCCGGCTTGATCGTCAGCATCACCGCGCCGTCGACCGTGGGGCATTTCACCTTCGCGCCGCGCACGGCTTCGTCGAGCGTGATCGGCAGGTCCATGCGGATATTGTCGCCATCACGCCGGAAGAAGGGGTGACTGCCGACTTCGACCATCACAATCCCGTCGCCATGTCCGCCCGGGCCGGGATGGCCCTTGTCCTTGAGGCGCATCATCGTGCCGTCTTCGACGCCGGCGGGCAGCTTGAGGTTGATGGCCTTGCCATCGGCCAGCGTGATCCGCTGGTCGCGTCCGGCGGCGGCCTCGACGAAAGGCACGGCAAGGCGATACTGGATGTCCGCGCCGCGCTTGGGTGGGGGCGGAGGAGGCTGACGCCCGAAACCGCGCCGCGGCGGAGGCTGCTGCTGGCGCGCGCGTCCGCCGAACAGCCCTTCGAACAGGTCGCCAAGGTCGACATCATCAGCCCCGAACCCGCCAAAATCGCCACCCCCCGGCCCGCCGCCATAGGCACCGCCGCGGCTATAGCCCGGCCGTGCGCCCATCCCCGCGAACGGGTTGGCAGGGTTGCCCTCGGCGTCGATTTCCCCCCGGTCGAACTGCGCGCGCTTGGCCTTGTCCGACAGCAGGTCATAGGCGCGGGTCACCTCGGAGAATTTCTCCGCCGCCTTGGGATTGTCCTTGTTGCGATCCGGGTGCAGCTCCTTGGCGAGCTTGCGATAGGCGCTCTTGATGTCCGCTTCGGACGCGGTGCGGGGGACGCCAAGAGTGCTGTAGGGATCGCGCATGCCGTGTTAGCTAGGTGCAACAGCGGCTGCGCGCAAGCTTGCGCTGGGTGCAAGGGACTGGCGAAATTGCAAGGGCTGCACTTTCCGTAGGGAGCAAGCATGCCTATGTCCCGCCCCGGATCACCAAGGAACCATCGCTCATGCCCGACGCCACCCCCCTCGACGATGCCCAGCTGGCCGATAGCGTCCTGCCCGCCGGGGCCGATCCCTTTGCCCTGTTCGAGGAGTGGTTCGCCGCAGCGCAAGTGGGCGAGATCAACGATCCCAACGCCATGGCGCTCGCCACGGCGACGGCGGATGCGGCGCCTTCGGTGCGGATGGTGCTGTTGAAGGGCCACGGCAAGGACGAGATGCAAGGCGGCGGGTTCACCTTCTTCACCAATGCCGAAAGCCGCAAAGGCGGGCAGATTCGCGCCAACATGCAGGCCGCGCTGCTGTTTCACTGGAAGAGCCTGCGCCGTCAGATTCGCATCGAAGGGCCGCTGACCGAAGTCAGTCCCGAGCGCGCCGACGCCTATTTCCACTCGCGCCCTTACAAGAGCCAGGTCGGCAGCGCCGCCAGCGACCAATCGCGTCCCTTGCCTGAGCGGGCCGAATACCTCGCTCGCGTGCAGGAGCTGTGGGCCGCGCACGAGGCGGAAGGCAAGGTGCCGCGCCCGGCACACTGGACCGGCTTCACGCTCTCGCCGCGCCGGATCGAATTCTGGATCGACCGCGACAACCGCCTCCACGACCGCCGCGAATTCACCCGCTCCGGCCCGGATGCGCCGTGGGCGGATACGCTGCTTTACCCGTGAGCACCGCGATCCCCTATTGGCACGTCGATGCCTTCAGCGCGCAGGCTTTCGGCGGCAATCAGGCAGCGGTGATGGTGCTTGATGAATGGTTACCGGACGATGTGCTGGTGCAGATCGGGGCGGAAAACCTCTTCGCCGAAACCGCCTTCGTGGTGCGCGACGCGAGCGGAGCGGCTGATTGGGAGCTGCGCTGGTGCACCCCCACCTATGAAATCGCCCTGTGCGGCCATGCAACGTTGGCGAGCGGGCATGTCCTCTTGCAGCGCGACGGGGGAGACAGGGTGACTTTCCGCACCCGCAAGTCGGGTGTGCTGGAGGTGGTGCGGGCTGGTGATGGCTATGAACTCGCGCTTCCCGCGATAGTGACCGAGGCCGATACCCCCGCCAATCAGGCCGAAGCGATCCGCCTGCTGGGGGCTGCGCCGCTGGAGGTGTTCCGGTCAGAGCTGGGCTACAACATCTATCTTTACGAAAACGAAGCCGCGATCCGCGCGCTGACGCCCGACATTCGCGGCCTCGAACTGCTGGGCAAGGACCAGTTTATCGTCACGGCCCCGGGCGAGCGCACCGACATTGTCAGCCGGGTGTTCGTCCCCGGCGGCGGGGTGGACGAGGATTCGGTCACCGGCTCGGCTCACGCGGTGCTGACCCCCTATTGGGCGCGGCGGCTGGGGCGGGACAGCTTCACCGCGCATCAGGCATCCACGCGCGGCGGGGATTTGACGCTCAGGCTCGACGGCGACCGCGCATGGCTGGGTGGGCCATGCGTCACCGTGGTCGAGGGCGCTTTCTACCTCTGATCGGTCGCACAGCGACCGCAAGGGCGACCGCCCGCCCGCAGCGGGCGCAGCTTGCTGCGCGTCTAGCGAGGACCGCGCGCCGGATGGCGTGCGGAAAACTAAGACGTGGGATATAATTCCAGCACATCTGCCGCCTGTTGCAGCATCGCCTTGCGCTCGGCGCTGTCCGAATGGCCAAGCCGCACCAAAGTCACCCGCTGACTGGGTGAGACCATGACATATTGTCCCATATGCCCGATCAGCGAGAACAGGCTTTGCGGCGCGCGGTCGGGCAGCAGGGGGTGCTCGTTCGCGGGAGCGCCGGGAATTGGGCGGTTGAGCCAAGTCTGGAAGCCATAGTGCGGGCTGGCGGTGAAGGCGTGACCATCGCCTCCACCCAGCGTTGAGGTACGAGCTGTTCACCGCCCGGAGCGCGGCCTTTCTGGCGCAGCATCTCGCCGAGCTTCGCCCAGTCGCGCGCGGTCGCGTGCATCAGGCTGCCGCCGATCAGCGTTCCTGAGGCATCGAATTCAGGCACCATGCTGGTCATGCCGAGGGGGCCGAACAGGCGCACCTGGAGATAATCCGCCACAGCCTTGCGCCGCGCCTCGGGTCTGGTGCTGCTGGTCAGCGCCCGCGCGGCGATGTCCGCGAGGATCACGCTGGTGTTGCTCGAATATTCGAACTGCTTGCCCGGCTCGGCCTCCAGCGGCTGTTCCTCGGCCCACTTGGCCATGTTGTCGCGCCCGTCGAGGAACAGCATCCTGACCTCGGAGGATTCATAAGGCGGATCGCCGCTTTCGGTGTGCCTGAGGCCGCTCCTCATCTGGAGCAGGTGGCGCAGAGTGATCTCGGCGCGCGGATCACCGGGGCGCTGCCACAGCGGGACGGGAGCAGGATCGTCGAGCGCAAGCTTGCCGTCGGCCACGAGCATCCCGATCAGAATACCGGTCACGGTCTTGGCCATCGACCAGCTGATGAACCGGGTTTCAGGGCCGTAGCCCTCGGCATAGCGTTCCGCCGCGATCTTGCCGTCGGCCATCACCAAGACCGCCCGGGTTTCGCCCACGCCGGGCGCGGTGAACAGGTCATCAACCGCCCGCGCAAGCTGATCCTTCGGCGCGCCGGCATCGTCGGTGACGGCGGCCAGCGCGGCTTCCGACAGGGGTTCGTCTTCAGGCGGGGCGGTGCCGCAAGCCGACAGAACAAGCAGGACTGGCGCGATCAGGGGCGCACGATTAAGGACAGCATCTCGGAGGGTCATCGCGCCCTCAATTCCCGATGGACGAAGGCTTGGCAATGGCGAAATCACCCTCCTCGACCGCAAGGCGCCGCGCGCGCTGGGGCCTGTGGCTGCTGGCGATCATCGCCCTGGGGGCGGGCGGGGCGGCGTGGGCCTTCCGCGAACCGATCAATGGTTACGGGAGCATCGCCTCGGCCTACTCCGCGCGGGTTGCCTGTTCGTGCCGCTTTGTCGCCGGACGCAGCCTTGAGGATTGCGCCAAGGACAAGCTCGCCGGGATGGAGGCCGTCACCCTGCGCGACAACCCCGAAGCCAAGAGCGTCACCGCCCGCTTCCCGCTGGTCGCCGAGGCGACCGCGACCTATCGCGAGGGGTATGGCTGCGTGCTGGAACCGTGGGACGGGTAATCCGTGCGACCTCTCCTGCTTCCCGATGTTTCACGTGAAACACCCGATTTGAGGGCAGGCTGAGGCAGGTCAGGCAGGGGTCAAGGCAGGGGCAAGGCGGGGTCTGGCGCGACCAGCCGGCGGGTGAGTGCCATTCTGCGAGCGGCCTGCGTGCAAGGCCGGCAAGGCGCCTCTAGCCCGCCACCTTCTCGGTCGAGTCGATCCACCCGCCGCCGATCACCCGGTCCCCGGCATAGATCACTGCCGCCTGCCCGGGGGCGACGCCGAATTCGGGCTCGGCAAAGCGGATCGTCACCGCCGCGCCGTCTCCCAGCATCCCTTCGAGCGTCACCGGCACCGGCTTGGCAAGGCTCCGCACTTTCGCCGTCAGCGGCGCATCGGGCAGCGGGCCGATCCGGTTCGTCTCGGTGATATGCGCGGCGGTCACCGCCAGCATCCGCTTCGGCCCGACCCGCACCTCGCGGCGATCCGCATCGAGGCCGATGACATAGAGCGGCTCGGGCTGGCCACCGATCTCCAGCCCCTTCCTCTGGCCCACGGTGAAGTGGACGATGCCCTTGTGCTCGCCGAGCACCGCGCCGGTCGCGGCATGGACAATGTTGCCGGGGGCTGCGCCTTCGGGGCGCACCTTGGTGACGATCTTGGCGTAGTTCCCGTCCGGCACGAAGCAGATGTCCTGCGAATCCGGCTTGGCCGCGTTGCGCAGGCCCGCCGCTTCGGCCAGCGCGCGCACCTGCGGCTTGGGCATCCCGCCGAGCGGAAAGCGCAGGTAAGCAAGCTGCGCCTCGGTGGTGCCATAAAGGAAATAGGACTGGTCGCGCGCGGGATCGAAGGCGCGGTGCAGTTGCGGGCCGTCGGCTGTCATCACCCGCCGCACGTAATGCCCGGTGGCAAGACAATCCGCCCCCAGCTCGCGCGCCATGCGGAACAGGTCGGTGAATTTCGGCCCCATGTTGCAGCGGATGCAGGGGACAGGGGTACGCCCGGCGAGATATTCGTCGGCGAACTGTTCCACCACCTCCTCGCGGAAGGCGCTTTCATGGTCGAAGACGTAATGGGCGATGCCCAGCCGGTCAGCCACTGCGCGCGCATCGCGGATGTCGTCGCCCGCGCAGCATGCGCCCTTGCGGCCCGTTGCCGCGCCGTAATCGTAAAGCTGGAGCGTGATCCCGATCACCTCTGCGCCGCTCGCGTGGGCGAGGGCGGCGACCACCGAGGAATCGACCCCGCCGCTCATCGCCACCACGATCCGGCACTCGGCGGCGGGACGCGGCAGATCGAACAGCGCGGCGGCTTCGTCCGGGCCAAGGAGCGGCGCGGCCATCGGGCCGGCATCGAGGAGAGCGGGGGTGTCCATGAGCGGGCGCGATATAGCGATCCTCTCCCCATCGCGCCAGTGCTGCGCGAAGCGGCGCGATTCTTGCCATCCCGGACCGGACTAATCCTAAGCAGGGGTAAATGGCGGCTTTACCCGATCTTGACGCACTGGGGCTATGAGAGGGGGTGATGTTCGAGAAAACCAACCTTTTCGCCGCGTCCCGCGCGGCGTCTGCCGGAGCCTTTGATGCCGGCGAACGCGCCCGGTTGCGTGCGGCGGCGATTCCCCAAGGCGCAGAGCGTTCCGAATCGCTGCGCCAGCGGCGTCTTGGCGATGCCCTGCGCGCGGTCGAATGGAGCGAGCTGACCGCCCGGCTCAATGCTGCGCGCGATCTGCGGCTGCTGATGCGCTCCGAATCGCAAGCCCCGATCGAGGCGGTTGCTGCCAGCTTCGGGGATGCGGCGGCGAGCTATTTTGCGATGCTCGGCGATGACGAACCCGGCGTTAACCGTGATGATTTAGGACAATCTAAAGTCTCCGGTGCGAAGACCGTGACCCACGAAGCGACCCGCTCCGGCGATGCGGAGGGCAAAGCGCCCGACGCGCCCCGTGGCGATGCGAGAGAAATGCAATGATCGAGAACCAGGACATCCGCCCCGCACAGGTGATCGGCCCGCTCGGCGAGCCGCTGACCCTCGCCGACCTGCCTTCTCCCGATACCAAGCGGTGGGTGGTGCGCCGCAAGGCCGAGGTTGTGGCCGCCGTCAACGGCGGGCTGCTGACCCTCGACGAGGCGCTGGCGCGCTATGGCCTCACGCTTGAGGAATTCGCGTCGTGGCAGCGCGCGGTTGACCGTTCGGGCATGCACGGCCTGCGCGTCACCAAGATCCAGCACTACCGCGATCTCTACGAGCGCCAGCTCAAGTACTGACCCGCGTTCCGTTCACCCCGTCCGAGGCCCGCTTCGCCCGTCAGGCGTTGCGGGCAAACGGTGTTTCGCGGCAGATGCGATAACGGGCCGCCCTTTCGGGCAGCGCGCAAAGCGGGAGGCAAGGGGATGCTGGGTTTCATCTGGTTCATCATCATGGGCGGCGTGATCGGCTGGCTGGCCAGTCTGATGATGAAGCGTGACGCATCGATGGGGGTGCTGGCCAACATCGTGGTCGGGGTGGTCGGCTCGTTCATCGGCAATAGCCTGCTGTCGTTTGTTACCGGCGGCGGCACTATCGCCGCATGGCCGCCGGACTGGTCGGGCGTGTTCGGTGCGCTGCTGGGTGCGGCGGTGCTGCTGGGCATCGTCAATCTGATCCAGCGGGGCCGCGTGCGCTAGAACCTGCCGCAAGCGGGCCGTGTTGCCGGGAACCGTCGGCTGCGCCCTTCGTCTAGCTTGTAAGTCACCGGTCGATGCATGCATTGCCCGGAAGCGCCGCACATTCTATGAGGCGTTGCGCATGGTGACTTATGCTAGTAATACACTCAGTGGCGGAAAGGCCGATCCTGCCGCATCGCTCTGGGTGAGGGAATGGCGATGAATTACGAAACGACCATCACTGCCGAAGCCGCCGATGGCGTCGCGACCGAGCTTGCCGGCGTGCGTTCGCTGCGCGCGCCCGCGATTCCGCGCTGGCTGATCGTCGGTGGCGGAGGGCTGTTTGCGCTGTTGCTGGCGATCGCCGCCTATTTCGCGCTGGCCGGCGGCGATCCCGTTCCGGCCGGGGACGATAATTCGCAGGCGCCCACGGTGACGGTCGTGACTCCGGGCAAGACCACTGTTGCGGGAGAGATCGAATCGCCCGGCACACTCGCCGCGCGGCGCCCCATGCCGGTCGGCGTGGTGGGTGAAGGCGGGCAGGTGCTGCGCGTGACGGTCGATGCCGGGGACTGGGTGAAGCAGGGTCAGGTGCTGGCGGTGATCGACCGTTCGGTGCAGGTGCAGCAGGCCGAGGCGCAATCCGCCCAGATCGAAGTTGCCCGCGCCGATGCCAATCTCGCTCAGGCGAACCTTGACCGTGCCTTGCAACTGGTGGCGCGCGGGTTCGTCTCCAAGGCCGATATCGACCGCCTGACCGCGACCCGCGATGCCGCGGTGGCCCGCGTCAAGGTCGCCGAAGCCCAGCTGCGCGAACTGCGCGCCCGCAATGACCGGCTCAATGTCTATGCGCCCGCGACCGGCTATGTCCTTGCCCGCAATGTCGAGCCGGGTCAGACGGTGGGCGGCGGTTCCCCGGCGCTGTTCACCATCGCCAGCGGCGGCGAGATGGAAATGCTTGCCCAGCTGTCCGAGGAACAGCTTTCCAAGGTTTCTGTCGGCACCATGGCGACAGTGATCCCGACCGGATCGGATCAGCGGTTTTCCGGCCAGATCTGGCAGCTGTCCCCGGTGATCGATCAGAATACCCGGCAAGGCACGGCGCGCATCGCGCTCAGCTTCGCGCCAGAACTGCGTCCCGGGGGCTTTGCCACGGCGCGCATCGGTTCCGGCAGCTTCAGCGCCACGGTTCTCCCCGAAAGCGCCGTGCTGGCCGATGACAAGGGCAGCTTCGTCTATGTCGTCGACAAGGACAACAAGGCGATCCGCCGGGGGGTCAAGACCGGCGCGGTGACGGCCAACGGCATTGCCATCATCGACGGTCTCAACGGCAGTGAACGCGTGGTGCTGCGCGCCGGCGGGTTCCTCAATCCGGGCGAAAGCGTCAATCCGCAGCCCTTGAAGAAGTAAGGCAAGGCGTCCATCCTGCCCGCGGGTTCGCCCGTATCTTTCAGGACGAGGCGCTGGACGACGAGGCACAGGCAGGAATTTCATGGCTTTACGCGACATCTCGGCCTGGTCGATCCGCAACCCGGTGATCCCGCTGGTGTTCTTCACCGTGCTGCTGCTGGCCGGGATTGTCAGCTTCACGCGGATGGACGTGACCAACAATCCGGATGTCGAATTCCCGGCGGTGCGCGTCTCGATTGCCCAGCCGGGCGCCTCTCCGACCGAGATCGAGAACCAGATCACGCAGCGGGTCGAAAGCGCGCTGCGTTCGATCGCGGGGGTCGATTCGATCCAGTCGACCGCGCGTGAGGGCTCTTCGCAGACCTTCGTCGAATTCGAGATCGGCACCAACCTGATCGAAGCGGTCAACGAGGTCGAGACCGCGATTGACGGCGTCCGCGGGAACCTGCCCGACGGCATTCTCGAACCGCAGGTCAACAAGGTCAACGTGGTGGGCGAGCCGATCGGTTATGTCGCGGTCGAAGCGAACGACATGACGATCGAACAGCTCAGCTGGTTCATCGACGATACCGTGGCCAAGCGCCTGCTCAAGATCGAGGGCATGGCCGAAGTCAACCGCTTCGGCGGGGTCGACCGGCAGATCGAGGTGATCCTCGACCCGTCGCGGATGCAGTCCTTCGGCGTCACCGCGTCGCAGATCAACGCCGTGCTGCGCCAGAGCAATCTCGATGCGGCAGGCGGTCTTGCCGAGATTGGCGGCACCCGCCAGTCGCTGCGCGTGCTCGGCAATTCGGACACGGCCTATGCCCTGTCGCAGACCCAGATCCAGCTTGGCGGCGGGCGCACGGTGCGCCTCGCCGATGTGGCCACGGTGCGTGACGGCTATTCCGAACGCACCTCGATCAGCGAAGTGAACGGCAAGGAAGTCGTCAACTTCGCCATGAGCCGCGCGCGCGGATCGTCCGATCTGACGGTCTATGATGCCGCGCTGAAGGAAATGGATGCGATCGAGGCGGAGAATCCCGGCGTCAAGTTCATCAAGCTTTCCACCAACACCACCTACACCCGCAGCCAGTACAAGTCCTCGATCTGGGCGCTGGTCGAAGGCGCGGTGCTGGCCGTGGTGGTGGTGTTCCTGTTCCTGCGCGACTGGCGGGCGACCTTCATCAGCGCGGTGGCGATCCCGCTTTCGGCGATCCCGACCTTCTTCTTCATGGACTATCTCGGGTTCAACCTGAACTTCCTGTCGCTGCTGGCGCTGGCGCTGGTGGCGGGCGTGCTGGTCGATGACGCGATCGTGGAGATCGAGAACATCGTGCGGCATATGCGCATGGGCAAGACCGCCTATCAGGCGAGCATCGACGCCGCTGACGAGATCGGCCTGCCGGTGGTCGCCACCAGTTTCTGCATCGTCGCAGTGTTCCTGCCCGTGGGCCTGATGCCGGGCGTGTCGGGCCAGTTCTTCCAGAATTTCGGGATCACCGTGGTCGTCGCGGTGCTGATGAGCCTTGCCGTGGCGCGCATGATCACGCCGCTGATGGCGGCCTATTTCCTCAAGGCCAAAGGCCATGCCGAACATGGCGGCGGCCCGGCGCTCGACATGTACATGCGAGTGTTGGCCTGGACGCTCGACAGCGGCAAGATGGGCGCCCGCCGCGCCGGGCTGGAAGGCCCGCGCCACCGGTTCATCTATGTCCCGGCGCTGCTGTTGACCGTCATCGTGCTGCTCGCGGTTCCGGCGGTGGTGATGTTCGAACTGGCGGGCGGCACCGTGTCTGCCGCCATTGCCGAACAGCTGAAAGTGGCCGCCCCGTGGAAAGGCCTGCTCGGGCTGGGCGTGCACAAGGAAATTGCTGCCGTCGTCTCGGCCGATACCAACACCATGGCCAACGCGCTGGTTGCCAAGCTGTTCGAGGTGGTGATCGTGCTGTTCGTATCGCTGGCGTCCTTCGTCGCCGCGCTTGGGACGTTCAAGCTGATCGAAATGCTCGCAGCGGGAGGCGGCGCACTGGCCAGCGGCACCCGCTGGATGGTTGCGCGGTTCTATGATCACCGGGTGTGGATGCTCGGCATCGGCTGGTTCTCGCTGCTGGTGACGATCGTGCTGTTCACCCAGATTCCCGGCCAGTTCCAGCCAAACATCGATGACGAAAACAGCCAGGTCGAAGTCGAGATGGTGCCTGGCACCACGCTCGCCCAGACCAAGGCGGCGGTCAACGCCGTGGCTGACCGCCTGCGGCAGGAGCCTGAGGTCGAACGTCTGCTGGAACGCATCCGGCTGGGCGAAAGCTCGTCGATCTTCATCAAGCTCAAGGATGACCGGGAGCGCAGCTCGATCGATTTCGAGCGCGAGCTGGCACCGGTGCTGGCGCGGATGCCCGATGCCCGCGTGCGGTTCAGATCGCAATCCGGCGGCTTCGGTTCGGGCCGTGACATGACGGTGATGCTGGCCGGTTCGGATCCCGAACTGCTCGATCAGACCGCAACCCGGCTGGTCGAGGAGATGAAGGGGCTGAAATCGCTCGTCGCGCCGCGCATCAACGCCGACATCAACCGGCCCGAAATCATCATCACCCCGCGCGACAAGATCGCCGCAGAGCTCGGGATCACGACCGCGGCACTGTCGCAGACGATCCGCATCGCGACGCTTGGCGAGATCGAGCAGAACGCCGCGCGCTTCTCGCTCTCGGATCGCCAGATTCCGATCGTGGTGCGGCTTTCGCGCGAATCGCGGTCCGATTTCCGCACGATCGAGAACCTGCCCGTGCCGACCGCCAATGGCGGATCGGTGCCGCTGAGCCGCGTGGCCGACATCACTTTCGGTTCCGGCCCGACCGCGATCCAGCGTTACAACCAGAACCGCCGGGTGCTGGTCGGCGCGGATCTGGCCGCGGGCGTGCTCAAGGGCGAAGCGCAGGCCCAGATCGATGCGCTGCCGGTGCTGAAGGAATTGCCCACCGGCGTCATCCGCGACGTGGTGGGCGAAGATCAGTGGCAGCAGGAGCTGGTGCAGAACCTCATCATCGCTGTGATCGCGGGCGTGCTGCTGGTGTTTGCGGTGCTGGTGCTGCTCTACAAGCGGTTGATGAGCCCGCTGGTCAACATGACCTCGCTGGCGCTGGCGCCGCTGGGGGGCGTGCTGCTGATCTGGCTGATCGGGCTGCCCAATTCCATGCCGGTCTATATCGGCATCCTGCTGTTGCTGGGCATCGTGTCGAAGAACTCGATCCTGCTGATCGACTTCGCCATCGAGGAAATGAACAAGGGCGTGGGCAAGCTCGACGCGATCCTTGATGCCGGACACAAGCGGGCGCAGCCGATTGTCATGACCACCGTGGCGATGACGGCGGGGATGGTGCCGGTGGCGCTGTCGCTGTCGGGCGACGGGGCATGGCGTCAGCCGATGGGCATCGTGGTGATCGGGGGGCTGATCCTTTCGACCTTGCTGACCTTGCTGATCGTGCCGGCCGGCTTCAGTCTGGCCGATGGTTTCGAAAAGCGTGTCGGGCCGTGGCTGAGAGCGAAGATGCTGACCTACAAGCCCGGCGACGATCGGAGCGACGAAACCCGTCCGCGGGGCGATTCCGAACCCGATCTGCCGTTCCCCGGCCTTCCCGGCGGAGCGAAGCCTGCTCCGGCGCGTCGGCTCCCCCCCGGCGCAGAACCGGCCGAGTGACGGTAAGGGCGTGACTGTTACGCCCCAACCGCGCTAAGGGCGGGTCATGGCAACGCGTCTTTCGAGGCCACTCACGTTCGGCGGTCAGCCGCTCACGGTCGACCGCGCCCGGCGGATGCGCTGGACCGCGACGGGGATGCTGGCGGCAATGGCGGGCATCTTCTTTGCCACCCACGCACTGGCGGTGACGGGTCATCCGGCCTGGGGCTATGTCAATGCCTTTGCCGAAGCGGCGATGGTGGGCGGGCTGGCGGATTGGTTCGCGGTGACGGCGCTGTTCCGTGCGCCCCTCGGCCTGCCGATCCCGCACACCGCGATCATCCCGGAAAACAAGGACCGCATCGCCGACACCATGGCGCAATTCCTGCGCGAGAACTTCCTCACGCCAGCAGTGGTGGCGCGGCGCATGAGCGGCATGAATATTGCCAAGGCGGCGGGGGAGTTTCTGGCCGCGTCACCTGAACGGGGCGCGAATGGCAGCATCGATGACCGTTCGCGGATCACCTCGGGCGCGGCGGAGCTGCTGGCCGAGGTGCTGGAAAGCCTCGATCCCGACCGGCTCGGCAATCAGGTGCGGGCCGGGTTGGCGGGGCAGCTCGCCAAGCTCGACATCGCACCGCTGGCGGGTCGGATGATCGAGAGCGCGATGGCGGACAAGCGTCACCAGCCGCTGATTGACGGCTTCGTGCGCTGGGCGGGCCTGACCATCGAGGACAACGAGGACACCCTGCGCGACATCATCCACCAGCGCGTGGCGGGCGTGCTGCGCTGGACGGGGCTGGACAAGACCATCTCCTCCAACGTGCTCGACGGGCTCTATAAACTTCTGGCTGAGGTGCTGGTGAACCCCGACCATCCCTTGCGCGGGAAGGTTGAGGAGGGACTGGCGAAGCTCGGCCAGGACCTGCAGCACGATCCCGAAACCCGCGCCAAGGTTGAGGAGATGAAACGCGACCTGATCGCCAATCCGGCGGTGGCGGTGTGGTGGACCGGCGTGTGGGAGCGCATCCGCCAGTCGCTGATCCGCCGCGCGCGCGACCCTGAAAGCGGGATGGGGGCGGATATGCGCAACATGCTGTCAGAGCTGGGGCAGGCGCTCCAGCAGGACGAGCGGTTGCAGGAACAGATCAACCGCTTCGCGCGGCGCACCATGGTGGGCGTGGCGACCCGCTATGGCGACCAGATCGTGCGGCTGGTGTCAGAGACTGTGCGCCGCTGGGACGCGCAGACCATCACCGACCGGGTCGAAGGCGCGGTGGGCCGCGACCTCCAGTTCATCCGCATCAACGGCACACTGGTCGGCGGGCTGGTGGGGATGACGCTGCATTTCATCACCACTGTGGTGATGTGACGAGGCCTGTCATTCGATCACATAGGTGATGCTGGTGGCGGAGAATGCCCGGATCGGCTCCCCCGTAGCATCGCGTGCGGGTTCGAATGTGGCGGCCTGCATCACTTCACAGGCGGGCGATTCCAGCTTCGATGTCGCGGTTGCCTTGACCAGAGTGCATTCTTCCACCTCGCCCTGAGGGCTCACGATCATACGCAGCCGCATGACCCCCTGCTCGCCGATTGCCTGCGCGCCTCTGGGGTAGCGGGCAACGATTGCCTTGATGACCGCAGCCTCATCGACCAGGCGTGGCCCGTTCAGCGCTGTCCGAAGGCGCTCGGGTTCAAGCCCCCAGTCCTTCGCAAGCGCGGCGGTGCAGTCATTCATCACCCTGAAGGCCTCGGTCAGCGGCCCGGTGTCGAACCGGATGATGCGCCAGCCTTGCTGGACTTCGAGATATTGCACCTTCTCGCCATCGGCGGCGGCAAGCTGTTCAAGCGCCGGTTTGGCTTCGGGGCTGTCCGGCGTGTTCGGGGCAGGCTGATCTCCGGTGAAGCTGATCGTCGAGAAGATCACGGCAGGGCCGAAAGACCCGGCGCTGCCCTTCATCGGGCGAACGACCCGTTCTGGATCATCGGCCGAGACACGGAAGCGGGTTTTCTCGAAATTGGCGAAGTTCTGGAAGGCTGGGCCGGCAACGATGACGCCGGCCTCCCCGGAAGGCCAATATTGCCTCAGCGTCAGGAGATGCCTGTTCTTTCCCTCGCCGAAAATGCGGGTGAGCGCGCATACCTCGTCGCCATAATCGACATTCCAGTTGGTTGTGGGTTTCAGCACCACCGGCTTGGCATGGGCAGGTGCGGCAAGGGCCGCAAGCGCTATCCCGGCAAGGGCCAGCGGGGCGGATGCTTTGCGTGCGATCATCGGGATACCTCCGGCAAGCTTGCAACCTGCCAAAGGCTTCGATCAGAATAAAGTCTTTTGCGATGAAGCGTTTAGCTTCTGACCGGACAAGGCGGCATCACGTTGCGACGATCCGCTGCATCAACGCAGACCTGTGCAGGGGCCGGTGGGGATGATGCAGCCTTTCGATCAGAACAGGCGATAGGCAACCGGGACGATGTAGAATGATCTTATCGGCTGCCCGTCCGCGCCTTGGGCCGGTTCGAAGCGCGCGTCCCGCAGGATCTTGCACAATTCGGGCTTCAGCGCCTCGTTGGCGGTCAGCCCTTCGATCATGCAGTCCGACACGGTTCCGTCTGCTTCCACGATCAGGCGTGTGCTGACATCGCCTTCTTCCTCCTGCAGCGCGGCTCTGCGCGGGTAGGTGTTGAAGATGCGTTTGACGATCGCGTCGATGTTGAGAATCCTGGCGGCACGAAACTGCTTGTGCTGATCGGGGTCGAGACCCCAATGCGCCAACAGATCGCTGGTGCAGGCATTCATCGCATCGGCCGCCATGTCCAGTGCGCCCGTTTCGAAGACGACTGCCTTGTTGCGGCGGGCCAGCACGATGCGCTTGATCGCGGCGCCCTCCTTCGGATCGAGCCGTCCGTTCAGCCACCGCACCTCGCCCTCTTTCAGGGGCGTGGCTTCGCGAAGCCGCGCGTCCTTCTTGATGACGCCGCGCCCGATCTGGCCGAAATCGGCGGTCAATCCGCTAATCTCGCGGGCGATCTGGTCTTCGGCCAAGCCCAGCTTAAGGACGCTGTCACGCTGGACCTTTCCAAGTTCGGAGCCGGCGATGGCCAGCGCAAAGAGGTTTCCGGGCGCGGCCTGTTCCATATACAGCAGGTGCGGCGCTTCCTGCGTCCCGAACAGGCGAGAGATACGGCACTTGTTTTCGCCGTAATCAATGCTCCACTGCGTGATCGGCTTGAGTATGCTGACCTCTTCGCGCGCCAACAGGTCGGCAGGATATTCGTCCGCTGCCAGCGCCGCCTGTGCTGAAACAGCAAGCGCGCAGCACGCGAGAAAGCCAGATCGCATGAAAAAACCTCCAGTAGGACGATCATCCTACCGGAGGTTCTTGCAAGCTCAAGTCTGCAAATGTTTGATGATTTTACAGCGCGCCGGTCAGCTCCGGCACAGCGGCATAGAGGTCCGCGACAAGGCCGATATCCGCGACCTGGAAGATCGGGGCGTCTTCGTCCTTGTTGATGGCGATGATGACCTTGGAATCCTTCATGCCCGCAAGGTGCTGGATCGCGCCCGAGATGCCGATGGCGAAGTACACTTCCGGGGCGACGATCTTGCCGGTCTGGCCGACCTGATAGTCGTTGGGGACATAGCCCGCATCGACCGCCGCGCGGCTCGCGCCGATGGCGGCGCCGAGCTTGTCGGCGAGCGGCGTGATGGTCGCTTCGAAGGTCTCCGCGTCCTTCAGCGCGCGGCCGCCCGAGACGATGATCTTGGCGCTGGTCAGTTCCGGACGCTCGCTCTTGGCGATTTCCGAGCTGACGAAGCTGGAGGTGCCGGCATCACCGGGGCCGCTGACGGCTTCGATGGCAGCCGAGCCGCCTTCGGTCGCCGCCTTTTCAAAGGCGGTGCCGCGCACGGTGATGACGAGCTTGGCATCGGTCGATTCGACGGTGGCGATGGCGTTGCCGGCGTAGATCGGGCGGGTGAAGGTCTTGGGGCCTTCGACCGACAGGATCTCGCTGACCTGCATCACGTCGAGATGCGCGGCGACGCGCGGGGCGATGTTCTTGCCCTGCGTGGTGGCGGGGGCGAGGAAGGCGTCGTGCTCGGCCATCAGCGCGGCGGCGAGCGGGGCGACGTTTTCGGCAAGGCCGTTGGCGTAAGCCGCATCGTCCGCAACGTGGACCTTGGCCACGCCCGCGATCTTGGCGGCAGCTTCGGCCACCGAGCCGCAGTTGTGACCGGCAACCAGCAGGTGGACTTCGCCGAGCTTCGATGCAGCGGTGACCACCGCGAGCGTCGCGTCGTTCACCTTGGTGTTGTCATGTTCGACGAGAACCAGAGTCTTCATCTGATAATCCTTTCAATTCCCTGTCCCGTTCGCCTCGAGCGTCGTCGAGAGGCCGGTGCGGTGTGTCTCGACTTCGCTCGACACGAACGGCACCGCGGGAAAAATCAGTGGCTTCAAGCGATGCCGAGCGCCTTGACCTTCTCGACCAGCGCGGCGACGTCGGCGACCTTTTCGCCCGCCTGGCGCACCGGTGGCTCGGCGACCTTGAGGGTCTTGAGGCGCGGGGTCAGATCGACGCCGTAATCACCGGCGGTCTTGGTCGCGAGCGGCTTCTGCTTCGCCTTCATGATGTTCGGCAGCGAGGCATAGCGCGGCTCGTTCAGGCGCAGGTCGGTGGTGACGATCGCGGGGAGCGCGAGCTTCACGGTCTGGAGGCCGCCATCAACTTCGCGCTTCACGGTGACAGAGTCGCCGTCGACTTCGACGGTGTTGGCAAAGGTGCCCTGCGGACGGCCCATCAGCGCGGCGAGCATCTGGCCGGTCTGGTTGCTGTCGTCGCTGATCGACTGCTTGCCGAGGATGACGAGGCCGGGGGCTTCTTCATCGGCAATCGCCTTGAGGATCTTCGCAACCGCCAGCGGCTCGACTTCTTCTTCGGTCTCGACGAGGATCGCGCGGTCCGCACCCATGGCGAGCGCGGTGCGCAGGGTTTCCTGCGCCTTGGCCGGGCCGATCGAGACGGCGACGATTTCCGTGGCCGCGCCCTTTTCCTTGAGGCGGATGGCTTCCTCGACCGCGATCTCGTCGAACGGGTTCATGCTCATCTTGACGTTGGCAAGGTCAACGCCGGTGCCGTCGGCCTTGACCCGCGGCTTGACGTTGTAATCGATCACCCGCTTGACGGGGACGAGGATCTTCATGGCTTGTCCTTCCTCTCAAAGAATCACGTGACGCCCTTCAGCGCCTTGGCCGCCCGCCTAGCTTGCGTTTACGTAAACGTCAAGCAGGGCGGGTTGCCATAAATGCGGGCGAAGATGATACGCGATCCGCTTCGCCCGGGATGTATTGGCGCCCTATCAGGCGGCCTTCTTCACTTCCGCGACGATCTTCTGCGCGGCGTCACCCAGATTGTCGGCGCTCACGATGGCGAGGCCCGAATTGTCGAGGATCGCCTTGCCTTCGGCCACGTTGGTGCCTTCCAGACGCACCACCAGCGGCACCTGCAGGTTCACGTCCTTGGCCGCCTGCACGATGCCGTTGGCGATCACGTCGCACTTCATGATCCCGCCGAAGATGTTGACGAGGATGCCTTCCACCGCCGGGTCCTTGAGGATGATCTTGAACGCCGCGGTCACCTTTTCGGTGGTGGCGCCGCCGCCCACGTCGAGGAAGTTGGCCGGGAAGGCGCCGTTCAGCTTGATGATGTCCATCGTCGCCATGGCGAGGCCCGCGCCGTTGACCATGCAGCCGATGTTGCCGTCGAGCTTGATGTAGGCGAGGTCATATTCGCTGGCTTCGACTTCGGCCGGGTCTTCCTCGGTCTCGTCGCGCAGGGCTTCGATATCGGGGTGGCGGTAGAGCGCGTTGCCGTCAAAGCTCATCTTGGCGTCGAGCACCAGCAGCTTGCCATCTTCGCTTTCGACCAGCGGGTTGATCTCCAGCATCTCGCAATCGGTGGCGAGGAAGGCGTCATAGAGCTGCTTGGCGAGTTTCTGCGCCTGCTTGTTGAGATCGCCCTGAAGCTTCAGCGCAAAGGCCACCGCGCGGCCGTGGTGCGGCTGGAAGCCCTGCGCCGGATCGACGCTGAAGGTGGTGATGAGTTCCGGCGTGTCATGCGCCACGGTCTCGATATCCATCCCGCCCTCGGTCGAGACGACGAAGGCGACGCGGCCCGACGCGCGGTCGACCAGCAGCGAGAGGTAGTATTCCTTGGCGATGTCGACGCCGTCGGTGATGTAGAGGCGGTTGACCTGCTTGCCCGCTTCGCCCGTCTGGATAGTGACCAGCGTGTTGCCGAGCATTTCCTCGGCATGGGCGCGCACTTCATCGAGGCTCTTGGCGAGGCGCACGCCGCCCTTGGCGTCAGCCGGAAGCTCCTTGAACTTGCCCTTCCCGCGTCCGCCTGCATGGATCTGCGCCTTCACGACATAGAGCGGCCCGGGCAGCTTCTTGGCGGCTTCCACCGCTTCTTCGACGCTGAGCGCGGCATGGCCTGCCGGCACCGCGATCCCGTGCTTGGCGAGCAGTTCCTTGGCCTGATATTCGTGAACGTTCATTGC
Organism: Porphyrobacter sp. HT-58-2; assembly: GCF_002952215.1. NCBI lineage: Bacteria > Pseudomonadati > Pseudomonadota > Alphaproteobacteria > Sphingomonadales > Erythrobacteraceae > Porphyrobacter > Porphyrobacter sp. HT-58-2. Next base: position 419,914 of record NZ_CP022600.1, on the reverse strand, counting down.
GTATCGATCCCTTCAATGCGTGTCTCTGGGGAGAGGTTCGTCCACGCGGGGCCTAAGCACGGATCGACCCTCTTGAAAAGTGCTCTGTGCAGGCGCAACAGCAAGGCTCTCATGATTGACAGGGATCGCCTTCAAGCAATCGTCCGCGAGGCGGGCCGGATCGCCCATGCGCGCTGGCCAGGAGCGGGCCATGCCCTGCGCAGCTGGGACAAGAGTCCTGACAATCCGGTGAGCGAGGCCGACCTCGAAGTGGACCGGTTTCTGAAGCGCGAATTGCATCGCCTGCTGCCGTCTGCCGCGTGGCTTTCGGAGGAGACGGCCGATGACAAGGTGCGCACCGCCAGCGGGCTGATCTGGCTGGTCGATCCGGTCGACGGCACGCGCGACTTCGTTCGCGGCAGGGCGGGCTGGGCGATTTCCGTCGCACTGGTGAGCGCGGGTCGTCCGCTGATCGGGATGCTGGCGGCACCGGCGCGGGGCGAGGAGTGGCTGGCGGTGGCGGGACAGGGCGCGACCCTCAACGGCTTGCCGATCCGGGCGAGCCAGCGCACGGAATTCGCAGGTGCGCGGGTGCCGACCCACAGCCTGCCGCGCGAGGACAGCGATCTGGTCGCGGTCGATCAGCCCAATTCGATCGCGCTGAGGATCGCGATGGTCGCCGATGACCGCGCCGATCTGGTCGCGACGCTGCGCTGGGGCTACGAATGGGATATCGCCGCTGCGACGCTGATTGCGCGCGAGGCGGGGGCGGAAGTCACCGATGCTTTCGGCCAGCCGCTCGCCTACAACAAGCATGACCCGCGCGATTTCGGCGTGCTGGTGTGCTCGCCCGCGATCCATGCCGCGGCGGTGGAGCGGCTGGCGGAGCGGGCCAAGGCGCTCCGGTAGAGCAGCACCAACTCGACAATTCTTGGGGCGGAACTGAAACGGGCCACCCATCTGGGTGGCCCGCAAGCGCGACCGCGCGTCCGCAGCGATGCGGCCCTCAGGCCGCGTGAGCGAGGAAGCGGGGCTGCGGAGGCAGCCCCGCCTCGAAAACGATCAGTTCCCGGCGCGCGCGGCGTTCACATCGTCCTGGCTGATCGGGATGATCTTGATCTCGACCCGGCGGTTGAGCGGTTCGTTGACATTGTCGCCGGTCTTGACGCGCAGATAGTCATATTGTTCGCCGAAACCCTGTGTCGCAATGCGCGACCGGGCCACGCCGCGCGCGGCAATATAGTCGGCGACGGCCTGCGCGCGCTGTTCGGACAGGCGCTGGTTGGTGGCGGGCGAGCCGGTGGTGTCGGTGAAGCCGTAGACGTCGATCAGGCTGTTCGGGTACTTGATCAGCGTTTCGGCGACATTGTTGAGTGTTTCGTAGAAGCCGGGATTGATCGCCGCCGACCCGGTGGCGAAGGTCACCCCGTCAGGCAGGCGCACGAGGATCGCTTCCTGATCGCCCACTTCCTCGACATCCACACCGCTGCCCGCGGTCTGTTCCTTCAGTTCCTTGATCTGGTCGTCATACTGCTTGCCGAGGATCGCCCCGGCTGATCCGCCGATCCCGGCACCGATGATGCGCCCGGCATCGCCGCCGATCGCCCCGCCGAGCAGATAGCCAAGCGTGCCGCCAAGGCCAGTGCCGATGGCAGTGCGGGAGATCTTCCTTTCACCGGTGTTGGGGTCGGTCACGCAGGCGCTGGTGCCCAGCAGGGCAAGCGCGGCGGTGCCTGACAGCAGGATCCGTGAAAACGTCATAAGCCATTCCTCCCTCTTGTCTTGTTCCGAGAATGCCACGCCGCCCGGATGACAGCAAGGCTTCGGCCAGGGTCTGACGCTCCACCCGATGGCGCGGCCTGTATTGACCGATGTTGAACAACAGGCGCCATGTCGCATTGGATGCTCTGGATTGGTGGCACGGCGCGCAGTTTGTGCTAGCGCGGGCAGCGTGACACCTTTTCCCTGGATCGATCTGGCCATCATTCTCGCGCTCGTTGTGCTCAACGGTGTGTTTGCCATGTCCGAACTCGCCATCGTCTCGGCCAAGACCAGCGCGCTCGAAGCCAAGGCGGAAGCCGGCTCTGCCAGTGCACGCATCGCCATTGCTCTGGCGGCGAACCCGGGCAAGTTCCTCTCCACCGTGCAGATTGGCATCACGCTGATCGGGATCATCGCCGGGGCCTATTCGGGGGCCAGTCTGGGCGGGCCGGTGGGCGAACGGCTGGCGGCCATGGGCCTGCCCGAGAAATTCGCGGACGAGACCGGCTTTGCCGTGGTGATCGCCTTCACCACCTATCTCAGCCTGATCGTCGGCGAACTGGTGCCAAAGCAGCTGGCCCTGCGCGCGGCGGTGCCGGTATCGCTGGTGATGGCCCGCCCGATGGCGTTTCTCGCCAAGGCCGCTGCGCCGTTGGTGTGGCTGCTGGATTCCAGCTCGGCCGCGATCATCCGCCTGTTCGGCATTCGTGGCGGCGACGAGGGTACCGTTACCGCCGAAGAGCTGCGCATGATCTTTGCCGAAGCGACCCGGTCAGGCGTGATCGAGGCGGAACAGCGCCAGATCCTCACCGGCGTTGTCCGGCTGGCCGAACGCCCGGTGCGCGAAATGATGACCCCGCGCACCGAAGTCGACTGGATCGAGGCCGACGCCGGCCTGGCGGAAATCCGCGAGACGATCGAAGACAGCTCCCATTCGCTGCTGCCGGTGGCCGAAGGCTCGCCCGACACGATCCTCGGCGTCGTCAAGGTGCGCGATGTGCTCGCGGCGCTGGTGGCGGGCCGCCCGGTGGCCCTGCGCGACATGATGCGCAAAGTCGAAGTGGTGCCGGATCAGCTTGACGCGATGGACGCGCTGCGGGTGCTCCAGCAGGCCGAAGTGGCGATGGCGGTGGTGCATGATGAATACGGCCATTTCGAAGGGATCGTCACCCCCGTCGATCTGCTCACCGCGATCGTCGGCAATTTCGCCAGCGACAGCGATGATGGCGATCTGCCGAGCGTGATCGAGCGCGAGGACGGATCCTTGCTGGTTTCAGGCTCGCTGTCAGCCGACGCTCTGGCTGACAGGTTGGGGCTGGAATATGGCGAGGACCGCGAGTTCGGCACGGCGGCGGGCTATGCCCTCTCGGTGCTCAAGAAACTGCCGCACGAAGGTGAACACTTCAACGATCAGGGCTGGCGCTTCGAGGTGGTCGACATGGACGGCCGCCGCATCGACAAGCTGCTGGTGACCCGCGAGGGTGAGGACTGACTCTACCCCCCTCCCCTTGGGGAGGGGCCGGGGGTGGGGGCTCAACGTTTTTGTTGTCCGCATCGCCTCCGCGATGCGAAATCCTCGCGCCTTCGGCGCTGCGGGCGGGCGGTCGCGATGGCGGTCGCTGCGCGACCGTTTTCAGCTCTAGACCGTGAGGCGCAGTGCGGCGAGGCTTTAGGCGCTCGGAATTACGGTAGAAGCCGACTGCCCGTCACCTTCCGGTGCGGCGATGATGTCGCGGGTGACCCGGCCCTTGGCGACGGTGTTGGTGCCGGTGTCGCCGACCTGGCTGCGGATGCTCGGCGCGGCATTGCCGGCACGGTCGATCAGGCTCGCTTCGATCCGGCTGCGCGGCGCGGGGCCACCGAACAGCGCATCAAGCGCCTGCTCAGCCGCATTGCCTTCCGCCGGGCGCGGGGCGCCGGGGGCGGGCGGGGTGAGGGTGAAATCGGGCGGCACCACCAGCGGCGCCTGACGCTGCACCGCGAATTCATCGGGACGGGCGCGGTTGAACACCCCGCCGCCGCCGCCACAGGCCGCCAGCATCGCTGAAACGCCGGCCAGCAGGATCACGGGTGTGAGGTTACGCATCATTGGGCTCTCCACGGGGCGCATCCCCGGTTTCGGTTTCCTCCTTGTCGCGCACGAACAGGCTGCGGGCAAGGATGATTAGAACGCCGATGGTGATCGCGGCGTCGGCGATGTTGAAGATCAGGAAGGGGCGGAAGTCCCCGATGTGGAAATCGGCATAGTCGATGACATAGCCCAGATCATAGCGATCGCGGATATTGCCGATCGCCCCGCCGAGGATCAGCGCAAGGCCGATGATGTCGGCCAGCACCTTCTCGCGCATCATCCACACCAGCACCACCAGCGCAATCACCGCAGTCAGCAGCACCAGCGCCCAGCGCGTCTCCATGTCGGTCGCCTGGAACATCCCGAGCGAGACACCCCGGTTTTCGGTATAGGTGAGGTCGAAGAAGGGCAGCAGGTCGATGCTGCCGACTTGCCGGAGCGCGAGCGGGCCGACCACGTACCATTTCACCGCCTGATCGATGATGGCGACGATGGCCGCCAGCACCAGGCCGATCAGCCGGTTGCGGGTGAAAAGGCCCTTCATGCCCCAGCCCCCGCATCCATCGCGCTGACCACTTCATCGCAGCGACCGCACAGCGCGCCTTCCTCAGCCACGTCGGGCAGATGGCGCCAGCAGCGGCTGCATTTGTGGTGCTGTGTCTTGGTCACGATCACGCTCTCGCCCTGCCCGCGCGTGACTGTCGCGGTGATGAACAGTTCGGCGAGTTGTTCGTCCGACACGCCCTCTGGCACGGCGCTGGCGGGGACCACCACTTCCGCTTCGAGGCTGGAGCGGATGGTCTTGTCGCGGCGCAGCGGCTCGATCGCTTCGTTGACCTGATCCCGCAGCGCCCTGAGCGCGTCCCATTTGGCGGTATCGGCCCGCACGCCCGGCACGCTCGGCCATTCGAGCAGGTGGACGCTTCCGCGCTGGCCCGCGTCATCTTCCTCGCCGTCCTCGGGATAGCGGGAGAGCCACACTTCCTCCGCCGTGAACACCAGCACCGGCGCGGCATAGCGCACCAGCGCGTGGAACAGCAGGTCGAGCACCGTGCGATAGGCGTTGCGCGTGGTCGAATCCGGCCCGTCGCAATAGAGCGAGTCCTTGCGGATATCGAAGAAGAAGGCCGAGAGGTCTTCGTTGCAGAAATCCACCAGCAGGCGGGTGTAGAGGTTGAAGTCGTAAGCCTCAGCCGCCGCGCGCAGCTTGCCGTCCAGTTCGGACAGCAGTGCGAGGATATAGACCTCCAGCTCCGGCAATTCCCCCGCATCGCTCATGTCGCCCACGAAGCCGTCGAGCGCGCCGAGCAGGTAGCGGAAGGTGTTGCGCAGCTTGCGATACTGGTCGCCGACGCCCTTGAGGATCTCGTCGCCGATGCGGTGATCCTCGGTGAAGTCGACCGAAAGCGCCCACAGCCGGATGATGTCCGCGCCGTAGGTTTCCATCACCTTCAGCGGATCGACCGTGTTGCCGAGGCTCTTCGACATCTTCTTGCCCTTGGCATCCATGGTGAAGCCGTGGGTCAAGACCTGATCGTAAGGCGCACGCCCGCGCGTGGCGCTGGATTGCAGCAGCGAGGACTGGAACCAGCCGCGGTGCTGGTCGGAGCCTTCGAGGTAGAGGTTGGCGGGCCATTGCAGGTCGGGCCAGCGCCCGCTTTCGAGCACGAAGGCGTGAGTGCAGCCGCTATCGAACCACACGTCGAGAATGTCGGTGACCATTGCGTAGTCGTCGGGGTCGTAGTTGGGCCCAAGGAACGCCGCCTTGTTGGCGCTGTTCCACGCGTCCATGCCTTCCGCGTTCACCGCCGCGACGATGCGGGCGTTGACGGCGGGGTCTTGCAGATAGGAGCCGTCAGGCCGCACGAACAGCGTGATCGGCACACCCCATGCGCGCTGGCGGGAGAGCACCCAGTCGGGCCGGCCTTCGACCATCGCACCGATCCGGTTGCGGCCCTTTTCGGGGATGAACTGCACGCGCTGGATTTCTGCGAGGGCGGTGCTTCTCAGCGTCTCGACTTCGCTCGACGCGAACGGCTGGGGGGTGGTGCTCTCAACTCCGTTCGTGTCGAGCGAAGTCGAGACACCCGGCAAAGGCTTGTCCATCGGCACGAACCATTGCGGGGTGCAGCGGAAGATCACCTTGGCCTTGGAGCGCCACGAGTGCGGGTAGGAGTGCGCGTAATCCGCGCTCGCGGCGAGCAGCGCGCCCGCTTCGCGCAGGTCCGAGCAGATCGGGCCGTCGGGCGCGTTGAACTTGGGGTTGATGACGCTCATGCGGCGCTCGTCCGCGCCGCCCAGCCAGCCCCAGTCGTCCCGATAACGCCCGTCGTCCATCACCGCGAAGACGGGGTTGATGCCGTTGGCTTTGCAGAGGTCGAAGTCGTCCTCGCCATGATCGGGCGCCATGTGGACGAGGCCGGTACCGCTATCGGTGGTGACGAAGTCGCCGGGCAACAACGGGCGCGGGGTCGCGTAGAACCCGCCGAGGTGGTGCATCGGGTGGCGGACGAGGGTGCCAGCGAGTTCGGAGCCTTTCACCCGCTCAGCATAGATGTAACAGGACGGATCACCCTCTTTTGGAAGCTCATAAGTGTCAGGACCAGAAATCAAGCCAGCGCGTCGTTCGAATTGCCTGGCGAGGTCAGCCGCGACCAGATAGTGCTGAACGCCACCGCCCTCGTAGAATAGAACGTAATCCGTCGTTTCGCTGAATGCGATCGCTTGGTTGACGGGGATCGTCCAAGGAGTTGTCGTCCAAACGACAGCTGCGACCGGCCAGCCCTTGTCGAGAAGTGCTTGGATCGTCGGCGACTGCGATTCCACAATCTCGAACGCCACGTCGATCTGCGTGGAAACAATGTCCTCGTATTCGACCTCCGCCTCAGCCAGCGCGGTCTGTTCGACCGGCGACCACATCACCGGCTTCGAGCCGCGATAGAGGTTCCCCGCCTCGGCCAGCTTGAGCAGCTCGGCGACGATCACCGCCTCGCTCTCCTTCTGCATGGTGAGGTAGGGGTGGTCCCAATCGCCCATGATGCCGAGGCGCTTCAGCTGCCCGCGCTGCACGTCGACCCACTTCTGCGCATAGGCGCGGCATTCGTCGCGGAACGCCATGACCGCCGCCTCGTCACGCCCCGCGCCGGTGAGGACGGGCTTGGCCTTCTTCTCCTTGCGATACTGCTCTTCGACCTTCCACTCGATGGGCAGGCCGTGGCAGTCCCAGCCGGGCACGTAAGGCGCATCGCGGCCCAGCAGGTTCTGGGTGCGGCAGACCATGTCCTTGAGGATGTGGTTCAGCGCATGGCCCACGTGGATGTCGCCATTGGCATAGGGCGGGCCGTCGTGAAGGATGAACTTTTCCCGACCCCGACGGGCTTTGCGCAGGGCGTCATAGAGCCCGATCTGCTCCCAGCGCGCGGCAATGCCCGGCTCCTTCTGGGGGAGGCCGGCCTTCATGGGGAAATCGGTCTTCGGCAGGAAGACGGTGTCCCGATAGTCTTTCGCTTCTTTGGCGCGCGCTGTGGTTTCGTCGGTCATCGCACTTCACATTTCCGTTCGTGTCGAGCGAAGTCGAGACACATTGGCGCGGGGTCTCTCGACTGCGGTTCTCGGCTGCGCTCGAACCTCCGCTCGAGACGAACGGGCTGGGTTCAAATTCCGCGCTGCCCTAATAGTCGCCGCGCCTCGGCGCAATCCTTGTCCATCTGTTCGATCAGCGCCTCAAGGCTGTCGAACTTCGCCTCGCCGCGCAGGTAATGGTGGAAGGCGACTTCGATTTCCTGCCCGTAGAGATCGCCCGAGAAGTCGAAGAAATAGGGTTCGAGCAATTCCTTGGGCGGTTCGAATTGCGGGCGGATGCCGATATTGGCCGCGCCTTTCAGCACCTCGCCGGTCGCCAGAATGCGGCCCGTGACGGCGTAGATGCCGTATCTGGGCCGCAGGTAGCTGTCGATCGCGACATTGGCGGTGGGATAGCCGATCGTCCGGCCCCGCTTGTCGCCGTGTTCGACAATGCCGCGGATCGCGAAGGGCCGGGTGAGCAGGCGCGCGGCCTGCTGCGGATCGCCGTCGCGCAGCGCCTGGCGGATGCGGCTGGAGGAGACGACCTCGCCTCCTTCTGCGACCGCCTCAACCACCCGCGATTGCAACCCCATCGCGCCGCCGAAATCGCGCAGCAGTTCGACATTGCCCTTGGCGCCCTTGCCGAAGGTGAAATCGCCCCCTGTCACCACGCCATGCGCGCCGAAGCGGTCGATCAGGATCTTGGCGATGAAATCCTCCGCACTCGTGCCTGCCAGCTCGGCGTCGAAGTGGAACACCAGCATCGCGGTCGCGCCCGCCGCGAGATAGAGCTCCTGCCGCTGTTCGAGCGTTGTCAGCCGGAACGGCGGCACGTCGGGCTTGAAGAAGCGCACCGGATGCGGATCGAAGGTGGCGATGATCGAGGGGCGGCCTTCCGCCTTGGCCCACCCGATCGCCTCGCCCGCCACGGCCTGATGGCCGCGGTGGAATCCGTCGAAATTGCCGAGCGCGATTATGGCTCCGCGCAGGGCGGCAGGGATCGGGCGGCGGTGATCGAGCCAGCGCATCAGGCGTGCGCCCCCGCGCGGCGGTAGGTCAGGAAGGAGAACGCCGGATGCCCGCCTGCCGCAGCGTGATCCTCGCGCGCGGTCAGCACCCATTCGCGTCCCGGCTCGGCCATGAAGGTATCACCCTGATAATCGGCATGGATCTGCGTCATCTCGATGCGGTGGGCAAGCGGCATGAACACGTCGTAGATCGCCGCCCCGCCGATCACCGCGACCTCGCCGCTGTCATTGCCTGTCGCCGCCAGCGCCAGTGCCTCCTGCACCGATCCGGCCATCTCCACACCCTCGGCGGTAAAGCAGTCACGGCGGGAAAGCACGATATGACGGCGGCCGGGGAGCAGGCCGGGCAGGCTCTCGAAGGTCTTGCGGCCCATCACCATCGGCTTGTTCATGGTCAGCGCCTTGAACCGCTTGAGATCGGCGGGCAGGCGCCAGGGCAGGTCGCCTTCATTGCCGATCGCGCCATTGGCGGCGCGGGCGTAGATCAGCACGATTTCCGGCTTCATTTCAGCACGTGCCCGACGCGGGTGACATGGCCCATCTTGCGCCCCTCGCGGGCTTCGGCCTTGCCGTAGAGGTGGAGGTGCGGCTCACCCGGTTCAGCCAGAATCGCGTGGGCTTTCAGAGCATCCTCGCCGACGATGTTGCGCATCTCGATGCTGGCGAAGCGGGTCTTCGTCACGCCCAGCGGCAGGCCGCAGATCGCGCGGATGTGGTTTTCGAACTGGCTGGTGGCCGCGCCCTCGATGGTCCAGTGGCCCGAATTGTGGACGCGAGGCGCCATTTCGTTGAACACCGGGCCATCGCGGGTGGCGAAGAATTCCAGCGTGAGGACGCCGACATAGCCGAGTTCATCGGCCACCTTGCCCGCCAGATCGCGCGCCTCGCGCACCTGTGCCTCGACCAGCGCGCCCGCCGGCAGCACCGACAGCGCCAGCATCCCGCCTTCGTGCAGGTTCGCGGTCGAATCCCAGAACTTTATCGTTCCGTCCTTGCCCCGCACGAGGATGACCGAGAATTCGGTCTCGTAGGTGACGAAGCCTTCGTAGACGCACGGCACGCCCGGGAAATGCGTGCTGCCCGCCTCCAGCACCGTGCGCACCCGCCACTGGCCCTTGCCGTCATAGCCATCGCGCGCGGTCTTGAGGATGCCGGGGGTGCCGATGGTGATAAAGGCGTCGGCGAGGTCCTGCTCGCTCTCGACCTTCGCATAGGGCGCAGGGGTGCCGCCCAGCTGACTGACGAAATGTTTCTCGTGAAACCTGTCCTGCGCGACCTCCAAAGCGCGCAAGGGGCAGGCGAGCAGGGGGCTGGGCAGGGCCTGGACGGTGGCAACGGGGACGTTCTCGAACTCCCACGTCACCACATCGCAGGCCGCCGCGAACTGCGCGAGCGCCGCCGCATCGTCCCAATCGGCGGTGATGAAATCCGAACAGGCATCGGCCGCGACATTGTCGCCTTCGGGGGCATAGCCGATTACGCGGTAGCCGAGCTGGAGCGCGGACACGGCCATCATCCGGCCCAGCTGCCCGCCGCCAAGAATGCCGATGGTGGAACCGGGTGGAAGCATCAGTCCTCCGGAACCTCGCCCACGGCGGCGCTCTTCGCGGCACGCCAGTCCTGCAGGCGTTCCGACAGCGACTCGTCCCCCAGCGCGAGGATCGCAGCAGCCATCAGTCCGGCATTGCGTGCGCCGGCCTCGCCGATTGCCAGCGTACCGACGGGAATGCCGCCCGGCATCTGCACGATCGAGAGCAGGCTATCGAGCCCCGACAGCGCCTTCGACTGCACCGGCACGCCCAGCACCGGCAGGTGGGTCATGCTGGCGATCATGCCGGGCAGATGCGCCGCACCGCCCGCGCCTGCAATGATGACGCTGAAGCCCTCGCCCTCGGCCCCTTTGGCGAAGGCCACCATCCGGTCAGGGGTGCGATGGGCCGAGACGATCCGCGCTTCATGGGCGACTTCCAGTTCGTCGAGCACCTCGGCGGCGCACTTCATGGTCGGCCAGTCCGACTGGCTCCCCATAACGATGGCAACCTTGCCCCCGGTCACGTCCATCATGCGTCCTTCAGATAATAGCGTTCGCCTGCGACCTGATCGCCATCGAAGTCATAGATGATCGGCTGGCCGGTGGGAATTTCCAGATCGGTGATGTCCGCATCCGAAATGCCCGACAGGTGCTTCACCAGCGCGCGCAGGGAATTGCCGTGGGCGGCGATGATCACGGTTTCACCCGCCGCGAGCATCGGCAGGATCGTGCTTTCCCAATAAGGCAGCACGCGCTCGATCGTCAGCTTGAGGCTTTCGGTGTTGGGGATGGCAATCCCGGCATAGCGCGGGTCTGACGCGAGGTCATAGGTGCTCCCCGCTTCCAGAACCGGGGGCGGAATGTCGAAGCTGCGGCGCCAGATCTTCACCTGATCATCGCCATGCTTTGCCGCAGTTTCGGCCTTGTCGAGCCCGGTCAGCCCGCCATAGTGCCGCTCGTTGAGGCGCCAGTCCTTGACCTCGGGGATCCACAGGCGTCCCGCCGCTTCGAGCGCCAGATGCAGCGTCTTGATCGCGCGGGTCTGGAGCGAGGTGAAGGCATAGGACGGCAGCACGCCTTTGTCCTTCATCAACGCGCCCGCTGCGATCGCTTCGGCTATGCCCCTTTCGGTAAGGTCAACATCCCACCAGCCGGTGAAGCGGTTTTCGAGGTTCCACTGGCTCTGGCCGTGGCGAACAAGGATGAGCTTGGGCATTCTTTCTCCGTTGTGCCGCGCCGCCCACTCCCCCGCCCTTCCACCCGGATGGTAACCCGATAGGCTCCGGGTGGAAGGGCGCAGGGAGCGGGCGGCTTGGTCCAGACGATCAATCTCTGGGCGCCGCGTTAGCTTTCCGGGGGTGAATTGGGAAGGGGCCGCGCGCTATCCGAATCACCAAGCGCGCGCGCCTGCGCCTTGCGGCGTCGCAGATTTTCGCGCAGCTTCGCCGCTAGGCGCTCCTCACGGGAAAGATTCTTGCGGGGCTCTTCACTCATATGAAACGCCTTGGAGAATAGACGCGCCGTCATCAACCCCCGCTTGACAATGGGGGGCAGCGCGACAATAGGGCGCGCCTGTTCCGGCGCTGCTGTAGCTCAGTGGTAGAGCGCACCCTTGGTAAGGGTGAGGTCGGGAGTTCAATCCTCCCCAGCAGCACCAGTTTTCAGGCACTTAGAACGCGGTTCGGCGTTTCGTATGGAATGAGTACGGAAAATACGCCGTGGCTAGGCCGCCTCAAATCCCTCGGATCGAATCTGGATCAGAGACCGGCTCCGCTCGGGCAGTGGGGAACGTTATACACCCTACGCGACGGATCGCAGCATCTATTCCCCAGAATTATCGTGGTAATACAGGGTGATAGCGAGCGCGCTCTGGAAGTGGCAGCTTTCCAATCAAATCTGATTGAACCAGAAATCGCCAATCGCATCTGATTGACAGGTCCGTAGCCTGTTGAATAGGCTCGATTTTCCGTTGGATGGGCGACTCGCCGGATCCGATTGATGCCGCCTTACCTTTCGACATCAATTTGGGGCACATCGGTGGGGGAGGTGAAGCTCGCGCTCCCACCACACACAGGCTGCTCGTCTATTTTAAGAAAGGGCTCGAAGTGCGACCGGGCGACGCCGCTTTCTTCTGCGGGCACAAACACTGTTGCGAAGTCGCCCTGCCGCGGCATCGGAAACCGTATGCCCTTGGTTGATATACGCCACTCGTAATCGTCCGAGAGTTATAGTTTGGCGCTCGTAGTTCATTTGTAACGGATGAGGCCCCCTTGTGAGAACATGGCGCGTACCACCTCAATGAGAGAGCGGGCCAGCCGGATATGCGGAGGACAGGGAAGTCTGACCTTTGGCAAGCGCAAGGTGTCCGTTGAGCGATCCCTTTCGGACAAGCGGCGGAAAGGTGCCATCGCTGTTGCGAAAGGCGAGGGCACTGGCAGCAACGTGTCGTTGAGCCGCTTTTCAAGGGATGTGACACACAAGCCTCTATGTGGCCCATCTAATAGTTGGTGTCTCAATCTGCATTTTGTTGAGATCTAGGTTTCGTGGACAACGGGTATCCAGAGTTTGACTGAGGCGAGCGCGACGAAGCCGAGGTAGGATTCCTTGGTCTTGTCGTAGCGTGTCGCGACCCTGCGCCAGTTCTTGAGTTTGTTGAACAGCCGCTCGATCAGGTTTCGCCATTTGTATTTGGCGCGGTCATGCGGAGCGGGGTTACGACGGTTGACCTTGGCCGGGATCACGGCCTCGACGCCTGCCGCCTCGATCTCCTCGCGGATGGCATCGGCATCGTATCCCCGATCGGCCAAGAAGGCCTCGATCCGGTCGGTTATCATGCGGAACAGTGGAGCAAAGCCCTGCACATCGTGGGCCTGTCCCGGTGTCAGCACGAAGCCGAGCGGGAGACCTCTGGCATCGCACCTTGCGTGGAGCTTGGTGGCGTCACCTCAAGCTTTGTACGCTGAACAACGATTTTCCGGACATAATGTGAACATTGGTGTCAGGCAGCGGCGCGAAGGTACTGGTAGAGGGTTTCGCGGCTGATGCCCATGTCGCGCGCGATGGTCGCCTTGCGTTCACCGGCGGCAACGCGGCGGTGCAGATCGGCAATCATCTCATCCGAGAGCGACCGTTTCCGCCCCCGATAGGCGCCGCGCTGCCGAGCGATCGCAATGCCTTCGCGTTGCCGTTCGCGGATCAGGGCGCGCTCGAACTCAGCAAACGCACCCATGACCGAGAGCATCAGATTGGCCATCGGGGAGTCCTCCCCCGAGAAGGACAGGCTTTCCTTCTCAAACTCGATCCGGATACCTCGCTTGGTGAGGCCTTGGACCAGCTTGCGCAGGTCATCCAGATTGCGGGCCAACCGATCCATGCTGTGGACGACGACGGTATCGCCTTCGCGGGCGAAAGTGAGCAGAGCCTCAAGCTGGGGGCGGTTGACGTCCTTGCCCGATGCCTTGTCGGTGAAGGTCCGATCGAGCGACTGACCTTCCAATTGGCGATCCACATTCTGATCGAACGTGCTGACCCGGACATAGCCGATCCGTTGCCCCTTCACTGCGCACTCTCTCCATCAAAATGTCAGGTTGAAATCTATGATACGCAACGACATTCGTCAACAAATTCCGTTTAGTACCCTAATCTGACAGAAACCGCGGTAGCGCCCTGACGTCCGGTTAGGCTATACTCCAAGCTGACATCACAAAATCAAATCCCTCAAAGATGGCGTCAATTGCCTTGATGGGGTAAAAACTGGAGTGCTTCCAGGAGGGGACATTCGGCAACGTCATCTCCAGTGCATCTGGCTAACGTGGTCGCCAGCGTCACCGCTATCTTCTGCAAATCTGCAATGCGGCGGCGGACATCTTCAAGGTGGAGTTCGGTTCTCGCCATAACCTCCGCGCAGGTTTGTGCACCGGTATCGGTGAGCGACAACAATGACCGTATCTCATCCATTGCATAGCCAAGGTCGCGCGCGCGCAGGATGAACTGCAACCTTTGCACCAGTTCCGGCGAATAGACGCGGTAGCCGTTGGAACTGCGAGGCGGCCCCGGCAGCAATCCCACCTTCTCGTAATAGCGGATGGTTTCGAGATTGCAGCCTGTTTTCCGGGCAAGCTGGGCACGCAAGATGCCGACCTGTTGCTCCATGAAAATACCTCTTGAGTCTGTAGTGGCTACAGAGCCTACACTGCGAATCACTCAGTTGGAACAAGGGATTCAAGCCATGGTCTCAACGCCGGAAGCGGGACAGCCAGCCCTCACCGAAAACCACGAGCCGAAGCAGGCAAACTGGGTTGCGGCGGGCGCATTGATCGGCGCGGGGCTCGCCTCGGCTTGCTGCGTCGTCCCGCTACTGTTGGTTATGCTCGGAATTTCCGGCGCGTGGATCGCCAACCTGACGGCGCTCGAACCTTACAAGCCCTATGTCGCAGGCGTAACGCTCGCGCTGCTCGGCTACGGCTTCTGGCATGTCTATTTCAAGCCGAAACCGCCCTGTGAAGACGGTTCCTACTGCGCTCGTCCACAATCGGCTTGGACCACCAAGGCGGTGCTGTGGCTGGGCCTTGCCGTCGCCATCCTGGCGCTCACCATCGACTGGTGGGCACCCTGGTTCTATTGAAAGGAAATACCCATGAAAAAGACAGTATGTATCGCTATGGCCGTGCTGGCTATGGCTGGCGGCGGGGTCGCCTATGCAGTTAGTGGCACGGCGCAAGATCGCCCCGCGGCTACCGCAACCGCTCAGAAGCAAACCACCTTTGCCATAGAGAACATGACCTGCGCCACCTGCCCGATCACCGTGAAGAAGGCGATGGAAGGCGTCGCCGGGGTAACGGCGGTCACGGTCGATTTCGCAGCCAAGACCGCGCGCGCAACCTATAACCCGCGCCGCACCAATGCTGCTGCGATTGCCGCTGCATCAACCAACGCGGGTTATCCGGCGCGCGCTATTCAAAACTGAGCGGGGCGCCGCCAGCGCCTCAAGAAAGCGATAAGCAATGAACGACTGTTGCAACCGCCCCGGGCAGGAAGGATTTGACGTGGCCGTCATCGGCGCGGGTTCTGCCGGGTTCTCCGCCGCGATCGCCGCTGCCGATCTGGGCGCGAAAGTGGCGCTCGTCGGTCACGGCACGATTGGCGGCACCTGTGTCAATGTTGGCTGCGTTCCTTCCAAGACGCTGATCCGCGCCGCCGAAGCGGTGCATGGTGGGCTTGCCGCCGCGCGCTTTCCCGGCCTTGGGGGCGCTGTCCAGATGGATGACTGGTCCGTATTGGCGGCGTCGAAGGACGATCTTGTCACGACGCTGCGCCAAAAAAAATATGTCGATCTGCTGCCCGCCTATGACGGTGTGAGCTATATCGAGGGCAAGGCACGCTTTGCCGATGGTGCGCTGATTGTCGGCGATGCGCCCATGAAGGTCGGCAAGGTCATATTGGCGATGGGTGCGCACGCCGCCGTGCCGCCGATTCCGGGGATGGACAGCGTGCCCTACCTAACCAGCACATCGGCGCTGGCGCTGGATCGCTTGCCCAAATCGCTGCTGGTGATCGGTGGCGGGGTGATCGGGGTAGAACTGGGACAGATGTTTTCGCGTCTGGGCGTTGATGTCACCATCTGCTGCCGAAGCCGCCTGCTCCCCGAAATGGACCCGGAAGTGAGTGCCGCGCTGAAAAACTATTTGGAAGCCGAGGGCGTGCGGGTTTGCGCAGGTGTCGGCTATCAGCGTATCGCCCAAACACAGAGCGGGGTCGAATTGACCTGCGAGGGGCATTGTGACACAGTCGCGGCGGAACAGGTGCTCATCGCCACCGGACGCCGACCCAATAGCGACGGGCTTGGGCTGGAGGAGCGCGGCATAGTGCTTGCCCGTAATGGTGGAATCGTCGTCGATGACCACCTCGAAACGTCGGTTCCAGGCATTTACGCGGCGGGCGATGTAACGGGACGGGACCAGTTCGTCTACATGGCCGCCTATGGCGCAAAACTGGCCGCGCGCAACGCGGTGACGGGCAACCAATACCGCTACGACAATTCCTCCATGCCATCCGTCGTCTTCACCGACCCGCAAGTCGCCAGCGCCGGCCTCACTGAAACGACAGCACGGGCGCAAGGCCTGGACATCAAGGTTTCGCTGCTCCCGCTCGATGCTGTGCCAAGGGCACTGGCAGCACGCGATACGCGGGGTCTCATCAAACTGATTGCCGACAAGGCGAACGACCGTTTGCTGGGCGGCCAGATCATGGCACCCGAAGGCGCGGATTCGATCCAGACACTGGTGCTGGCGATCAAACACGGCATGACCACCCTGGAATTGGGTGCAACGATATTTCCTTACCTGACCACTGTGGAAGGCCTCAAACTGGCGGCCCAAACGTTTGATAAGGATGTCGCCAAACTGTCTTGCTGCGCCGGGTGATTGCTCGGGGATCAACCGGCAACGAATGGCCTCCCTCCAGTGCAAGCCGCTTTGGTGTCAATTTTGTTATTCGCCTCAGCGGGAGAGCAAAATGGCACGACGCCGACTTCTGACCGGAGACGAGCGCCGGCGCCTGTTCGATCCTCCTGTCCAAGAAACCGCGATCATTGGGCATTATACCCTTTCTGCGGAAGATGTTGAATTGGTTGGGCGCCGCTATGGTCCAGCAAATCGCCTCGGTCTGGCTGCACAAATCGCTTTGATGCGACATCCCGGCTTTGGTCTGCAACCCGAGATCGGGCTTCCCGACGTCATTCTTCAGTACCTCGCGGCACAGTTATTCGTCGATCCTTCCTCCTTCTCTGCATATGGTCAGCGCGCGCAAACCCGTACCGATCATGCCGATCTCGTGGCGCGTTATCTTGGCATACGCCCGTTTCGACGCGGCGACCTGGCACTTGCCCTGAATCTTGCCGCGCAAGCCGCCGAGTATACAGACAGAGGTGAACCGATTGTTCGCGCCCTCATGGTTGGCCTGAAGGGTGAGCGGTTCATTCTTCCGTCAGGCGACACACTGGAACGCGCCGGTCTTGCTGGCCGGGCACGCGCACGCAAAGCTGCCGCAGCCGCAATCGTCGAAGGCCTCAGCTCTGCTGGACTGACACGACTAGACGAACTCGTAATCAACAACCCGGATTTCGGCATGACACCGCTGGCGTGGTTGCGTAATTTCGAAGAAGCCCCGACTGCGGCCAATATCAATGGCTTGCTTGAGCGCCTGCGCTATGTTCGCGGCATAGGTATCCACCCGGTAGTTGGGGGCGCCATTCCGGAATTCCGCTTTGCCCAATTTGTCCGCGAGGGCGGCGTGGCACCGGCATTCCTGCTTTCGGATTACAGCGTCAATCGCAGGCGGGCGACGTTGACGGCCGCAGTGATCGACCTTGAGGCCAGACTTGCCGATGGCGCGATCCAAATGTTTGACCGACTTATCGGCGGCATGTTCACGCGCGCGCGGCGTGGGCGCGAGCGTCGCTACCAAGATAGTATTCAGTCGGTGGGGCAACTCATGCGGCTGTTTGGCGCCACGATTACAGCACTTGATGAGGCTGTCCAGAATGGCGGCGATCCGCTCGAATTGATTGACGAAGCGGTGGGCTGGCACCGGCTTGTTGCGGCAAAGGCCCAAGTAGATGCCCTTGCTGATCTTGCCGGCGAGGACGCACTGGTAACGGCAACCGAGCGTTACGCCACGCTACGGCGTTTCAGCCCGGCATTTCTGGACGCCTTCACCTTCAAGGCGTCTGGAACAGGGACGGCACTGATCAAAGCCATCGATGTCATTCGCGATGCGAACACACGAAAGTCGCGCGACCTTCCCGATGGCGTTCCACTGCCATTCCCCAATCGGCAGTGGAAGCGTCTCATCACCGAAAGCGGCCGTATCGACCGCCGACGTTATGAAATTGCGATCATGGCAACCTTGCGTGATCGTTTGCGCGCCGGTGATGTATGGATCGAGGGAACCCGCAACTATCAGCGCTTCGATGCCTATTTGCTGGGTCGGCGCGACGCCGCCAAAGTGGCGGATGTGCTTCCGTTCGATTCAAATGCTGCATCCTACCTCGCTGACCGGGCACGAAATCTTGACTGGCGGCTGCGCCGATTTGCCAAGCAGTTGAAAACAAACAAGCTTGAGGGAGTGTCGCTCGAACGAGACCGGCTCAAGCTTCAGCAAATGCCGCCTGTCACCCCACCGGAAGCTGAAGCCCTCGATCGCAAGCTCGATACCCTGCTTCCCCGCGTGCGCATCACCGAGCTGCTGCTTGAAGTCGCCGAACGCACTGGTTTTTTGAACGCATTCCGTGACCTGCGCTCAGGCAAGGAGCACGACAACCCCAGCACGGTACTCGCCGCAATTCTGGCTGATGGCACCAACCTCGGGCTGGAGCGGATGGCCAATGCCAGCGAAGGCGTCAGCTATGCCCAACTCGCATGGACCCACAACTGGTATCTTTCACCCGAGAACTATCAGGCCGCGCTGGCCATGATCATCTCAGCCCATCACGAATTACCCTTCGCGCGGCATTGGGGCGCTGGCACCAGTTCGTCGTCCGATGGCCAGTTCTTCCGGTCGGGGCGGAGCCGTTCAGGGGCGGCGGACGTCAATGCCAAATATGGCGCCGAACCTGGCGTGAAAATCTATTCTCACCTTTCCGATCACTTCGCATCATTCGGATCACGGATCATGTCCGCGACGGCAGGTGAAGCGCCTTACGTGCTCGACGGGCTTGTCCTGGGCGCCGGCAACCTTCCGTTGCATGAGCACTATACCGATACCGGCGGCGCCACCGATCATGTTTTCGCACTCTGCCACCTACTCGGGTTCCGCTTCGCGCCCCGGCTGCGCGATATTGGCGACCGCAAGCTGGGTTCGATCGCTGCGCCATCGACATACAAGGGCATCGAAAATCTGATGGGCCGCACCATCAAAACGGCAGCGATCGAGGCCGATTGGGATGACATCGTCAGGATTGTCGCCTCAATCAAGGATGGCACGGTGGCGCCGTCAGTAATCTTGCGAAAACTTGCCGCCTACAAACGCCAGAACAGGCTGGATTTTGCATTGGCTGAACTGGGCCGTATCGAGCGCACTTTGTTCACGCTCGATTGGCTTGAACAACCGGAACTGCGACGTGCCTGTCAGGCCGGTCTCAACAAAGGCGAGGCGAGGCACACGCTTGCCGCCGCCATCTATACCAACCGGCAGGGTCGGTTCACCGATCGCTCGCTGGAAAATCAGGAATTTCGCGCATCTGGGCTGAACCTGCTGATTGCGGCGATTTCCTACTGGAACACGGTCTATCTCGACCGGGCCGCCCAGCACCTCAACGCTGTCGGCACGACGTTCGATGCGGCACTGCTTGCGCACCTTTCTCCGATGGGCTGGGCGCACATCAGTCTGACCGGCGATTACCTCTGGGAGCAGGCCAGGCGACTTCCAGCAGGTGAATTCCACCCACTCAACGAGCCAATGGCGCGGTTGAAGCGTTTAGCGTAGCCCATGTTCCGCTTATGTCCGAGAAATCGTTGTCTGGCGAACAAACCTTGAGGTGACGCCCACCTTTGCCCCCGACACCGCCGCCGCCCCGGACTGGGCGCGCACCAAGGGCTGGGAGACGTTGAGCTGGGGCGCAGCCGAACGCGCGCTGGGCGATGGCTGGCGCGCTAGGGCTGCGCTTGCCTACGGCACCTTCGCCACCGACCGCGAGGCTTTCGTCTTCCTCGACAATGTCAGCGCAGACGGGGTGGGGACGATCAATGCCAGCGCCTTTGGCGAGACCAACGGGCGCGCAGTCTCGGGCGAGGGCCTGCTCGAACGCCAATGGAACGCGCCCTACGGACCGGCGCGAGTGAGCTTTGCCGTGATTGGCCGCGATCAACGCTCCGACCTGTCGGACGCGCGCGACGATACCGGGGGGAACGTCACCATCGGTGAGCCGCTCGCCATCGCCGATCCCGGCGCGCCTGATACCATCGCCGCGCGCGATGCGATCCGCGAGGGGCGCCTTGCCGCCTCGGCCAGCTATCCGCTTGCCAAGTGGTTGCTGGTCTCGGGCAGTGTCCAGCGGGTGCATTACACGAAGGCCTACACCCCCACCGGCACCAGCGCTGCCCCGCGCACTGACCGCGAGTGGGCCGGGCACCTCGCCGCCACAGTGGCGCTGGCCGATGAAATCTCGGTCTATGGCGCGTGGGTCACGGGGCTGGAGGAAAGCGGCACCGCGCCTGCCATCGCGGTCAACGCCAACGAGACGCTGCCCGCCTTGCGCGCCACTCAGCGTGAGGTCGGGGCCAAGTGGCGGATCACGCCCGAGGCAACGCTGCTGGTCTCCGGCTTCGACATCACCAAGGGCGCGCCGGGGTTCGACAACGCGGGCGTGTGGCTGCTGAACGGCACCCGCAGGCACCGGGGGATCGAGGCCTCACTGGTCGCGCCCCTCGGCCCGGTGCAGGTGGTTGCGGGGGCGCTCTATCTCGATGCGATCATTACCGAAGCGAGCGGTCTTCGCGCCGAGGTGGTGAACCAGCCGCGCTGGCGTGGTTCGGTCAACGCCCAGTGGCAAGCGACACCGCGCCTTGCGGTCGATGCGGGCGCATATCTGCTCGGCAACGCCCCTGCCCGGCGCGACGGCACCGCCATCATCCCGGCGCGCACCGACCTGTCGCTCGGCATCACTTGGGCGCTGGGCGAGGGCGAGACTGCACCCACCCTGCGTATCGCCGGATCAAACCTGCTCGACAACCGAGGGTGGGACGCGAACGACGATGAAAGCCTCTCCGCTATCGAAAGCCGCGCGGTGAGGGCATCGCTTGCGTTCCAGTGGTGAGTGACGGCAGGGGGCGCACACTTAGTTATCGATTGGGCCCGCACGCTTGCCACAGCCCTTCAACAGTCGGAACGGTGGTCGCCGTCACACAGCTCATGTTTCGCTAACGCAGCGATTACCCGGCAGTCGATGGAAAGGCCCCCACGACAGCGGCCAATAATCCTGCTCAATTCGTCCCGCAAAGCAGTGAGCTGGAAAATTTTGGCTTCAACCTGCGCGAGTTGGCGAGAGGCGATAAGGTCACCCGCCTGGCAGTCGCGGTCTGGATGATCGGACAAATCGAGCAGCGAGCGGATGTCCTCGATAGTGAACCCCAGATCGCGCGAATGGCGGATGAAAGAAAGTCGCTGACGTTCCGATAGCCCGTAAGAGCGGTAATTGCCTGATGTGCGCGGTGGTGGCGGCAGCAGCCCGATCCGCTCGTAATACCGGATGGTTTCGACATTGGTGCCGGTGGCCTTCGATAGTTCGCCGATTTTCATCGCTTGACCCTGTAGCTGCTACAGGGTGCATAAGCCTCAGCGACTCGAACACAAAGCGAAGATTGGGGCAATGAGCATCATTCGAACAGCCTATCGAAAAGAGCTGGCGGCATATCGCGTCGCGCGTGCCAACGGCGATCACGTCAGTGCCTGGCAAAGGCTCGAACGCGGGCACATCATCGCTCAGGGTAGTCTGCCGCTGCATCTCCACTCGCACGGCGTAATGCTGGCATTCGCGGTGTCGCGGCGCGAATGGGCCGAGGTTGCAGGCCAGGTGCTGCGTCTGTTTCTAGCGCCATTGGGCACACTGACCGGTCGCACGCCGATGGGAAATACCGGGCGATCGGACGTCAGTGCTTTTGCCTCTATGCCAATACCGGCGGATATTGCGCAGATCGTGAATGCAGGCCGTGATTGATTGTCAGAGCGTGCGCTGCCTTAGGGTTAGAACCCCCAATTGGTCAGGCGCGGTACGCCAAAAGCCGAAGTGCATTAACCACCACAATGATGGTCGATCCCTCATGCACGGCCACTGCTGGACCGATGCCGAGACCCATGATCGTGGCGGGAACCAGGAACCCTACAACGCCGAGGCTCACAAATACGTTCTGCCTGATGATCCCGCGTGTGTGCCGGCTCAAGCCCACAGCGAATGGCAAGTGCGCGAGGTCGTCGGCCATGAGGGCAACGTCGGCTGTCTCCAGCGCCACATCCGATCCTGCTGCCCCCATGGCGATGCCGACCGTAGCACTGGCCATGGCAGGTGCATCATTGACGCCGTCGCCAACCATCGCGACCCTGTCTTCGCCCGCAAGCTTTTTGATCGCGAAAACCTTGTCCTCCGGCATGAGATCACCCCATGCTTCATCAATCCCGACGTCCTTGGCGATGGCTTCGGCAACCTTTTGATGATCCCCCGAGATCATGATCATCCGGGTGATGCCCAACTCACGCAAGCGGAGCAGCGCGGATTTGGCCGCTTCGCGAGGTGTATCAAGCAGGCCGATCGCGCCGAGGTCACGATTCCCTTTTCGGACCAGCATCGTCGTTCGTCCGTTTTCGCGCAGTGACGCTATCGCGTCCTGTGCCTCCTGCCCCAGCGCCGGAATTGCGTCCTTACCGAACATTTCGGATTTGCCGATCCACACCGTCTCGCCGTCCACGGTCGCGGTAACACCCCGGCCGGTAAGATTCTTGAGATCGGCGGCATGGGGCAGGGCGCGCGCCCCCAGACGTGCGCTACCATCCCTGACGATCGCCTGGGCCAGTGGATGATCGCTCAATGCTTCGACAGCGACCGCAGTCGCAAGCAGTTCACTTTCATCAGTGCCACCGAGAGGGACGATGTCGGTAATGCGCGGGCGGCCTTCGGTCAAAGTGCCGGTCTTGTCGAATGCTATTGCCTTGAGGGAACCGAGATTTTCCAAGGGTGCGCCGCCCTTGATAAGTACACCGCCGCGCGCTGCGCGCGCCACACCCGATAGAACCGCGCTTGGCGTCGCAATGGCAAGCGCGCAGGGGCTCGCCGCAACCAGCACCGCCATCGCGCGGTAGAAGCTGTCGCGGAACGGCTCGTCGATAACGGTCCAGGCAAATAGCAGCACGACCGACATAATCAGGACAGCGGGGACGAAGACCCTTTCGAAACGGTCGGTAAAGCGCTGCGTCGGGGATTTTTGCGTCTCCGCTTCGCTCACCATCTTCACAACTTTCGCGAGCGCGCTTTCACTGGAGCGGCGGGTCACCTCAATCTCGATCGCGCCGCTGCCATTGATCGTACCGGCAAATACCCGGCTTTGCGGATCAACCATGTCGGGCTTGGCGCGTGCGGCGACCACGTCAGCTACCGGTATCTTGTCGACCGGGATACTTTCGCCGGTGACGGGCGCCTGGTTGATCGCGCTCGATCCCTTCAGAACGAAGCCGTCGGCGGACAAGCGCTCGTTCGGACGCACGATGACTATGTCGCCGACCACCAATTGTTCGACGTCGATTTCGCTGGTCGCCCCATCGCGGCGCACCGTTGCGGTCTCAGGGGCGAGCTTCGCCAGGGCTTCAATTGCCTTCTTGGCACGGCCCATGGCATAATGCTCCAGCGCGTGTCCGAGACTGAACAGGAACAGGAGTAGTGCGCCTTCGGCCCACGCCCCCAAGGCGGCTGCCCCGGCGGCGGCGACCAGCATCAGGGTGTCGATCTCGAACTTCTTCAACCGAAGGTTGTCATTCGCCTCGCGCAGCGTGAAGAAACCACCGAAAAAATAGGCTGCCATATAGCAGGCGGTCGGGAGCCAAGCGGGCGGACCGGCTATCAGCTTCTCAATTGCGAAGCCCATTCCCAGCAGCGCGCCGCAGGCGAGGGCAAAGATCAGTTCAGTGTTGGGGCCTAGAAAATCAGCGTGGCTGTGATCGTGACCATCACCGGAGCTATGCCGTTCCTCGGCCGCACCATGGCTACCAGCCCCATGATCATGACCGGCATGATCATCGGCACTGACCCGCTTTTCGATGCCAACCTTGAGTTTGCGAAGGGCCGAAAGCACTTCCTCTTCGGTGGTCTCGCGGCGATCATATTCGACCCGCACAGACCCCCCTGAACTGGCGCTGGCCTGTACCACGCCGGGCAAGGCGCACAGCGCAGCGCTGATCGTTCGAGCGCGACGCTCGTGGTTGATCCCCGTCGCTTGCCAGATTGCATGACCATAGCGCTCGGTGATTTCAGCGCCGGCCGCGCGCACGATTTCGCGCAAACGCGGCAAAGGCAGCTTGGCAGCGTCGAAATGGATGCACAGCGCCGCTGGCGTATCGTCGTCGACACAGATGACATGCGCCCGCTCGACGCCTTCGCGCTTCGTCAGCGTTGCTAAGAGACGATCGAGACATGCGTCAGCTGCGTCGGGAAGGTCGGGCAATAGCACCGGAATGTCGAGTTCGAGCTTGTCATTCATGACGACCTCCCGTCGTTGTATTGGGTTCGGTGCGTGCGTCGCGCAGGATTTCGACGCCGCCCTTGATGGCGATGAGGGCGGTAGCGAAACCGACGAGCAAGTCCGGCCAGTTCGTACCCAGCCAGAACACCAGCACGCCGGCAATCAGGATGCCGCCGTTGGAGATGAAGTCGTTGAAGCTGAAAGTGGTCGCGGCCCGGAGATTGACGTCCGGTTCCTTGATGCGTTGAAGCAGCCGAAGGCAGAGGTAGTTTACCGCGCCAGCAATCGCGGACATCACCATCATGGTCGGTCCGATGGGCTCGCTCCCCTGGATAAAGCGCCGCCCGACATCGAGCAGGATGCCCCCCGCAAACAACAGCAGCATGACGCCTGAAGCCATCGCTGCGCGGGTCTTCCATGTCTGACCCCGGGTCAGTGCTACAAGGCTCAGCGCGTAAACGGCCGTATCGGACAGGTTATCGACGCCATTGGCGATCAGCGCGCTCGAATCTGCAACAGCGCCGGTAACAAAGAAGCCCCCCGCGATTGCCGCATTGAGCAGCAGCACGATCCAGAGCGTGCGGCGCTCCTGCGAGTTGTCATTGTCGTTCACGGCAATCACGGCTTTCTCTCCCCAACCACGAGGCTCGCAAAGCTCTGGAGTACGCAAGGGGCAGGGCAGCCGGACAACGTGCTATCTTGGGGCAGCAGCCGATCCCGGCGGTGCTTGAGTGCACCAAGCTCACCTTGCTTCATGATCGACAAGAATCTCATCTTTTTCGTCCTCGCTCGCAAACAACCTTTGCCCCTTCACTAGTGACGAGGACCAGATTGGTGTTCCGAAAATGTGCACTGAGGTTAGCGCTGCGGTACTGAAAGCCCTGCGCAGGCGCATTCAGGACAAGCGGCTCGCCTTCGTAAGATTTGCGGACTTCCATGGTGAGACCTTCGTTCTTGAAGTCCACAAACCGGCTTTGCCCATCAGTACATTGGTATGGGTGTCGACCCGATTGGGCGGACCCGTCCTGGATCTGCGACGCGTGGATATCTCGCTCCGTCGTCGGCATTTGTTCCGGATCCCCCGAGCACGCTGAAAAGCCCGCCGCTACGGCAACAATAAAAATCAAAGGCGTGAGTTTCCGCATGGGCTGGCTCTGGGTATCTGAAGTGCTGAAGGGCTTCCGTGCCAAAACTGACAATCGGGCCTCCAGTGCAGTTGCGACAAGGTTAAGCGGGGCGATCACCGACCGCCCCGCTGGATTTTTCATGACGACGTCTCCACGATGGTTTGACCATGGTCGGCGCCTTCGAACGCCTCATTGTAGTGTTCGGGCTGTCTGATGGTCTTCTGGCCGAACCGGGCATAAAGCGTCGGCAAGACAAACAGCGTCAGCAGGGTGGCCGAGATCAAGCCACCGATTACCACCGTTGCCAGGGGCTTCTGGACCTCAGCACCGGCGCCGGCGCCCAGCGCCATCGGAACGAACCCCAGGCTCGCAACAAGGGCTGTCATCACGACTGGTCGCAGGCGCTGCATGGCTCCCACATAGGCCGCCTCCTCCCGGGACATCCCAGAGCGGATCAGATCCTGGATCGAACTGACCATGACCAAGCCATTGAGAACAGCGATGCCTGACAACGCGATGAAGCCAACGGCGGCGGAAATGGAGAAGTCCATTCCGCGTGCGAACAACAGCAAGACACCGCCAACCAGCGCAAAGGGCACGCCGGTGAACACGATCGCCGCATCTCTGGCCGAACCCAATGCGCCGTAAAGCAGCACCAGGATCAGAATGAAGCAGGCCGGGATGACAAGCTTCAGTCTCTCGCTTGCTGACTGGAGGTTTTCAAATTGACCTCCCCATTCCAGATAGACACCAGCTGGCAAGCGAATCTCCTTCGCGATGACCTCCTGGGCATCGGCAACAACCGATCCTACGTCCCTGCCGCGGACATTGGCCTGGACCACCACACGCCGCTTGCCATTCTCGCGGCTGATTTGATTGGGTCCGTCGACCACCTGGATGTCGGCAACACTGGAAAGCGGCACACTACCGCCACCCGCGACAGGTACAGGAACCTGCTCCAGCACGCTGATATCCGAGCGTTGGGCCTCCGCGAGACGGAGCACCACCGGAAACCGGCGATCGCCTTCGAAGATCTGCCCGGACACCCGGCCACCGAGCGTGGCTGTCACCGTATCCTGAACGTCTTGAGACGTGACCCCAAGCCGCGCCATTGCGTCGCGGTTGACGCGAATGTCGAGCATGGGAAGACCGGTTGTCTGCTCTACCTTCACATCAGCTGCGCCCTCGGTTCGGCGCAGCACGGCGGCAATCTCCTCGGCCGTCCGATTCATCTGGTTGAAGTCGTCGCCGAAGACCTTGACTGCTATGTCACCGCGAACGCCGGCGATTAATTCATTGAATCGCATCTGGATGGGTTGGGTAATCTCGTAGGCATTGCCCGGGATTTTCGAAAGATTGCTCTCGAGCCGGCTTACAAGCTCTTCCTTGGGAAGCTCAGGGTTGGGCCATTCCTCACGCGGTTTCAGGATCACGAACATGTCGGTCGCGTTCGGTGGCATCGGATCCGAAGCAAGTTCTGCCGTGCCGGTTTTGGAATAGACGAATGCGACCTCGGGTTGCTTCGACATCATTCGCTCGATCGGCACCTGCATTGCCTGACTCTGCTGGACCGACGTTGCCGGGATGCGCAGCGACTGGATCAGCAGATCGCCCTCATCGAGCTGCGGCAGGAACACCGAGCCGAGGGTGGTGAACGCCAGTGCCGCCACCACAAGGCTGGCAACACCGGCTCCGATCGTTACCGTCGGGCGCTTCATCGACCGCTCAAGGCCAGGCTCATAACGCTTCTTGAGCCATGTGATGATGCGGCCATCCTTCTCCTCCACCTTTTTGGACAGCCAGATTGCGATCATCGCCGGAACGAATGTGAGCGAGAGAACAAACGCGAATGCGAGGGCAATGATGACGGTCAGCGCCATAGGCACGAAGGTCTTGCCCTCGACGCCTGTCAGGGTCAGCAAGGGGACGTAAACGAGGATAATGATGGCCTGCCCGTACACAGATGGCCTGATCATCTCGCGGGCGGCAGAGGCGACGGTAGCCAGTCGTTCCTTGACGCTGAGGAGTCGTCCCTCGTGGTGCTGCTGCTCGGCAAGTCGCCTCAAGGCATTCTCGACGATGATAACGGCGCCATCAACGATCAGGCCGAAATCGAGTGCGCCGAGACTCATCAGGTTGGCGGACACGCCGACACGCAGCATCCCGAAACCAGTCAGCATCATCGTGATCGGAATCACCAAGGCAGCGATCAGCGCTGCCCGGAAATTGCCGAGCAAAATGAAGAGCACGACGATGACCAGCAAGGCGCCCTCAGACAGGTTCTTGGCAACCGTTGAGATAGTTGAATTGACAAGTTCCGTGCGGTTCAGGACGGGTTGGATCACCACATCCGGGGCAGGGATGCGTTGATTGTCTTGAGTTTCTCGGCGACCGCTGTCGACACAATGCGGCTGTTTTCTCCGATCCGCATGATCGCGGTGCCGACGACAACTTCGGTTCCGTTCTCCGACGCCGAGCCCATGCGAATAGCCTGACCCGTCTTGACGGTGGCCACCTGCTCGACCGTGATCGGCACGCCATTGCGTGTCGCGATAACAGTTCTTCCCAATTCAGCGGCATTGCGGATCAGTGCGTCGGAACGCACCGCCAGACCTTCGCCGTTGCGGTTTACAAAGCCGCCGCCCACGCTGGTGTTGTTCTGCTCCAATGCATTGCCAAGTTCGGTCAGGGATATGCCAAGCGAGGCCAGCTTCTGCACATCGGGCACTACAAGAAACTGCTTGGCATAGCCGCCGATCGAATCGACGCCGGCAAGGCCTGGGGTGCCCTTGAGCAGAGGGGTGACAATCCAGTCCTGTGCCGTTCGCAAATAGGTCGCCTTGTCGACTTCGGTCGTCAGCCGCTCACCCTCGGGCGTGATATAGCTACCGTCCGGCTGCTGGCCCGGTTCGCCCGGCTTGTGCTTGTCGTCATCGCGGTGGTCTAGCCGGACCGTGTACATGTACACTTCGCCCAAGCCGGTCGCGATCGGGCCCATTTCGGGGTTTACACCATCGGGGAGGTTTTCCTGCACCCCCTGCAACCGCTCACCCACCTGCTGGCGTGCGAAGTAGATGTCCGTGGAGTCGGAAAATACGGCCGTGATCTGGGCAAAGCCATTGCGGCTCAGGGATCTTGTGTATTCAAGACCCGGGGTCCCGGCGAGCGCCGTTTCGATCGGGAAAGAGACCTGCTTCTCGACCAGTTCGGGTGACAGCGCGGGCGCTCGGACGTTGATCTGCACCTGGTTGTTGGTGATATCCGGCACGGCGTCGATCGGCAGCCGGTAGAGTGAATATGCGCCAATGCCGGCGGCAATGACGGTGAGAAGCAGGACGAGCCAGCGCTTCTCGACCGCCCATGTAACAATGCGGGCGATCATGGCTCAATCCTCATGACTGGCTTCGCCCTTGCCGATTTCGGCTTTGAGCGTGAAACTTCCGGTGGTGGCGATCTGTTCGTTGCCTTTCAGCCCCGACTTGACGATCACGGTATCGCCCGATGCGTCTCCGAGCTGAACCGGGACTGCCTTGAAGCCGGTGGGGGTGCGGACGAAAACGACCGATTTCCCCTCGAGGCTTTGGACCGCTGTTGATGGCACGCGGATAGCGCCGCTACCGCCGCTGCCCGTGAGCTCTATGGCGACCATGACCGGCTCGCCAACCCGCCATTGTCCGCCGCCATTGTTGAGCGTGGCAATCGAAGGGACGAGGCGCGTCTGGGGGTCGAGAGCTGGCGAGACGAATGTGATGCGGGCGCTCGCTTCGCGCCCCGCCGCCCTCACAGTCACCAGATTGCCAGGCCGAACCCGCCCGGCATCCTCAGGCTTGAGGTTCAGCGCGATCGACACCTGACCCAGATTGGCGATACGATAGAGCTCGGCGTCGGCCGCAACCGTTTGCCCCAGCGTGACCGGACGGCCGATGATCTGGCCTGAAATCGGAGCTGTGATGCCGAGCCGGTTCAGGCCGGCGCCGCCGACACCCGCAGCCGAGACCATGCTTTGTGCCTGCGTCAGCGCGATGCGTGCTTCCGTTGCAACCGTTCGAGCGGTGATGAGATCCTGTTCGGGCGAGACCTTTTCGTCAAACAGCCGTTGCTCTCGCGCAAGGTTTGAATTGGCCAGAGCAAGGCGCGCCCGAGCGGCTTCGACCTCGCCCTTCATCTGGGCGACGTCGCGGCTTTCGATTACGGCGATTGTCTGACCGCGCCCGACCGTCTCACCGAGATTGCGTGTAAGCGCCACTACACGCCCGCCGATGGCCGCGGAAACCACCTGGGTGTTTTGCGGATCACCTTCAATGATAGCCGGTAGTTCGATCGTGCCGGCGCCGCCAACGACAGGACGACCCACCTCGACACCCGCTGCAGCAATCTGCTCGGCCGTGAGGGTCACTTGCCCTTCATTCGCATGGCCGGCTTCAGCGCTCGCGTCTGCAGAACCGGAAGCAGTCTGCTCCTTGGATGGATCAGCGCCCCCACAGCTTGCCAAAAGGAGCGCACTGATCGTCGCTCCAACAAGATAATGCTTCTTCATGATTAGTACTCCGCATTGGGCGCACGGGCGGTCAATCGCTCCAATTGCGCTCGGGCATTCTGATAGGCGGCAAGTGCATCGATCGCTGCGACCCGCGTCTCTGCAAGGGTGCGTTCGGCGTCGAGCAATTCGAGCTGTCCAAACTTGCCTTCGCGGTAACCGATGCGTGCGATGCGCGCGGCTTCCTGCGCGCTGGCCAACGCCGGACCCGCCGCGGCGCGCGCCGTGGTGGCTGCATTGGCCGCCTCGGCCTGCGCATCAGTGATCGCTTGCTCGATATCCAGGGCCGTCAAGCGGCGCAGAGCATCAGCTTGGGTTTGCTGCGCGGTCGCCTGAGCGATTGCCGCGCGCCCGTTGTTGAAAACCGGTATCGGGATGGTGACAGTGAATACCGCAGCCAGATCGTTGGTCGCCTCAAGTCGGCGGATAGCGGGGCCGACGTTGAGGTCAGGGACCCGGTTTGCGCGTGCAAGCCGCACGCCGGCTTCGGCTATCGTGAAATCGGCGTTTGCTGCTGCGAGGGCAAGGGTGCCGGATGAGTCCACCGGCACAGCCGGTCCATACACATTTGTGCCTGGGAGGATGTCGAGCACCGATTCATCAAGTATGCCACTGATAGGCTGCCCGATCCGGCGCACCAGATTGATCCGGGCCGCTTCAGCCAGACGAGCTTGCCGTTCAACATTAGCTTCCGCGTAGGTGACTACAACATCTGCACGTTGTCGTTCAAGAGGCGAGGCTCGTCCCGCCTGCACCCTTATGCTTGCCGCGCGCAGTGCATCGTTGGCAATCCGGGCCTGGTCTCTCGCGGTGGCAAGACGCCGTTCGGCCGCTACCGCCTCGATAAAAAGTTGAGTAACCTGCAACCTGACATCGGCGGCAGTGATCGCCTGCTGGATCTCCGCGCGGGTCAGCTGCGCCCGTGCCACGGCAACTCGGGCGCTTCGCTTACCGCCGAGTTCTATGGGAATAGCGGGGCCTATGGTGGTTTCAGCGCTTCTCAAGCCGCGGTAAGGCCCGGAACCAGCGATGTTTTCTACCTGTACTTGTACGACAGGGTTGGGGCGCAAGCCTGCCAACCTTTGGCCTGCTTCAGCTGCCTCAACTGCAGCTACTGCAGCCTCGGAAGCGGGTGCTGCGCCGCCGGCAGCCGCGACAGCTTCCTCGAGAGTAAATACCTTGGCAGCGGGGATATTTTGCGTATCCCCCTGCGGTTGCGCCTGCACCACAGATGCACAGGTCGCAGCAGCCAGAAGGGCTGCTCGCACGATCTTCATTTGGAATTCTCCTGACAGATAACCTCGGCCGGAAACTCCGGCCAGTGTCATGTGTCAGGCGTTTGGTGGCCTCAGGCCCGGTTCGGGCGCGCTAGAATCAAGCGGAGGCGTGGAGCGCGCGAACAGCGGCACTGAAAGCGAGCCAAATCGGGGCGCAACGCCGATATCAGCTGGAGCCTGGATCGCCGGACAATGGCAGATGCCGTGGTGATGAGGGAGGGCCTTGTCAGCCGTGCCCTGCTCGTTCCCGCTGCTCTTTTCGTCATGAAATTCAGCGGCGCACTCTAGCCCCCGCGCATCCGGCAGTTCCCCGGCTTCGAGGGTGACGCCCGTAACGAGCGCTGACAATACCAGTGTCATGACAAGGCGCGAAAGGAACAGCACGCCGCAGTTTAGCAGGCCTAAGATCGGGTGTCATGCGGAATAACCCTGCATGCGCCAACGTTTGGCCGAGTCTACAGAAACCGTTTCTGTTTCGCCAATTTCCAAGAGCTGCTTCCAAGCGCCCCGACTTCAACTTTTTCTCGATCGCGGTGACTGCCGGACGTTTTGGAGGATCCGCGCACGGGTTGAATCTAATGCAAAAAGAAAGGGTGCCCGGTCTGTTGACCGGACACCCTCCGTTTACTGCCTGCTAGCCGTTACGGGCAGCAGTCTTTTGCTTCCTCGCAGCATGCGAGCACGAGATCGCAGCAAGCCATGGCGAGATTGGCCACTTGTTCCGGCTCGGCCGCATATGCCGCTGAACTGAAACCAAGCAGACCGACTGCGATAATAAGGTACTTTTTCATTTGTTATCTCCTTTGGATGATTGAACGTCGTGATCAATCACCCAATCGCGGTGGGGGCGGTTCGGGACCGCCTAATCCCAAGACGAGGATATGCGAGAAGAACGGGAAATGCAGGTTGGCCGACAGGCCCGGCGTGCCGAAATTCAGCAAGCGGGCGTCCACAGGCGATTGGCACAGCGTTCCGCAAAACGAGCGGCATGAGTCCGCGACGTCTTTGCGGCAGTCGTCACAGTCGCTGGGTGCCGGGGACGTCTTCATCTCCATTTCCATGGGAGCACAACTCACCGAAGCATAGCTCGCCTGCAATGGCAGCAGCGCGATCATCGCAAAGGCAAAAAGGCGAAGGAGGCGGTCGGGCATCGTCATGAGAGTACCTCCGTATTCGGGCAATCCCAAGCGATAGTTACTGGCAAAACGTCCAGGCACATGACGGGGCGGTAGAATCTCGACGCCCCGTTCACGTTCGAATGGATTGTCGATGCGCTTCTGCCTTTATCGCCGCTCACGCTTGAAAGCTCCGTAGTCCAGTCGCGGCAGTCGCACTCATTTTTTGGTGAGGGCTGAAGGCGTCGCTTGCGTATATATCAGAAGCCATGCGGAGATGACCTGTGTCCGATATCGATTCAACCTTGCAACAACTCGGCAGCCTTCCCTTACCGGCGGGTCTCGACCGGATTGATGAGGCTGTGATCGCCGGGTTTGCGGCGCAGCGTCACGAAGCATCTTTCGGCCGGCGCGCGACCGCCTTGGCTGGGGCTTTTGCTTTGCTCCTGGGTCTCGGCACCGGTGGATTCGTGAGCGGACCGCCTGCGCAAGCACAAGCCATCGCGCCCTTTGCCGCAGACAATCCGCTCGCACCCTCAACGCTACTGGACGTCCACCCGTGAAAAGGCCTGCATGGCTGGCGCTGGTTGCCGTCGTCGCCTTCGTTGCTGCTCTGGCAGGGAACTATCTGGGCCAGTGGCTTGTGGCCGATGACAGGCGCAGCGAGACCGAGCTGCACGCATTCCTGCATGAGAAACTCGATCTCGATGCCGCGCAGACGGCGAAGATCGAGGCGATCGAACAGCGATTTGCAGCTCGCCGCAAGGCTCTCGAACGCGAAATGAAGGTGGCAAATGTCCATCTCGCCGAAGCGATGGAGGCCGAGCACGGCTACGGCCGCGAAGTTACAGCAGCAGTCGATCACACGCACCACGTCATGGGCGAGATGCAGAAGGAAACGCTCGAACACCTCTTCGAAATGCGTTCTGTTTTGCGGCCTGATCAGGCTGCAGCATTTGATCGGGCAGTGACCAAGGCGCTCGCCCCCGATCCGAAGTGAGCGGCTCGCTGGGAGATGAGAGCGATGCCGAAGTGGTGGCACTGGCACTTGCCGGACGGCAGGACGCCTTTCGGGAGCTGCTGGCCCGCTACCGTGAGCCGATCTATCGTTTCATCCGCGCTTCGACTGGCGATGCACAGGAAGCGCTCGACCTTACACAGGACACTTTTGTTGCCGCCTTTGCCGCACTGGGCCGCTTTGACCGTTCGCGGCCACTCCTGACCTGGCTCAGGCGGATTGCGCTGAACAAATGCCGCGATTGGGGGCGCAGACGCCGGCTGCGCACGATGCTGTGGCGCACAGCTCAGATCGATGCGGCCCATGACGTGCCGGACGATGCTATCGCGCCGGACGTGCAGGCGGCCGACCGCACCGAGCTCGCGCGGGTCAATGCAGCAATAGTGCGGCTGCCGGCACGGTTGCGCGAAACCTTGATCCTGCGAACGGTCGAGGGCCTCGGTCAGGCGGAGACAGCCGAGGTGCTTGGAATCAGCGAAAAAGCGGTCGAAACGCGGCTATATCGGGCGCGTAGCAAGCTCAGTGAGCTGCTGGCAAACGAGGGTGGCCGAAAGAATTTCTGAGGGGTGGGCAGGACGCCTGCGTAATGGTGGGCATGAAGCATCTAACTCTTTCACGCCGCCACCTGCTTGCAGGACTAGGGACAGCCTCAGCCTTCGCCGCTATGCCCGTATGGGCGCAAGGGCATTCGATCCACCGCATGCGCGGCGGCGCGCCTATCCGTGTGGGCTTCGACGAGGTGTCTGGCGCGGTGATCGATCTTACCGTCGGCCATGGCCCTCGTACTGTGCAGGGGCGCAAGGGGCACGGGATCGCAGTCAACGGCTCGGTGCCTGGGCCGATGATCCGCCTGCGCGAGGGGCAGAATGTCCGCCTCAACGTCACGAACACGCTCGATACAGATACCTCGATCCACTGGCACGGCTTGCTCCTGCCGTTCCACATGGACGGTGTGCCGGGGATCAGCTTTCCCGGTATCAAGCCGGGGCAGACCTTCACCTATGAATTCCCGATCCGGCAGTCGGGCACATACTGGTATCACAGCCATTCGGGGCTTCAGGAACAGCAGGGGCATTACGGCCCGCTGATCATCGACCCGGCGGGCGACGAGCCTGCCGCGTATGATCGCGATTACATCCTTCTCTTAAGCGAATTCACCCCGCTCGATCCGCATTTCATCATGGATCGGCTACGCAAGGGCGAAGGCTATTTCAGCTACCAGCAGACCAGCTGGGCGGACGATTACCCGCTGACCGCCGCCGACCGGCGGATGTGGGCCGAGATGCGGATGCCTGCGACCGACATCGCCGATGTGACGGGATCCACATATACTTACCTCGCCAATGGACGCGGGCCGAAGGAAGGGTTGGAGTACCTTTTCAAGCCCGGCGAGCGAGTGCGGCTTCGCGTTATCAACGGCGCGGCGCAAAGCTTCTTCAACCTGCGCATCCCCGGCCTTGCCATGACGGTAATCGCGGCGGACGGACAGAACGTGAAGCCGGTCGAAGTTGACGAGCTCCAGATCGGCACCGCCGAGATTTACGATGTGATCGTCACCCCGCGCGACGCCGAGGCCTATACCATCATCGCCGAAAGCATGGACCGCTCCGGCATGGCGCTCGCAACGCTGGCGAGCCGTCCCGGCGCGCGCGCAGCTATCCCTCCACCGCGAAAGCCGCCACTTCTCAACATGGGCGACATGGGGATGAACCATGGTGATGGCGGGCACGGCTCTCACGGCGGCGGCAGCCATTCTATGGACGGCATGACAATGCGCGACACGCTGCTGTTGCCGCCCGACGTGAAGGTGGGGCCAGGAATCGACATGGTCTCCATGGCTCCGGTGGACAAGATGGGCGATCCCGGTCTGGGCTTACGCGATGTCGAACATCGCGTGCTCAATTACCGGATGCTGTCTGCCCTGGAGCCCAATGCCGACACGCGGGAGCCGTCACGTCTGCTCGAGCTCCACCTTACCGGCAATATGGAACGCTATATGTGGTCGTTCGATGGGCGGATGTATTCCGCTGTCAGCGACGTTCCGATCCGCTTTGCCTGGAACGAGCGGGTGCGGGTGAAGCTCGTCAACAACACCATGATGGCGCACCCCATCCACCTGCACGGGATGTTCTTCGAACTCGTCAATGGCGAGGACGCTGCGCATCAGCCCCGCAAAAACGTGGTGATCGTCCAGCCCGGCGCGAGCGCGCAATTCGATCTCACCGCCAATGAACCGGGCGACTGGGCGTTCCACTGCCACCTGCTCTATCACATGCATGGCGGGATGATGCAGACCGTGACAGTCATGGGGCCGGAGAGCGGGCAATGAAAACCGCCCTTTCCATGGTCCTGTCGCTGAGCACCGCACCGGCGCTGGCGCAGCATCAGGGTCACGATATGCCCGAGCCGGCCCCTTCCGAGGTCAAGGCTGATCCACATGCCGGTCATGATATGAGCGATCAACCCGCCCCTGAGACAAGCGACCCGCATGCCAGTCACGACATGGACGGACGTGCCGACGCTGATGCTGCCGATCCGCACGCAGGTCATGATATGGGCGATCCCGCGGACAATAAGGCCGAGCCGATGGACGGCATGGACCACAGCACCATGGACCATGGCGGGGGCACGGGGGAGCGAACCGCCTCGCCCGGCCCGGACATGGAAACTCCGCCGCCGCCGGAGGCCGGGATTGGACCGCCGCGCGCCGCCGATGCAATCTGGGGCGCCGAGGCGATGGCAGCCTCGCGCAACGACCTGCGCAGGACGCATGGTGACTTTCCGGTGTTCTGGTTTCAGGGCGACCGACTGGAAACCCAGGTGCGCGGCGGCGAGGACGCGTATTTGTGGGATATCCAGGGATACTACGGCGGCCCGACCGAACGACTCTGGTTCAAAAGCGAGGGCGAAGGCGAATGGGGCTCATCGCCTGACGATGCTGAAGTTCAAGCGCTCTTCTCGAAAGCTTTCAAGCCGTTCTGGGATTTTCAGGCAGGCATTCGCCAGGATGTTGCCGGTCCGGCAACCACCCATGCCGTGATCGGCGTGCAAGGCCTGGCACCCTACATGTTCGAGGTCGATGCTGCGCTGTTCCTGTCGCACCGCGGCGATCTCACCGCACGGATCGAGGCCGAGGTCGATCAGCGCATCACCCAGCGCCTGATCCTTCAACCGCGCATCGAAGCAAACCTGTCGGCGCAGGACATTCCCCTGCTCGGCATTGGCGCAGGGCTCGACCAGATCGAGGTCGGCGCGCGGCTGCGCTATGAGATACGGCGCGAATTTGCGCCCTATATCGGCATCGAGCAGTCCTGGCGGACCGGCCAAAGTGCCGACTTCGCGCGGGCACGTGGTGAAGACCCCTCCGCTACCAGCTTCATCGCCGGGATCCGTTTCTGGTTCTGATCAACACGAAGGATAAACTCACATGAAGATCGCATCATACTTTGCTGCCTTGGCGATTGCGGCATCCCCGCTCGCTTTGCCCGCTGCCGCGCTGGCCCATACCAAGGTGGTCGCGTCGACCCCGGCTGAGGGTGCGACTGTCGCGAGCGCGCGCACCGTTTCATTGACCTTCAGCGAAGCCCTGCTGCCGCCCACCGCAGCAGCCAGCATCGTCATGACCGCAATGCCGGGCATGGCAAACCACGGCGAGATGGCGATCCGCAACTTCACGACCGCATGGTCGAACGGCAACAAGACCATGACGCTCAATTTGGCAAAGCCGCTGCCCAAAGGCACCTACGAGGTTCGCTGGCAGGCGGCCGGGGCTGACGGCCACCGGATGAAGGGCACCGTCACGTTCACCATCGGCTGAGCCGGTGATCGATGGTTTCTTCGAACCAGCCTTGCGGGTTGCGCAATATGCGCTGCTGCTGGGCCTTTTCGGGTGGTCGGCTTTCTGGTTGCTTGGCCTGCGAAGCGTCGGCTGGCTGAAGGCTGACCGAGCGCCAAGCTTTGCCGTTGTGGCGGCACTTGCTGCGCCGATGGTTTCGGCGGCGCTCATGCTGACGTCGATCGCTGCGATGATGGGTGTGCCGGTCGCCCAGCTCGACCAGCCCATGATCAAAGCCATGATCACGGGCACCGACATGGGGTATGCCTTCATTGTACGAACAGGGCTGCTCGTTGCAGGCCTGGCCGCTGTTCTTGCGCTCAGAAGCCAACGGGCAGCGCTGGTCTTTGCGGCGGGCTGCTATGGTAGCGCACTTGTGACCCTAGGTTGGAGTGGTCATGCCGCTGCAACCGAAGGGGAATGGGGGCTATTCCATCGCCTCAATAACGGCATCCACCTGGTCAGCGCGGGCCTGTGGCTTGGAGCCATCGGTTGGTTCGTTGCTCTGACATTCCGAAGCTACAAGAATCCTGACGAAACACAGGCGCATGCGGTGCTGAAGGCTATGCGCGCTTTTGCACCGATGGGGATCTCACTGGTTGCGCTTGTTGCGGTTACCGGGACAATCAACGCTCACCTGATCTTCGGTTTACCAAACGTTGCGGCGACCCTTGCCGCACCGTACGGCGTGCTGCTGGCGATCAAAGTGACCCTCGTGGCAGCAATGGTCGCGTTAGGAGCACATCATGCACGCGTGAGCAGGGATGCTTCACGAGGGATGGGTCAAGCAGTCACCAGTCCCGCCCACCGCCTTGCTGCTTTGCGGCGGACTCTTCTTGCCGAACTGGCATTGGGGCTTTTGGTGACTGGAGTGGTTGCGGTCTTCGGAACGATGTCGCCGCCAATGATGTGACGGACGCGAATTTGAATGAAGACTGTCCGCCAGCTGGCTCCGGTTCAGGCCGTGGCGGTCGGATTGAAGGCGGCGATGATCGGACATGGCCCGGTGTCCTCGGCGGCACAGGCCTCTGCCAGGCGGACCAAGGCTCCGCGCATGGTTTGCAACGTCGCAATTTTTTCATCGAGCGCCGCGATCCGACTGTTGGCGAGCGCCTGGGCTGCCGATCGATCAGACGTTTCGAGATCCAACAGGGTGGAAATCTCATCAAGGGTGAAGCCGGCCATCTGCGCCGCGCGAATTGACCGCAAGCGATCAAGGTCATCGATCCCGTAACGCCGCGGCCCTTGTCCGCGCGGTGGCTCGATCAGGAGCCCACGCCGCTGGTAGTAGCGGATCGTTTCAACGTTTACGCCGCCCGCACGAGCGAATTCGCCGATTTTCATAAATCCGCTTGATTCCGTATCATAGTACGGAGCTTATAGCGACGGCATTGCCAGCGAATCAAAGGAAATCGCAGTGCCGCAATCAGCAAAATCCGCAGTGCTCTATCGCATGGTCATGCCCGGCCACACCTGCCCATATGGCCTGAAGGCCAAGCATCTGCTCACCTCGCGCGGGTATCAGGTGGAGGACCATCACCTGACAACGCGGGAAGAGACCGATGCTTTCAAAGCCAAGCATGATGTAGCTACCACCCCTCAAACCTTCATTGATGGGCAGCGGATCGGTGGCCACGATGACCTCCGCCGCTTTTTCAACCTCAGAGTCGCTGACCCAAATGCCACCACCTATCGCCCGGTTGTTGCACTATTCGCGATGACGGCGTTGATGGCAGTCGCAACCGGAATTGCGACTGACGGCCAAGCGGTCAGCATCAGCGTGGCAGAATGGTTCATCGCCTTCTCGATGTGTGTGCTGGCGCTGCTCAAGCTGCAAGATGTCGAGAAATTTGCGACCATGTTCCTCAATTATGACCTGCTGGCGCAGCGCTGGGTCCCCTATGCGCGCATCTACCCCTTCGCTGAGGGTCTCGCCGGCGTCCTGATGGTGGCAGGTGTGCTACATTGGGTCTCGATCCCGGTGGCCCTGTTCATCGGCACGATCGGCGCGGTTTCTGTGTTCAAGGCGGTCTACATCGACCAGCGCGAGCTCAAGTGCGCATGCGTCGGAGGATCGAGCAACGTACCGCTTGGTTTCGTGTCACTGACTGAGAACCTGATGATGATCGCAATGGCACTTTGGATGGCAGGCGAGATAATCGTAGGATAGATCATCATTTAACATATATCAATACCAAATCATGTCTTGTGCTTCATTTACAACGGCTTGTTACCGATAGGCCGTCCATTGTGTTTCGCTCATAATTTGGACGATCAAGGGAGTTGGAAGTGCAAGACGCCGTAGGCGGCTCACTTCCGACTCCCTTGATCGTAACCTGATCACACCGCAGTGCTTCAGTCTTCAGGGGAGGGGAGCTTCTCGGGGCCTTGCTCACCTGACACGCGCGCCAAGACAGCCGTGTAAAGCTGACGCCAGTGCTCAGCCTTTCCGCGCTCACGTTCCGCTGTTCGGTCCGCCTTGGCCCTTTCGGCACGCGCATCCCGGATCTCGGTTTCAAGTCGCTCGATCTTGTTGCGGAGTGCCGCTTCGATGTGGCGGTGTTCCTCGGGCGTTCGCAGCGGGACCTTCTTGCCGTCGATTACCTGGGTTTCCGCACGGGTTTCGGCGCGTTCCTCGCCGATCTCATCGGCGAAGTTGTTGTAGAGGTACTGGCGACTGACCTTCGCCTCACGGGCCACTGAGACGAACGTCACGGCCTGCCTGGTTTCGCGTAAACGCATGATTGCGTCCTCGACCGCGGCGCGCTTTTCAGCGCTACGACGGCTGCGGGCGTCGTTGAGTGTTGCGATCCGCAGATCCGGTCCCAAGGTCATGACGTTGCTTCCTCCCGAGCAGCGGCCGGCCTGTAGCGTTGCTTTTCACCCTTGTAGAGGCCGTGCTCCTCGATGGAACGGATGATGGTGTCGGTGTTGTGGACCGCATCCTTGTTGCGTTGCAGGCGCTTGCGCGTGATGTCAGCCATGCGGGCCTGTCCGCCTTCCTCGTAGTTCTGCGCTTCCTGCTCAAGACCTTCGATCGCGGCGTATAGCCCGGCCCGCTCGCAGCGGAAGTGCTCGAGGTCATCGCCATCTGCACGGAAGAATCGGCAGGTCAGGCAGGCGTGGGCGTGCTCGCACCATTCACCAAGCTGGCCAGGAAGCGTACAGGCCCCGCCGCAGACGCGGGTGGCCAGCATGGTTTCCTTGCGCAGCAGAAGATCGCCGACGGCCTCATCCACCTTGCCCGCGATCGTGAAGAACTGGCCGCCGCCTTTGCGGAGCAAGGCGTTCTTTTTGATTTCCAGGCGCTTGTTGACGTACATCGACGCCATATCGGGTGAAGCATGGCCGAGCTCGAACATGATGCTCAAGATGTCGTGGCCTTCGGCCGCCATCTGCGTCCCGCGATGGTGGCGCAGCGGATGCCAGGAGAAGTCGAACGGCTTGCCTTCCCCATCGACGATCCCGTGCCTGAGGCACAGCATCCTCAGTTCCTGTAGGGTCCAGTTGTAGCTGAGGAACGATTCCCGTTTGCCGTGGAAGGCGGGAAATAGGTATTTTGTGGTCCGACCATAGCGCTGCCGGACGCCATTCTGCTGAGCTTCGATCAACTCTATCATGGCCCGGTGCGCGGGATCGGTCGCCAGTAAAGGCTTAGTGTTCCAGCGACTGACCTTGTTCTGCCAGAACGTGAACAGCATGAAGCGCTTGTCGTGCGGATCGGGCCGCAGGCAGTCGAAGAGCAGGGCATGCAGGTCTTCTGCCCGCGCACCGGTGGTGATGCCGATCATAAAGATCGCGGGGATGGGCGCTGGCAGTTCGTCGAGCTTTGCTGCCATCGCGGCCAGTGCTTCTGAGGGCGCCGCCCGATTGGCGCCCTCGCGCGACGCGTAAAGCCGGTTGCGCGGGTCATCCGGGGCCTGCTTGTAGCGGATCCGCCGTGCCGCACGCTTGTCGAGGGCGATCCGAGGCCATTGCCCGGGTAGCAGGACTGGCGCCGCGCGCAGGAGTTGGACGATGTCGGTGTACCAGTTCTTGCCGGCGGTATTGCGTGCATTTCCCCATGCGAGGTAACGCTCCATCGTCGCTTCATTAACCTGCGTGGGCTGGGCAATGCCCTCGATGTGCAGGAACTGCGCGAAGAGCCGCAAGCGGACTGGCATTTTTACAAGGGTCCCCGGCGCAAGTTCGCCGTGCGCGACCTTGTCCAGAAGGAAGCCGCGCATCAAAGGGCGGAGCCAAGGCTCAAAGCAGTGGAAGTTCAGATATGTGTCGCTTCGGCGCTGCCTGTCGCGGAAGCGGGTGTCCTCTTCGCTGTAAAGATCGTTGAGCAGGATGATGTCGCGTTCCGGCATCGGCGCCATCTGCGCACGGTTGATGATCGCGAAGCGATGGATATCGCCGAACAGCTGTACTTCCGGTGATCGGAACTCGCCGGTGACGACTTCGTCGCCCCGGATCCACTGGCGGGTCTGGCTTTGCCTGCGCTTTCCATAGTTCGAACCATACCAGGCGGCGTATCGCTCCAGGACTACATCGTTATGGGAGTTCGAATGGCGCGTGCCCTTGTCATCTGATCGCGCAAAGCCAGGGTGAGGGATGTCGGCGAGACAACCCGCGCTAAAATGCTGAAGCAGATCTGCTCCTTCCTCAACCAGATAGCGGATCACGGGGATCCGGCGCTGGAACCAGTGAGCATCCGCCTTACGATCGTCGAGGACAGACGCCGTCAGGTAAGCTTTTATCTCGTTGGTGAGTACCGGAACCGCGGCTTGAAGCAGCATGCTTGCGTATGTCTGGCTCAACCAAGAATGCCCGAACACCTCACCCATCATGGCGTCCGACCAAACGGAATTGGCGACGAGAAGGGGAGATATCTCCGCGAGGCGCGCCTCGAGCCAATTGTTGTAGCGATCGGTATCGTGCGGCGTGCCGCCGACAAGTGCCAGCGGCGTCAGGCCCATCGCAGATCCTTTCCGAGCAGCTCAGCTTCGCGAAGTTTCTCAAGTCTTTCATGCACCTCGTCGGGCCCCTTGAGGTAAAGCTTGCGGATTTCTGAGGCGAACAGGTGCTGGTAGAACGCTGCCGTTGTTTGCGGGCTCGCATGCCCGAGCCGGTCGGCCACTTCGAGCAGGCTGTATCCCGCTGCGATCGCCTCAGATGCATGGCTGTGGCGGAACATGTGCCAGCTGAAGTCGATATGGGTGCGCTGCTCCAGCAAGCACGCGAGCTTCTGTGAGTAGGAAAGGCTCATGGCGTGCCCGATGACGCCGCCTTTCACATTGGCGAAGACGTACTCGGCACCGGATTCGAAGGCCGGCAGATATTCGTCGCTGGTGAGGTAATCGACGTACATGTTGAGCACGTAGTCGTGGACTGGCACGCCGCGTGTCCGCCCGGATTTCGCACGGGCGCCGTTGGCATTGTCTTCGCGCGGAACGACCCAGACAACCTTTTCGGCAAGATCGATGTCGACATGCCGCAGGCCCAGCGCTTCGCCGATTCTGAGACCGGTATTGTAGAGCAGCACGATCAGGAACGCGTCGCGCGCAAGCCCGCACGCATCGATCAGTCGCAGGACCTCGCTAGGTGTCAGCCGCCTTTTGAGCACCTGCTGCTGAACCCGGCCGGGATCGCCCGACAGATAGCGGTCCTTGCGCCGCGTCGTGCGACGCTGGCTGATATGCTCGAGGAACGGCTTGTAGATTTGGTGTCCGTCATAGGCTTTCGTGACCTCGGCCGTATCGACCGCGAAGTCGTCGGTGCCGTTATAGAAGCGATAGAACGATTTGATCGACAGCTGGATCTGGTTGCGCGTCGATGGCGCCAGAACCCGCGTTTCCAGCTGCCGCAGCAGGATCAGCCGAGGGCTTGGCAGTGCATGCTTTCGGTGGGCAAGCCGCCATGCAAGGAAGCCATCGTACAGCGCGACCGTGGCTTCATGGATTTCGGCGCCATTGGCACCAAGGAAGTTCGCGAAGTCGACGACATGGCGAACATAAGCGCGGATCGTGTTCGGCGACGCATGGGTCTGCTCGAGATGGACGATCCAGCGACGAAGGCACTCGACGACGTCGCCATCATCATCCAATACCGTCCACGACCGGCGACCGCCGGGCATTTCGATGCGCGCAGCCTGCCAGGGCGTCGTGGCGAACGAAGTGGACACGGTCGCTGATACTGTTGAAAGACCCCCGCGACCGCAAGCGTTTTAGCATCACACTGGACACAATGTACATGGACAGTTGTGGTGTTGCTATTAACATAATGTATGTTATCAAACTGACGTATTGTAGGCGCTAAATAGAAATGACATCCTTCTGCTAATTGGAGGTGTCACACCTGTGGCGTTTTGCAGCCCGGGCGGCTTGCCTTCGCGCATTGCGCGAGAACGCGCTTACCCATTGGATAAGTCAATTTGCCGCTCGATCACTTATATCAAA
This sequence comes from Porphyrobacter sp. HT-58-2, assembly GCF_002952215.1. NCBI lineage: Bacteria > Pseudomonadati > Pseudomonadota > Alphaproteobacteria > Sphingomonadales > Erythrobacteraceae > Porphyrobacter > Porphyrobacter sp. HT-58-2. The sequence continues at coordinate 376,406 of NZ_CP022600.1, read as the reverse complement.
GCCTCACGATTTCCCATGGGGTGGGACAACGTCTTTCACAGCGTTAGCCCTCCCAACGCCTTAACCGCGGACTTTTCCCCCAAATGGCCATAGTGCTTTTCAATCATCGCCACGCTTGTCCCACTTATCTGTGCGGTTGTCAGGATGGGGAGGCCAAGCCGGATAAGGTCGGTAATGCCCGAATGCCGCAGCGTGTAGGCCGACGTACCAGCCGGGAGGCCTGCAACTTTGACGGCCGCCGATATGGGAAGTTTCCAACTATTCCGATCCCATGGCTTCCCGTTCGACCGCATAAATAGGGGGGCGGCTGGCAGCTTCCCTTTCGCCTGCGCGCTGAATAGCCGCGCTGCCTCTGGCGGGATCTGAATGCGTCGGGGTTTCCCGTTCTTGTCTTTCGCGATTGTCAGTTCCGAAGTACGCTTGTCAAAGTCCCGCACCGTCAACGCGGCCATGGCTCCGGGGCGCAATGGCAAGAGGCAGAGAGCTCGCACAAAGGGCTTGGCCTCGTCGTCTATGTTATCGAGCAGCTTTCGGCGCTGCGTCCGGTCGAGATACAAATCTCGCCGACCATCAGCATCCTTCACAGCGCGCAGTGCTTCTTGCCATGCGGCTTCGCTGCGCGGCGCGCCCGGTGCGAGCAATCGGCCTAGCGCCGCTCGCAATACCGCCATATCCCGATTCACGGTCGATGCAGAGCGCTTGCGGGTGCGCGCCTGACCATCTTTCGGGCGGGACACAATCGCTGGGGCATCTTCGAGGCGCTTCCGCCATGCCTTGAGGTGGTGCCTCCGCAGCTTGTCGAGCCGCACCCCGGCGAGGGGATCATCATAGATGTGCCGCCGAAAAACGCCTTCGGCGATCTTGCCGGGCTTCTCGGTGAGGTAATCCTCGCACGCGTCTTTGACCGTCTCGATTTCGCGGCGCACCTCTCCGCCTGCCTCGACCAGATCGGCGAAGGCTTCGGCCTCTTTCTTCGCCAGTGCAAAACGCTCATTTGGGGCCACCGCGCCGAAGTCGCCGAGCGCCTTCATGCGGTACTTACGGACGTCCTCATCGTACACGCGGGCAATCCAAGTGCCAGCGCCGCTCTTTTTGGATGGCCGGAAACCGATGAAGCATCCTGCGCGCAGCCGTTGCCAGTAGGGCTCCCGCTGGGCCTTCAGACCGTCACGTTCCTTCACTCTGCTAAGATCGCGTGCCACGTGCCTTTTTCCTTCATCGCATTCCGTACGGAATGAGTACGGAATACAATAGCGGGGGCATAGGGACAACTGCGGACATGAAATTACCATTTATCATCGACTTATTTGTCCCCACGCCTCCCCATAAGTCCGGAAACCCGCCCTTGGTAAGGGTGAGGTCGGGAGTTCAATCCTCCCCAGCAGCACCAGACCTCCAGACACTTGCCCGATGGGGTGTCCTTCCTTCATAATATGCCGGTGATGCGCTGTTGATCGGCTGCATTCGTGTGGCGGGCTGGCCGCCGATGGCCGGTTCGAACGAAGACCGAATGAAGGGGCTGGCTCATGGCAGGCGAGGCCACACGTTACATCTCCTCCTTCATCATCGAACTGCTCAGCGATTTCACCTGCTTTGCGACCGCCAAGCTCGATCTCGACCCAACCGACCTTGCGATCATCTGCCTGGTTGCCGCCGAATCCACCCGGGAGATCAGAAAGGATCCCTATGTCGCCCGTCAGTTCGGGGGCGAGAAGCAGGTGTTCCCGGATATCGAGCGCCCCCCGGTCAGCGTCAAGTTCATCCACACCCGCCTTGGCCTGAGCCGTGAAACCACGCGCCGCCGGGTGGCCGAGCTGGTCGGTCGGGGCTTGCTCAAGCGCGGCAAGGGCGGCGTCTATTTCCCCGCCCAGACCGGCGACGACGACTACACCCTGGAAATACGCAACTATCTCGTCCGCAAGTTCGATGCGCTGATTGCCGTCCGGGATAGCCTGCCCGGTTGACGATCCTTGGTGGAAAATTTGCCCAAATTGGGTATTGCGGATTGTCGGCATTGCAAACGATTTGATATGAGCTGGCGCTGGACGCTCGCTTCGTTCCTTCGGGACGCATGAAAAACATAAAAAGGACGATCGAGTAGCCGCCGCTGGCCCTTGCTGATGCGATTGTGGGACAGGCCTGTCATGTTCGGGACGGACTGTCTGTGATGCGCACGGCCTGATCGCGACAGGGATCTTTGCATCCCTCTCGCAGAACAGGAAATTGGCGGGCCAGCGGCGGCTCAGAACCTCCCTGGGCAGCCGTTGAAACGCAACCACGCTTGCGCCGGGCGCGCGGAGCGATGGCCGCGCGACGTGGCCTGATCCCAACAAAATTGACGATACGCCCCTCGGCCCTGCTGGGCTATCCCCTCTCCCCACAACCAAAAGCCGGGGAGAGGCGCTATGGATCTGGGATTGAAGGGCAAGAAAGTCATCATGAACGGCGGGGCGCATGGCCTTGGCCTCCAATCGCTGAAGCTCTTCGCCGCCGAGGGCGCGGATGTCGCCTTCTTCTCCCGCAAGGAAGACAAGATCGAAGCCGCCAAGGCCGAGATCGATGCCGCAGGTCCCGGCAAGGTCTTTGCCGAAGTCTTCGACATGGCGAGCGGCACTGAAGCCTATCAGGCGTGGCTGGAAAAGGCCGTCGCGGAACTCGGCGGATGCGATATCTTCGTCCACACTGCCAGCGCGTCCGGCACCGGCGGGGCGGGGGACTGGCAGGCGTGCCTCGACATGGACCTGAAAGGCGCGGCTTTTGCGGTCGAGACGCTGACGCCCTATCTCGAAGCCTCAGGCACCGGATCGATCGTGATGCTGTCCTCCACCGCCGCGCTCGAAACCTTCATCGCCCCCAACCCCTTCAACGCGATCAAGGCGGCGCTGATCACCTATGCCTCGCAGCTTTCGCAGGCCTTGGCGCCCAAGGGCATCCGGGTGAACACCGTCAGCCCCGGCGCGATCTATTACAAGGGCGGCAACTGGGAAGTGATCGAGGAGCACATGAAGCCGCTGTTCGACGCGACCCTCGCCAAGATGCCCACGGGCCGCTTCGGCGAGCCGGTCGAGGTCGCCAAGGCAATCGTCTTCGTGGCGAGCCCGGCGGTGCCTTACATGACCGGCGCGAATCTGGTGGTGGATGGCGGGTTCACCCAGCGCGTCCAATTTTAAGAGCAAACCTCCGTTCGCCTCGAGCGTAGTCGAGGGGCTTGGCGCGAGGTGTCTCGACTTCGCTCGACACGAACGGCAATTTTTGAGGTGACACACATGGCGCAAATCGACCGCGATAAGCTGCTCGACATCTACACCCGCACGATGAAGGTGAACCGCACCGACGAGAAGTTCCGCGAACTGCTGATGGGCGGCAAGGTGGCGGTGATGTATTACTGCGTGCGCGGGCAGGAGCTGGTCTCGGCGGCGGCGATGGCGGCGCTGGAACAGGACGATTACGTCGTCTGCACCTATCGCGGGCAGGGCGAGCAGACCGCCAAGGGCATCCCGATGGAAAAGTGGTGGGGCGAATGCCTCGGCAAGGCGACCGGCACCTGCAAGGGCAAGGGTGGCACCATGCACATCACCGATCCGGAAACCGGCATCATGGTGACGACCGGCGTGGTCGGATCGGGCCTCCCCATCGCCAACGGCCTTGCCATGGCGAGCCAGAACAACGGCGACGGGCGCGTGACGCTGGTGAGCTTTGGTGACGGGGCGGCCAATATCGGCGGCTTCCACGAAGCGATGAACATGGCCCAGCTCTACAAGCTGCCGGTCGTGTTCCTGTGCCAGAACAACCGCTACGGCGAACACACGGCTTACGCCGATCACACCGACAGCCCCAATATCGCCAGCCGTGCGGCAGGCTACGGGATGCCGGGGGTGACGGTGGACGGGAATGATGTCCACCAGATCTACCCCGCGGTGAAGGAAGCGGTCGACCGGGCGCGGCGCGGCGAAGGCCCGACGCTGGTCGAAGCCATGTGCTACCGTATGATGGGCCACTTCTTCGGCAGCGACTTCAGCTACATGCCGCCCGAGCACATCGCCGAGATGAAGGCCGAAGACCCGCTGCCCAAGCTGCGCAAGGTGATGCTGGAGCACCAGTTCACCGAGGAGGAACTGGACGCCATCGTTGCCGATATCGACGCGCAGATCAATGCTGCGGTCGAACATGCTCTGGCCGCGCCGCTGCCGGATACCGATGAAATCTACAAGGACGTGCTGGAGGAGACCGCCTGATGGCCCAGATCACCATGACCCAGGCGCTGAACCTCGCGATCGACGAGGCGATGGCCGACGATCCGGGCGTGTTCTGCCTTGGCGAGGACGTTTCCGCCAAGCAGGGCGGCGGGGTGTTCAAGGTCACCTCGGGCCTCACCGAGAAATATGGCGAACACCGCATCCGCGCGACGCCCATCAGCGAAACCGCGATCATCGGTGCGGCGGTGGGCGCGCGGCGCTGGCGGGACAGCGGCCGATTGCCGAGATCATGCTGATGAACTTCGTCGGCGTGTGCATGGACCAGATCGTCAACCACGCCGCCAAGCTGCGCTTCATGTCGGGCGGGCAGACCCCGTGCCCGATCGTGATCCGCACCACCACCGGCGTCGGCGTCGGCTTCGGCGGTCAGCACTCGGATATGCTCGAAGCGTGGTTTGCCCACGTCGCGGGCATCCATGTCGTCACCCCCTCAAACCCCGCCGACGCGCGCGGGCTGATGCGGGCGAGCATCGATGCCAATGACCCGGTGATCTTCATCGAGAACATCCTGTGCTACGGCCTCAAGGCCGAAGATCCCGGCCCGGGTTACCGCGTCCCTCTCGGCAAGGCGGCGATTGCGCGCGAGGGCAGCGATATCTCGATCATTACCTATGGCCGCACCGTGCTCGATGCACTCGACGTGGCGAACGAACTCGCCAAGGAAGGGATCAGTGTCGAGGTCGTCGACCTCAGAACCATCGCCCCTTACGACGAGGCGACCGTGCTGGCGAGCGTGCGCAAGACCGGCCGCGCGCTGACCCTGCACGAAGCCGTGCGCCCCTTCGGCACCGGCGCGGAACTGGCTGCGAACATCCAGGAAAAGTGCTGGGACGACCTCAAAGGCCCCGTCCGGCGCATCGGCGGGACGTTCTCGGCGGTGCCCTTCGCCTCGCATCTCGAACAGGCGTGGATTCCGACCAAGCCGCAGATTGTCGAACAGATCAAACTTGCGATGGGTAAGCTCTGACAATGGCCACCGAAATCCGCATCCCCAAGCTCGGCATGAGCGCGGTCGAAATGACCCTCGTCGAATGGATGTTCGGCGATGGCGAGCGCGTGGAAAAGGGCGAGATCATCTACACCGTCGAGACCGACAAGAGCACCACCGAGATCGAAGCCCAGGCCAGCGGGATCATCCACCCGACCGGCGAGGAAGGCGCGGTCTACAAGGTCGGCGATCTGATCGGGACGATCGAGGAATAATGCCCTCAAGTAGCGAAGCGGTAGGGCAACAAGGACTCAGTCCCCGTGAAATGCTGGCCAAGGTCTATGCCACCGCCGGCACCCGCGACTGGGCAGCGGTCGAGGCACTGATCCATCCCGATTTCGTGCTCTACGAAGCCAATTCGCTCCCCTTTGCGGGCGAGTGGCGGGGCAAGGACGCGCTGCAACGCTGCGCCGCCGCCATGTATGGCACATGGGCCGATACGAAGCTGGAAATGCTCGATTGCACCGGGGGCGAAACTCACGCGGTGATGGTGATCCGCCTCACCATGCACCCGAAGGACGGCTCCGCGCCCTTCACCCAGACGATCTGCGAGGCCGGGTGCTTCGAGGACGGGCTGCTCAGAGAGCTTCGCATCCACTACTTCGACGCCGCGGAAGTCGCCGCCCGCGCGTAACGCCGAAGGCTGGATTGGGGGCGGCCCCCGAATGGCGGCATCTGGCCCTTTGCAGGCAATGGCCGACACCCCCTCCTCTCGACCTGTTACGCACAATGGCGTATTCTCCCTGTCAGGGACGCAGCCCTAATGCGTAAGGCAATCAGGGGACGATCCGGTGAAACAGTCGCTCATCAACCTGCTCCCGCCCGCGACTGTCGCGGCGATCTGGGCTTTCTGGGCCTTTGCGCCTGCTGCGTGGGTGGAGGGCGGCTGGGCAATCATCGCTGTCGGGCTCGGCACGCTCGCCTTCGTCCAATTGCTCGAACTGGTGTTCGAACGCCATGAAGGCTGGCGCATCAATGGCCGCGAACTGGCGACAGACGTGTTCTATGTCGCCTTCGGTTACGGCGTGATCGGGTTCCTCAGCGAAACGCTCGTCAATGGCCCGATGCGCGACCTGAAGGAGACGCTCGGCATTGCCACCCCCTGGCTCGCCGACAGCCCGTTCCTGGTGCAGGTGCTGGTGGTGATGTTCACCTTCGAATTCGGCCAGTACTGGATGCACCGCGCGATGCACAACTGGTACCCGCTGTGGCTGACTCACGCGCCGCATCACCACATCACGCAGCTCAACGCGATGAAGGGTTTCATCGGCAATCCGATCGAATTGTTCCTGATCAGCCTTGGCGTTATTGCGCTGCTCGATGTCGATCTCAACGCGCTGTTCGCCGCGATCACGGCCTCGGGTGCGATTGCAGCCTATGCCCACGCCAATGTCCGGGCCAATCCGCCGATCTGGTTCGGGTTCTTCTTCACCACCATCCGCAACCATTCGCTCCACCACACCGCGCTTTCCTATGAGGATACGCGCTGCAATTACGGCAACAGCGTGATCTTCTGGGACCGCGTGTTCGGCACCTACAAGGAGGGGGAGAGCGAAGTGGTGGGGCAGGATGATCGCCGGCGCCTGTCGATCAAGGAACAATGGCTGTTCCCGCTGCGCCCGTGGCTGGATAAGCGCGCGCAGGGCTGAACCTTGGCAGACTCATCGGGATAATTCCGCCCCGCCTCTTGCTGGGCCTGTTCCCATGGGGAATCACAGGCGCATGGCGATTCTCTCCGACAAATGGATCCGCGCTCAGGCGCTCGAACACGGCATGATCGAGCCTTTCGTCGAGGCCCAGCGGCGCGACGGGGTGATCTCCTATGGCCTGTCGTCCTACGGCTATGACGCGCGCGTGGCGCCGGAGTTCAAGATCTTCACCAATGTCGATTCTTCGGTGGTCGATCCCAAGCAGTTCGATCCCAAGAGCTTCGTCGACCGCGAGACCGATGTCTGCATCATCCCGCCCAATTCCTTCGCGCTGGCCCGCACGGTCGAATATTTCCGCGTGCCGGAAGATGTGCTGGTGATCTGTCTGGGCAAGAGCACCTATGCGCGCTGCGGGATCATCGTGAATGTCACCCCGCTGGAGCCGGGTTGGGAAGGCCATGTGACGCTGGAATTCTCGAACACCACGCCCTTGCCCGCCAAGATCTATGCCAATGAAGGCGCGTGCCAGTTCCTGTTCCTCAAGGGCAATGAACGCTGCGAGACGAGCTACAAGGACCGCGCGGGCAAATACATGGGCCAGCGCGGGGTGACGCTTCCCAGACTCTAGGGCCGCGGCTTTAGCGCGCTTTCCTACTGCACTTGGCCGAGGCTAGCTTCGCTGCCATGCGCCCCAAAACAGCCACCGACCAGCAAGACAGGCCCCTGACCCCTGTCCGTCAAGCGCCGCGATTGTCTCGCAAACGCCGGTATTTCTTGCGTTTTCCTTGCGGGGGCGAACTTGACAGGGTGTCAAGTTTGTCAAGTGATCCGCTCCCGCGCCGCATCGCCTTTGACACCTGCGCCGCGTGATTGCATGGCATGACCCAAGCCAAGGGAGAACCAGCATGAGCACCCGCGAATTCGACATCATCGTTTACGGCGCCACCGGCTACACCGGCCGCCTCGTCGCAGAATATCTCGCCAGCCACTATGGCAGCCGCGATGACGGCCCCAAATGGGCGATGGCGGGCCGCAGCCTTGCCAAGCTGGAGGAGGTCCGCGACCTGATCGGCGCGCCCGCTTCCACCCCGCTGGTGGTCGCCAATGCCGATGACGATGCCGACCTTGAAGCGATGTGCGCGCGGACCAAGGTCGTCCTCACCACCGTCGGCCCGTATCAGCTTTATGGCGACAAGCTGGTGGCGGCCTGCGTCAAGACCGGCACTGACTATGCCGACCTGTGCGGCGAACCGGCATGGATGGCGGCCAAGATCGCCGAGCATCAGGCCGCCGCCGAAGCGAGCGGCGCACGCATCTGTTTCTCGTCGGGGTTCGATTCCATCCCCTTCGATCTCGGCGTGATGATGACCCAGAAGGCTTGCGTCGAACGCTTCGGCAAGCCCGCTCCGCGCATCCGGGGCCGGGTCCGCGCGATGCAGGGGACGTTCTCTGGCGGGACGGCGGCGAGCCTCGGCGCGACCATGAAGGCGGCGGCCAAGGACGTCTCGATCATCAACGTGCTGCGCAATCCCTTTGCGCTCACGCCCGGTTTCGAGGGGCCGGACCAGCCCTCGGGCATGATCCCGAGCTATGAGGAGGATCTCGGCAAGTGGTCCGCGCCCTTCGTGATGGCGCCGATCAACACCAAGAATGTCCACCGCACCAATTTCCTGCTCGGCCACCCCTATGGCGCCGATTTCCAATATGACGAGATGATGCTGACCAGCCCCGGCGATGTCGGCAAGGCGGCGGCCAATGCGGCGGTGGAGTTCATGAAGAACCCCTTCGGCGCCAAACCGCCCAAGCCGGGCGAAGGGCCGACCAAGGAGGAGCGCGAGAACGGCTTTTATGACGTGGTGTTCGTGGCCGACATGGCTGATGGCCAGCGCCTGCAATATGGGGTCAAGGGCCGCTATGATCCGGGCTATGGCTCGACCAGCCGGATGCTGAGCGAGACCGGGATCGCGCTGCTGTCTTGCACCAAGCCGGGCGGGGTGGGGACGCCGGGCAGCTTCCTTGGCGAAGATCTCGTCAAGCGGCTGGAAGAACACGCCGAACTGACCTTTGCGGTCGAGGACTGATCGGGCGGGCATGAAAAAAGGGGCAGCCGGACACCAGACATATCTGGCCGACTGCCCCTGATTGCGACCCTCGCCAGAAGCGGGATGCGGAGAGACTCAGAAGCTCAGGCGCACGCTCGCGCGGAAGTTGCGGCCGAGCAGCGGCACGAAGTCCCGGGTGAAGCTCGCATGGCGGCGGCCGTTGACATCGAAGATGTTGTCGGCCGCGATCTGCACGGTGACGTTGCGGTTGTCCGCCAGCGGACGCCAGGCGATCAGCGCGTTGACCAGGGTGAAGCTTTCGGTCGGGGTTTCGAAGCCGGTGACGCGGTTCTGATCGTCGAACCACTGCACTTCGCCGCGCACGTCGAAGGCATCGGTCTGGGCTTCCAGCGCACCGAGCAGGCTCAGCGGCGGGATGCGCGGAACGGCGGTGCCATCGGCCAGTTCGGCCTCGACATAGGAGGCGCGCAGGTCGGTCAGCAGGCGGAAGCTGCCGGTGTCGATGATCGGGTAGTTGAGTTCTGCCTCAAAGCCCCAGAAGTCGGCATCTTGCTGGAGATACTGAAACACCGGCAGGTCATCTTCTTCCAGACCGGTTTCTTCAAGGAAGATGAAGTTGTCGAACCACTGCTTGTAGGCCGTAAGGTTGAACGTACCGGCACCGATCTTGCCGCGGGCATAGGCTTCAAGGCCCCAGGCGCGCTCGGTCCGCAGGTCGGCATCACCGATCTCGAAGGCCTGCGTGGCGATGTGCGGGCCGTCCGAGAACAGCTCCTCGGCCGAGGGCGCACGTTCGGCGCGTGAACCGTTGATCCCGATGCGTACGCCGTCGATGCCCTGATAGACCACGCCCAGTGCGCCGGAGAACGTCTCGTAATCGCGGGCAATGCCCAGCGTCTGCGCCTCGACATCGGTGAACTCTGCGCGGGCGGCGGCTTCGATCTGGATCGGGCCGGTGCCGAATTCCTGCAGCGTGAAGATGGCAAGCTGATCGGTCAGGTTCGGCGGAACATAGGCTTCGGCGCCCACGGCGCTGAAATCGCGGTGAAGGTACTGAATGCCGGTCGAACCGCGCAGCATCCCGCTTGCCTTCTGCACCAGTTCGGCGCGGGCTTCTACGCTGGTGCTGTCGAACACCGTGCCGACTTCGCCCGGCCCTTCGAATTCGGTGTGGGTGTAGTCGGAGTATCCGACCCGCAGCTTGAGCCGTTCAAACGCCCCGTCGCCGAGGTAGACATCGCCCTTGAAGTCGGCGCGGAACTGCTGGAGGTCGATACGGACGTTTTCTTCTTCCTTCTCCTCTTCTTCCTCGCCGTCACCGCCGTGCTCGTGCTTGAGGCCGGGACGCTTGATGACCCCGTAATTGGTGTCGTAATATCCGATCGATGCTCCGAAGGTGCTCTCACCAAGGATCAGGCCGAGCCCGGCATTGACTGTCCAGCTTTCGACATCGCTGTTGGGAATGAAGCCGCGCTGGCCTGCGGCCTCGCGGAATTCGGCGGCCTCGTCCGGCTCGCCGTCGGCGTCCTTTTCCGCCGCTTCCTCAAGCAGTTCGGCGCGCAGTTCGGGGGAGAGCTGGAAGCCGCCGATGTCGGCATTGCCGGTCTTGCGCCACGAGCCGTCGACATGAAACACCAGATTGTTGGTCAGGCCGACATCAAGGCTGGCCGCACCGGTCCGCAGATTGGTGGCGCTGTCGATCCCGGCAAAGCCGTCGAAGTGAAAGTCCTCATCCGGCATCCGCGTCGGGATGCGCTTGTCGATCACATTGACCGCGCCGCCGATTGCCTGGCTACCATAGAGCAGCACGGCCGGGCCGCGCAGCACTTCAATGCGTTCCACGGTGATCGGCTCGATGGAAGTGGCGTGGTCGACAGAGGTGTTCGAAACATCCGCCGTACCGACCCCGTCAACCAGCACGCGCACGCGCTCGCCCTGCTGACCGCGCAGCACCGGACGCGAGGAGCCAGGGGCAAAGCTGGTGGCCGATACGCCCGGCAGCTTCGTCAGCAGTTCCCCGATCTGGCCGGTTACGGCGTCGCGCTGAATTTCACGCACTTCGAGCACGCTGGTGCCGGCGAGCACGTCCAGTTCCTTCAGGCCCGAGGCACTAACGATGATATTGCCCTGATCATCGGCCTGACGGTTGTGGAGATCATCCTCCACCGCTGCGCCTGCGGCAGGTTGCTGTGCGACGGCTTCAGCTTCGGCGTTTTCGGCGAGGGCCGGTGTAGCCGTGACGACAAGCCCCAAGGCGCTGGCGAGTGCCAAGCGAGAGGATGCGAGGCGGATAGTGGTGTTGATCATGGGTGTTCCCGTTGGTCTGTTGACGCGCTATGTATGAGATAACGTATCACGCGCCTAGCGTCCTGTGCGATGAATGCAAGCGCAAATCTGGCGGATGGCGATGACAGGTCGACGGACGGCGGCGAAGCGCCAGACAGGATTGCCCACGTCGGGCCTGTGTATGACGATGTCGAGAATAATGGAGCGGGCGAAGGGATTCGAACCCTCGACCCCAACCTTGGCAAGGTTGTGCTCTACCCCTGAGCTACGCCCGCTCACTGGCGCTGACAGAAAGGGCTGAATCGCCGCGTTCCTGCCGGAGAGGCGGCGCGATTAGCAGCGACGTTCACACCCTGCAAGCGCAAAATTGGCGCGATTGGGGGTTGATCGCATATGGTTTGACCGCCAGCACAATCGCGCGCTTCACATCCGCGCAGCACGCCCCACATTGGGGCAAAAGGCGCCCCGGACAGGGCAGACACAGCAGGAGCATACATCTTGGCCAGCATGGGTTTGAGCATCGATGAACAGAAGGCGGTCGACCGGTTCCGCAAGACGGTGGTCGAGCCTTCGCAGACGAAGCTCGTCATCCTCGATTTCTGGGCCGAATGGTGCGGGCCGTGCAAGGCATTGACCCCGGTGCTGGAAAAGGTCGCCGCCGACTACGCCGACAAGGGCGTGGTGCTGGCGAAAATCAACGTCGACGAGGAGCAATTCATTGCCGCGCAGTTTCAGGTGCGCTCGATCCCGACGGTCTATGCCATGTTCCAGGGCCAGCCGATTGCCGATCTGACCAATGCCCGCAGCGAATCGCAATTGAAGGGGATTCTCGACCAGCTGCTTGGCCAGTTGCCGGTCGAAGGCGGTGTGATGCCGCCCGACGCGTCCGGCGCGCCGCAGGGGCCTTCGCCCGAAGAGCTGGCTCAGTTCGTCAAGCTGGGCGAAGAAGCGCTGTCTGCCGGCGATGCGCAGCGCGCGGCGGGCATCTTTGCGCAGATCACCGAATTTGCCGAGGGCAATGCACCTGCCCATGCGGGGCTCGTGCGCGCGCTGCTGCAGTTGGGCGAAGTCGATCAGGCGCGGCAGGTCATGGAGGTGATCGATTCAGATCCGCGCCTTGCCACCGATCCCGCGATTGCCCCGGCCCGCTCTGCGCTGGAGCTTGCCGGAACCCGTGTCGACGATGGTGAGCTTGCGGCCCTGCGCGCTGCTGCTGCGGCTGACCCGGCCAACATGGACGCCCAGTTCGCCTTGGCCGAGGCTGCCTTTGCCGCAGGCGCGCGCGACGAGGCGGCCGACACGCTGCTCGCCATGATTACCGCCGACCGCGAATGGAACGAGGGGGCGGCCAGGGCGAGGCTGCTCAAGATCTTCGAGGCGACCGGGCTGGAGGACGAATGGGTGGTCGGCGTCCGCCGCCGTCTTTCCCGCGTATTGTTCGGATGACGAAACGCCTTGCCATCTTCCCGCTGACGGGCGCGGTGCTGTTTCCGGGGATGCAGCTGCCGCTCCATATCTTCGAGCCGCGTTACCGCGCGATGGTGGCCGATGCGCTGATCCGCGACCGCCAGATCGCGATGATCCAGCCGCAGCGCCCGGTGGAAGGCGCGCCGCTCTACAAGGTCGGCTGCGTCGGACGGATCGGCGAGATTCAGGCGATGGATGACGGCCGCTACAACCTCATCCTCGAAGGCGCCGCGCGTTTCCGGCTGGTGCGCGAGCTTGATGTGACCACGGCCTATCGCCAGATCGAGGCCGAGGTCTATGACGAGGACGAGGACGAAACCCTGTCCCACGCCCAGCGCGGCGGCTTTGAGCGTGAGGCGCGGGCTTTCGCGGATGCGCAGGGCTATTCGGTCGACTGGGACTCGGTCGGGCGGCTTGATGATCGCTCGCTCATCAATGGCGTATCGCAGATCGCGCCCTTCGATCCGGCCAGCAAGCAGGCCTTGCTGGAGGCCGAGACGCTGGAGGATCGCTGCGAGTTGCTGGTGCAGCTGATGCAGTTCTATGGCCGCCACGACGGCGGCGAGGAAATCGTCACCCTGCAATAGGGGGCGATTTCCGCTGCCGGAGGTGCTGTCCGTCCCGACACGCGAGACGGACAGCGACCATGCCCGGAAGGCCTATCCGCCCTTGCGGCTGGCCTCGGCCGCTTCGATCACCGCATCATCCCACGTCACGCGGGTCTGGGTCTGCGGGTTGAAGCGGTTGTCTTCATACTTCGCAGCCTTGGCGGCGGCGATCTCGGCCTCGGTCAGGTGTTCGCTCGGGGCGAGGGCGAAAACATCGATCCCGCGGCTGATCTCGGTGCCGTAGATGTGGCCCTTGTACCAGTAGACCGACCAGTAGCCGCCCAGCACCATCTGCTTGGAATCGATCGGCCCGCGATCGAAATAGGCGATTTCCTTCGGATTGGCGCTGTCGGTGAAGTCCATCACCGAAAGGCCGCCCTGATACCATGCCTGCGCGAACAGATCGCGGCCCGGCACCGGGATGATCGAGCCGTTGTGGGCGACGCAGTTCTCCTTGTCGGATTGCGGCGCGGGCATCTTGTAGTGGGCGCGGAACACCAGCTTGCCATCGACGATGTCATAGACCGCATTGGCGCCCCAGGTCTTGGGGTCGGACGCCTTGCAGCGCGGCCGCCCGCCGCCGCCCCATTCGTCGGTGAAGATCACCTTGGTGCCGTCATTGTTGAAGGTCGCCGAGTGCCAATAGGCGAAGGTGGTGTCAGTCACCGCATCAATGCGCTTTGGATTGAGCGGGTCGGCAATGTCGAACAGAATGCCGTTGCCCGAACACGCGCCTGCCGCGATCTTGAGTGCGGGGAACACGGTGATGTCGTGGCAGTGATCCGTCGGCGAGGTACGCTGGGTGCCATCGCCGTGATCACCGCCGCGCCACAGACCCGCGATCTCGCCGGTCTCGGTATCGGCAAAGACGCGCGGGCTCTTGATGATGCGTGACTTGGAGGGATCGGCCAGCGGGATCTCGATCACATCGACCGAGAACAGCGCGGTGCGGGTATCGCCGGGGCGACCGCTGATGCAGCCTGCCAGTTCCTCTTCCTCGCGGATGCCAGCCGTGCCTGAATTGTAGACGATCAGGCGCGTATCGTCGGCGCTGACGATCGAGTGCGTGTGGCTCCCCCGACAGGTCTGCACCCCGCCAACCTGACGCGGACGCGCGAGATCGGAAATGTCGAAGATGCGCAGGCCGCGGAAGCGTTCTTCCGAGACCTTGCCCGGCGCGCCGTCCAGCCCGCAGTCAATACGGCCACGGGTTTGCTCGACACTCATGACCAGGATGTTGCCGACCACGGAGACATCGCCCTGCCCGCCGGGGCAGACGACCGAGCTCATCAGGTTCGGCACGCCGTCAAGCCCCAGCTTGTAGATGTTGAACCCGTGGTACGAACCCGCCACCATCACGTCGTCGAAGAAAGCAATGTCGGTATTGGCGAAGTCGAGCAGCGGGGAACGTTCGGCGAATTTGGTGAGATCGTCCTCCTCGTCGCGTGCCGGCGTGGCGGCGGCATCGGCCTCGCCTTCTGCCGGAGCGGGAGCGGGCGTCGCCTCTTCCTTGGGCTCGTTCTTCTTGTCGTCTTTGCCCTTCTTGGGCGGCACCGGCGGGCGCAGGTCGGCCGGGTTGGCGGGGTTGAAGAAGCCTGCGGGCTTGGGCAGGCTGGCGACCTTGACGAGGTTGAGGATCGCTTCCCCGGCATTGTCATGCCCGGCGGCAAGCCCGCTGCGCGGATCGTCCGACAGGCCCGCCAGCAGCTTGTCCATCCGCTCGATCTCGCCGGTCTGTTCGGAATCGATGTCGCCGACAAACTGGTAGAGCACCGGGTCGGCGGCTGTGCCGTCTTCATCGAGCAGCTTTTCGACCATGTCGACCGCGCCTTCGTGGTGAGCGATCATCAGGGTGAGGAACTGCCGATCAAACTCCACGCCGTTCGCGGCGGCGAGCGCCTTCATCTGATCGGGGCTCGCCATGCCGGCCATCATGTGATGCATATGCGCGCCGTGGCCCTTCATCTTCGGGTCTTCGAGCGGCTCGCCGCGTTCCTTCAGCCATGTTTCCATGAAGGCGATTTCGTCTGCCTGACTGGCTTCGATCCGTCCGGCGATCTGCACGAGTTCCTCGGTGTTGGTGCGATCCTTGACCAGCATCGCCATGTCGAGCGCCTGACGGTGGTGGACGATCATGTGCTGCATGAAGGTGACGTCCGATGCGGTGTAGCTCGCCTGCGCCAGTTTGGTCGCCTGTTCGGCGGTCAGCGTTTTCGAGGCCTGACCAGGCGCGCCGGGCTGGACGATCTGCGCGCCTTGCGGCGTGCTTTGCGCGTAGGCGATGCCCGATGCGGACAGGAGCAAGGCGGCAAGGGCAGCGCGCGAACAGCGCTGGGAGGCGAGAACGGTCATGGGAGTCCCTCTGTTGGAATGCTTGACGCCCAGACTGCCGCCCTGCGCCGGGCAGTCAAGCCCGGCCGTTCGCCTGCAAGACGGCATTCGACGAAACCGCTATTCCGGTCGAGCAGGCGCATGACAGGCCGGATTCTGGCCCTGTCGTGCAGCGCGCACCTTTCACCGCACGCGGCAAAATGAGGGGTTGTCGCGGCGAATCGGGTGTGGATAAGTGCTGCATTAAGCCCGCCGCAACCCTGATGGAGTAGCTTGTCAGCATGGCACGCCCCCGCATTTTTCCCCGCCGGCTCCTTGGTCTGGTCACTGGCTTTGCTGCTTCGTTTGCGGTTGCGGCCAGCCCTGCCGCGGCCAGCCAGGAGGAATTGCAGGCGAGCTTCGACAGCGCATTCGGCACGCAGGCGCGCAACCCGCAGAGCTTTGATGCGATCTACGCTTCAAGCTTCGAACAGCGCATCGCCGAACTCGCCAATCCGGCCATGGGCCGCATCGGTGTTGCCGCAATCGACCTTGCCACCGGCGAGGAAGTCATGGTGCTGGGCGATCAGCTGTTTCCGATGGCATCGACCAGCAAGGTTGCGGTCGCTGCGACCTATCTCGAGCTGGTCGAGAAGGGCCGCTATTCGCTGACCTCGGAATTCCCGCTGCTGCTGCCGGTGCGCTCGGCCAAGTTCTCATCCGCCCGCGCCCCCGTGCGCGAAGGGCAGTACATGCAGGCGATCGACCTCATTGAGATCATGATCACCCGCTCGTCCAACCCGGCCACTGATGCGCTGCTGGCGGCGGTGGGCGGGCCTGCCGCGGTCAATGACTGGATGCGCCGTCAGGGCATCAACCAGTTCTCGATCAACCGCGACATCGCGACACTGGTGCGCGACGATGGGGAATATAACCCCGCGACCCACATCGACAGCCGCGATGCCGCTACCCCGCGCGCAATGGCGCAGCTGCTGGCCGGGCTCTATCGCGGCGAATACCTCTCCGATCAGAGCCGCCAGGTGCTGCTTGGCGCGATGAGCCGCACGGTGACGGGCAAGCGCCGCATCCCGGCGCATATCCCGCTGGAAGCGCGGGTAAGCCACAAGACCGGTTCGCTCAACAACACTTCCAGCGATGTCGGGCTGATCGAATGTCCCGATGGCCGGGTGATTGCGGTGGCGATCTATGTGACGGGGCAGGGCACCAAGCTCGCCCGCGAGGAACGCATCGCCGCTATCGCCCGCGCGCTGTATGACGGCTTTGCCGCAAGAGCGCAGTCCAACCCGACGCGCAACTGGGTGAGCGCTCCTTACGCCACCGGCGGCTGATCGGTTTCTCGCGCGTCACGCAGGCAACGAAAAAGGGCGGCGCCTTGCGGCACCGCCCCTTTTTTTGGCCAAGCCCGCCTGAGCGGGCCGACGCCGTCCGATTACTCGGCAGCAGCGGCAGCAGCAGCTTCGGCGGTTTCGGCAGCCTTGTCGGCAGCTTCGGTCGCGGCGTCAGCGGCTTCGGTCGCAGCAGCTTCGGTAGCTTCAGCAGCGTCGGCAGCGCCTTCAACGGCAGCGTCAGCAGCGCCTTCGGCTTCGGCAGCCATGGCGTCGACGGCTTCGCCGGCTTCGGTTTCAGCGGTTTCGCTGCAAGCGGCGAGGCCCAGAGCCGAGGTGGCGATGGCGGCGGCGAGAATGATCTTGCGCATGGTATGAAATCCTTTCGAAATCCTGGTGCGTCTGCGAATGACACGCCCCCCCTTCCAGAAGAGCGCCGAGACCGGTCTCTGCGTCCGGTTCGGGCCGTTGAATAGGCATGGAAAAGCCTCAACACAAGAGGAAATAAGGCGCAGCGCCCCAATTCTGCCGCATTTTCGCCACATTTGCCACAGCAGGAATAGCCAGCCCCCGCCTGCGCCAAACCCCTACCCGCAGCGCGCGGTGCCTGCTAGCAGGCGGCATGGCCGATAAGAACCACCTCTATCTCGTCGATGGCTCCAGCTACATCTTCCGGGCCTATCACCGCCTGCCGCCGCTGACGAACCCGCAAGGCACGCCGGTCGGGGCCGTCTATGGCTACACGACGATGCTGTGGAAGCTGGCGGCCGATCTCGATGCCGCCGATGGGCCGACGCATCTGGCGGTGATCCTCGATGCCAGCGGCGAGAGCTTCAGGAACGGGATTTACGAGCATTACAAGGCCAACCGCCCCGAGCCGCCCGAGGATCTTGTCCCGCAATTCCCGCTGATCCGTGACGCCACCCGTGCCTTCAGCCTGCCCTGTATCGAAGTGCCGGGGCTGGAGGCGGACGACCTCATCGCCACCTATGCCCGCCGCGCGCAGGAACAGGGCTGGGACGTTACCATCGTCAGCTCTGACAAAGACCTGATGCAGCTGATCTCGGAAGTGGACGGCGCCCGGATCGACATGCTCGATACCATGAAAAACCAGCGCATCTGGTTGCCCGAGGTCGAGGAGAAGTTTGGCGTTGGCCCTGAACTTGTCGGCGATGTGCTGGCGCTGATGGGAGATGCGGTCGATAATGTGCCGGGGATTTTCGGGATCGGGCCGAAGACGGCCTCCAAGCTGATCGCCGAACACGGCTCGCTGACCGCCGCGCTCGATGCCGCGCCGGGGATGAAGGCGAGCAAGCTCAAGGAACGCCTGATAGAAGGGCGCGGTGATGCCGAGCTTTCCAAAGTCCTCGTTACGCTGAAAGAGGACTGCGACCTCCCCCAGCCTCTGGAGGAGATGAAGCTTGGCCCCGTCCCGCCGGGGCCGCTCGCCGCTTTCCTTGAGGAGCATGGCTTCACTTCCCTGTTGCGGCGTCTGGATGCGGGGGCGGGCAGCCCAGCGCGCTCGACTGATCTCAACCCGCCCAAGCCCAGCACCGCCGGCGCGAACGGCAGTGCCGAGGCGAACCGCCAGCCCCTCCCCGATTTTCCCGCCGTCGATCACGCCGCCTACGAGACGGTGCAGACGCGCGAACGGCTCGAAGCCTGGGTCGCCCGCGCCCGCGCGGCGCAGGCTGTCGCGGTCGATACCGAGACGAGTTCATTGGATGCGATCCGCGCCGATCTCGTCGGCGTCAGCCTCGCGCTCGGCCCCAATGATGCCTGCTACATCCCGTTGGCTCATGGCGGCGACGACATGTTCGCGCAAAAGCCGCAGCAGGTGTCGCTGGCCGATGCGATCGCGCTGCTCAAGCCGCTGCTGGAAGATGAGGCCGTTCTCAAGATTTTCCAGAACGGCAAGTATGACCTCAACGTGCTTGCCCGGCAGGGCATCGCAGTCAGCCCCATCGACGATACCATGGTGATCAGCTTCGCGCTCGACGCCGGGCGGGGCGAGGAAGGCATGGGAGGCGGCCACGGGATGGACGAGCTGTCCCAGCGCCACCTCGGCCACACCCCGATCCCGTTCAAGGAACTGTGCGGCACCGGCAAGAAGGCGATTTCCTTCGCCGAAGTGCCGCTCGACCGCGCGACGGCCTACGCCGCCGAGGATGCGGATGTCACCTGGCGGCTGCACGCTCACCTGAAGCCGCGCCTGTCGGTCGAGGGCGGGAGCCGGATCTATGAACGCGTCGACCGCCCGCTGATCCCGGTGGTCGCCCGCATGGAGCGCGAAGGCATCAAGGTTGACCGCGCGCGACTGGCCAAGCTGTCGGAGGAATTCGCGGTCGAGATCGGGCGGTTGGAGGGCGAAATCCACGCCCTTGCCGGACAGGAATTCACTGTCGGCAGCCCCAAGCAGCTGGGCGAAATCCTGTTCGACAAGCTCGGCTACAAGGGCGGCAAGAAGGGCAAGAGCGGGCAATATTCGACGGATGTGTCGGTGCTGGAAAAGCTGGCCGTGGAGGAAGGTGCGCCCATTGCCCGCAAGGTGCTCGAATGGCGGCAACTGGCGAAGCTCAAGTCGACCTATACCGATGCGCTTCAGGAAGCGATCAACCCGGATACCGGGCGGGTTCACACCAGCTACAGCCTTGTCGGTGCGCAGACCGGTCGCCTGTCCTCGACCGATCCGAATCTGCAGAATATTCCGGTGCGCACCGCAATCGGCCGCCAGATCCGCGAGGCCTTCGTGCCCGAGCCCGGCAATGTGCTGCTGGCGGCGGACTATTCGCAGATCGAACTTCGGCTTGCCGCGCATATGGCAGGGGTCGATACGCTCAAGCAGGCTTTTGCCAATGGCGAGGACATCCACGCCCGCACCGCGACCGAGATGTTCGGCGAAGTCACCCGCGACACCCGTGCGCGGGCCAAGACGATCAACTTCGCAATCCTTTATGGCATCAGTCGCTGGGGTCTGGCGGGTCGTCTGGAAGTCACGCCAGAGGAAGCGCAGGCGATGATCGACACCTATTTCCAGCGCTTTCCGGGCATCCAGCGCTATATTCACGAGACGCTCGAAAGCGTGCGGGCAAAAGGCTATTCGGAAACCCTGTTCGGCCGCAAGACGTGGTTCCCGCGGATCAATTCCAAGAACCAAGCCGAACGGCAGGGGTCAGAACGCGCAGCGATCAACGCGCCGATTCAGGGCACCAGCGCGGACATCATCAAGCGCGCGATGGCGCGGATGCTTCCGGCGCTGTCGGATGCGGGCCTCGATGATGTGCGGATGCTGTTGCAAGTGCACGACGAATTGGTGTTCGAACTGCCCGAAGCCCGCGTCGAAGCGGCCACCCCGATCATTCGGCAGGTGATGGCCGAGGCGGCCTTGCCTGCTGTGGAGCTGACGGTGCCTTTGGGCGTGGAAATCGGCACCGGGCTGAGCTGGGACGCGGCACACTAGACCAGAGCGGGGTCAGGTCGCTCCAGACCCTTCTCTGGCCGCGGTTAGACCCGTCTCTGCGCGCCTTCGCACTGCCTTGGCGAGCCACAAATCGCACACGCCGCGCGCATGTTTCACGTGAAACAATCGGCGAGCGTCAATCGTGCTTCTTCTCCCGGGTCGGGGTCAGCATGTCGGGCGAGAGGAACCCGATCGGCTGCACCGCCGCCGCGCGTTTCTTCAGTTCGCCGCGCATCTTGAGGTATTCGCTCTCCATCTCCGGCGTCACCGTGGCGCGCGAATCCTTGAGCGCGGTGTCGAAATCGCGGGCCTCGACCGCGCGCACCTCGCCGCCCACCCGGCGCAGCGCTGCAAGGCCGGCGCGGCGCACCAAATCTTCAAGATCGGCCCCGGTGAAGCGTTCGGTCTGGGCCGCAATCCCAGCCAGATCGACATCGTCCCCGAGCGGCATCTTGCCGGTGTGGATGCCCAGAATATGCTCGCGACCCGCCTTGTCGGGGGTGCCGACATAGACCAGCTCGTCGAAGCGGCCGGGGCGCAGCAGTGCCGGATCGACCAGCGTCGGCCGGTTGGTCGCGCCGATTACCACCACCGATTGCAGCTCTTCCAGCCCGTCCATCTCGGCAAGGATGGTGTTGACCACGCGGCCCGTGACCTGCGGTTCGCCCTGACCTGACCCGCGCGCGGGGACGAGGCTGTCGATCTCATCGATGAACACCACGCAGGGCGCCACCGCGCGGGCGCGCGCGAACAGCCGGGCGATCTGCTGCTCGCTCTCGCCATACCACTTGGACAGCAAGTCGCTGGATTTCATCGAGATAAAGTTCGCCTCGGCCTCCTTGGCAACCGCCTTCGCGAGCAGCGTCTTGCCCGTTCCCGGCGGGCCATAGAGCAGGAAGCCCTTGGCCGGGCGGATGCCCAGGCGGCGGAAGGCGTCGGGGTTCTTGAGCGGGAGTTCGATCCCCTCTTTCAACTTGTCGATCGCCTCGCCCGCGCCGCCGATATCGTCCCATGCGACATTCGGCACCTGCACCATCACCTCCCGCATCGCGGAGGGCTGGACGCGCTTCAATGCCGAGAGAAAATCGTCGCGGGTCACGCAGAGATCTTCGAGCACTTCGGGCGGGATCGTGCGCTCATCGAGATCGAGGCGCGGCATGATCCGGCGTACGGCTTCAATCGCAGCTTCCCGCGCCAGAGCGGCGATGTCCGCCCCGACAAAGCCGTGCGTGACGCGGGCGAGTTCGTCGAGATCGACTGCGCTCTCCAGCGGCATCCCGCGGGTGTGGATCGCAAGGATTTCTCTCCGACCGCGCTGGTCGGGGACGCCGATCACGATCTCGCGGTCGAAGCGGCCCGGACGGCGCAATGCCTCGTCGATGGCGTCGGGGCGGTTGGTGGCGGCGATCACCACGAGGTTGGCGCGCTTTTCCAGCCCGTCCATGAGGGTGAGCAGCTGGGCGACGAGACGTTTCTCCGCCTCGCCCGGCACCTGAGTGCGCTTGGGGGCGATCGAATCGATCTCGTCGATGAAGATGATGGCGGGCGCGGCGCGGGTCGCTTCCTCGAACACTTCGCGCAGGCGCTTTTCGCTTTCGCCATAGCCCGAGCCCATGATTTCCGGGCCATTGATGGTGAAGAATTCGGCGTCGCTTTCATTGGCGACCGCCTGCGCGAGGCGGGTCTTGCCCGTGCCCGGCGGGCCGTGAAGCAGCACGCCCTTGGGCGGCTCGACCCCGAGGCGGATGAATAGTTCGGGGTAACGTAGGGGGAGTTCCACCATCTCGCGCAAGGCCCGGATGGTTTCCTCCATCCCGCCGACATCGTCATAGTTGACGACCGCCCGCCCATCGCGCGGCTCCTCGAACTCGGCGCGCAGTTCGACTTCGGTATTCTCGTCGATGTGGACGATACCCTTGGGGGTGGTCGAGGCGACAGTGAGGCGGATCTGCGTGAGCGCATAAGCGGGCGCGCGCAGCAGCTGGCGCACGTCGGCCGGCATGTTCTGCACCGGCTGCTGCCCGGTGGTGGCGACCAGATCGCCAGCGACCAGTGGGCGGCGGAAGAAATTCCGCTTCAGCGCCTGGGTCGGCCCCTGAAGGCGCATCTCGCGCTGGGCCGGGGCGAAGACCACGCGGGTGGCAGGGCGGGATTCGCCGCGGGCGATCTCGACATGCTCGCCCGAGCCGCCATGCGCATTGCCGCGCTGGAGCCCGTCGAGCCGGACGACATCAAGCGCATCGTCTTCAGGGTAGGCGGCCATGGCGATGGCGGCGGTGACGCGCTTGCCGCGGATTTCGACCACATCGCCCTCGGTGATGCCAAGCTTCTGGAACGCGGAACGCGGCATGCGGGCAATACCAGCCCCCGATTCCTCCTGGCGGGCAGGTGCGACCTGAAGCCGGACTGTGCGGGCTGTGGCGGCGGTTTCGGCGTCGGCCATCGGGCAATCCCTGTGAAGCTGTGGTTAGCGTGTCTGAACCGATAGCTAGGAACCGCGAAAGACGAATGCAATCAGCGCTACGGGGTGCTGCCTGCGCATTCCGGACGTTCGTGCCGACAAGAAAAAAGCCCGGCAACGAGTGCCGGGCTGGAAAAGTTTGGGAGAGGATGCCTGAAAGGCAGGTTCTAAATGGCGCAGGTCGATCCTTTGTGCAAGTGCGAAAACACCAAAGTTTAGTGCAAAGAATGCAACTAATCCGCATAAATGTGCGATTTTGTGCGAAATCATGCAAATTTCTGCCCAAACTGGAGGCAGTCGCTCAAAGATTGGGCAGATTTTGGCCACAAGAAACTGTTGCGATGCAACATGAAAGGTGATTCGACTTTATGGCTCCGGATGGCGCACGCAGGCGTGACAGAGGCCGGGTAACGCTCTAATCACAGGCCCGTTCCCGCGCTTTGGGGCGCCCCATTGCGCGACACCATTCAAGGCAGGCAGGCTGCAATGACCAAGCTTTATTCCGACGCCGCCAGCGCGCTCGAAGGCGTGCTGCGCAACGACATGCTGATCGCCGCCGGGGGCTTCGGCCTGTGCGGCCTGCCCGAGCGCCTGCTGGACGCGATTCGTGACAGCGGCGTGACGGGACTGACCTTCGCCAGCAACAATGCCGGGATCGACAACGAGGGCATCGGTAAACTGCTGCGCACGCGGCAGGTGAAGAAGATGATCAGCTCCTATGTCGGCGAGAACAAGGAGTTCGAACGGCAATACCTCGCTGGCGAGCTGGAGGTGGAGTTCTGTCCGCAGGGTACGCTGGCTGAACGCATGCGTGCAGGCGGCGCGGGGATTCCCGGTTTCTACACCCGCACTGGCGTCGGCACCGAAGTTGCCAAGGGCAAGGAGCACAAGGATTTCCCCGATCGTGACGGGGTGATGCAGACCTACATCCTCGAACGCGGCATCTTCGCCGACCTGTCGATCATCAAGGCGTGGAAAGCCGACGAGACCGGCAACCTTGTGTTCCGCAAGACCGCGCGCAATTTCAACCTGCCGGCCGCGACCTGCGGCAAGATCTGTGTCGCCGAGGTCGAGGAAG
Organism: Porphyrobacter sp. HT-58-2; assembly: GCF_002952215.1. Taxonomy (NCBI): domain Bacteria; kingdom Pseudomonadati; phylum Pseudomonadota; class Alphaproteobacteria; order Sphingomonadales; family Erythrobacteraceae; genus Porphyrobacter; species Porphyrobacter sp. HT-58-2. Next base: position 352,434 of record NZ_CP022600.1, on the reverse strand, counting down.
TGGTGCCGGCGGGCGCGCTCGATCCCGACCAGATTCATCTTGCAGGCGTGTTCGTGAACCGGATCGTCTGCGGCGCGCCTTATGACAAGAAGATCGAGTTCCGCACCGTCAGGGAGAGGGAGACTGCGTGATGGACAAGAGGCTTGCCTTGATGCCGCTGCTGGTGCTTGCGGCACCGTCGCTTTCGGGCTGTGTGGCCGCAGCCATTCCGGCATTGGCCGGTGCGGGGGTTGTGGGTAGCCAGCTGGATGGCAAGGATCCGGCTGCAAGACCGGCCCCTGCCAACACAGCCCCTGCGCCTGTTGCTGCTCCTGTGCCAGCACCCGTGCCGGCGCCCGCCGCCAAGGCACCGGTTCCGACTGTCACAGTGGCGACTGCCCCCCCAGTTGCCGCGCCGTCTGCTGCGCCGCCGCAGCCTGTTGCAAGCGCGGCCCCAAGGCCGGCACCGGCACCCGTTTCCGCTCCTCCACCTGCGCCGGTGGCGGCTCCGGTATCTGCTCCGGTTACTGGCCCCGTGACTCCATCCGCGCCCGCTGCCATGCCGGTTGCATCGGCACCCGCTGCGCCCCCTCGCCCGGCGGCTGCGGTGACGGCACCTGTGGCGGTTGCTGCACCGGTCACCGCCTATCCCGATCCCCGCACCCCGATCCCGGCTGATCAGGGCAGCTTTGCCCGATTCGTGCGCTATGGGCAGGCATCGGCGCGGGGAGCGCAGAGTGGGGCCGACCTGCTTTCGGCCGTGCTCAGCGATCCGGTCGCGCTGGATGGCAAGCGGCGGCGCTGCGTTGTCGGCGAGCAGATGGTTGCGCTGATCGATCTTGATCCGGCAGGCGGCACGTTCAGCCCTCCTGCGAATCCCGTCAGCCAACCTGGCCTCGCGCTCGGTCTGGCAGTGTTGCGTGAGGCAGGGGTGGAGATTGCCTGGTTCTCCGATCTTCCGGTCAATCAGTCCGGTGCGCTGCGCGCCGCGCTGGAGCGGGCGGGTCTCGACCCGCGCGGGCAGGACATCATATCGCTGAGCCGCGACGAGGGCGACACCAAGCAGCAGCGCAAGGACAACCTCGCCGGGATTACCTGCATCATTGCGATCGCCGGGGACGAGCGGTCCGATTTCGACATGCGCTTCAAGTATCTGCGGAGCCCTGAGGCCGGAGCCGGTCTCGAGCCTCTGATTGGTGATGGCTGGTTCCTGATCCAGCCGTTGCTGACCGAAAAAGGACAGTAATTGCGATGACGACGCTTCCCACCGGCTGGACCCGCGACCAGATGGCCGCTCGCGCCGCGCGCGAACTCAAGGACGGCTATTACGTCAACCTCGGCATCGGCATCCCGACACTGGTTGCGAACCACATCCCCGAAGGGATGATGGTGACGCTCCAGAGCGAGAACGGGATGCTCGGCATCGGGCCGTTTCCCTATGATGATGAGGTCGATCCCGATCTCATCAACGCCGGCAAGCAGACCATCTCCGAACTGCCGCACAGCGCCTATTTCGACAGCGCCACCAGCTTTGCGATGATCCGCGGCGGGCATATCGACCTGACTGTGCTGGGCGCGATGGAAGTGGCCGAGAACGGCGACATCGCCAACTGGATGATCCCGGGCAAGATGATCAAGGGCATGGGTGGGGCGATGGACCTTGTCGCAGGGGTCAAAAAGATCATCGTGGTGATGGACCACACCGCCAAGGACGGCTCGCCGAAGTTCATTCCGCAATGCACACTGCCGCTGACGGGGGCCGGGGTGGTCGACATGATCATCACCAACCTCGCGGTGTTCCAGCGTGCCGACCATGCCTCGCCCTTCCGGATGATCGAGACCGCGCCGGGCGTGACGGCAGCTGATATCGCTGCCTGCACCACGGCACATTACGTGGCCTGATGCTGCGTGCGCTCGCGCTCGGCGTTCTTGCGCTCGTGCTGGTAAGCGGCGGCATGTTCGCCTTCATCTCGCCCCCACGGCTGCTGTCGCATTATGACCGGCTGGCGGGCGGGCGCGCAGGTTCCTACCCCGTAGCGACTGGGGTGCCGTTCGGTAGCCATGGCCAGCGGCTCGATATCTGGGCGCCCAACGATCAGACCAAAGCGCCGCTCCCGGTGGTGATCTTCTGGTATGGCGGCGGCTGGGCCAAGGGCGACCGCGGCTCCTATGCCTTCGCCGGTCGGGCGCTGGCGCGCGAGGGCTTCATCGTGGTGATCCCCGATTATCGCAAGGTGCCCAAGGTGCTGTTCCCCGCCTTCCTAGATGACGGGGCCGAGGCCGTCGCCTGGGTGCAGGCGAACATCGCGCAGCATGGCGGCGATCCTGAGCGAGTGGCGGTGATGGGGCATTCGGCGGGTGCCTATCAGGCGGTGATGCTGGCGCTGGATGCCAAGCGGCTGGCAGCGGTTGGCGTTGCGCCCGACTTCATCAAGGCAGGCGTGGGCCTCTCTGGCCCCTATGACTTCCACCCCTTTACCTCAGACCGCGCGATTGCCGCCTTCAGCGAATGGCCCAACCCGGCCGAGACCCAGCCGATCACCTATGCGCGGATCGACGCCCCGCCCTTACTGCTGGTGACGTCGGACGGCGACGAGACGGTGCGCCCGAAGAACGCCAACAACCTCGGGGCGCGGCTGACGGCTCTCGGTGCGACGGCACAGGTGACAAATTACGGCCCGCTCGATCACGAGGAAATCGTCATGGCGCTCTCCGCCCCCTTCCGCGAGAAAGGCCCGGTGCTGGCCGATGCAGCCGCGTTCCTGAACACCCATCTGGGGGACTGAGGCGATGTGGCTGGCGGAACCCCGCAATGCCAATGCGCCGCTTGCGGGGCTGAAGGTGGTTGAGCTTGCGCGGGTGCTGGCGGGGCCATTCTGCGGGCAGATCCTCGCGGATCTCGGTGCGGACGTCATCAAGGTCGAAAGCCCGGAAGGCGACGGCACCCGCCTGTGGGGGCCGCCCTGGGTCGAGCGCACCGACGCGAACGGCAAAGTTCATCGCGAGGCGGCTTATTACCACGCCTGCAACCGCGGCAAGCGCTCGATCATCGCCGATTTTGCCGACGTGGACGATCTGGCGCGAGTGCGCGCGCTGTGCGCCGAGGCGGACGTGGTGATCGAGAACTTCAAGACCGGCAGCCTCGCCAAGTTCGGCCTGGATTACACCAGCCTTGCGGCAGCCAATCCGGGACTGGTCTATTGCTCGATCACCGGTTTCGGCCAGACCGGGCCGAGAGCGCATGAGGCAGGGTATGATTTCGTCGCGCAGGGGATGAGCGGGCTGATGTCGCTGACCGGCGAGCCGGAAGGGCACCCGGTCAAGATGGGCATTTCGATCAGCGACCTCGCCACCGGGGTATGGGCGGCGAATGGCGTGCAGGCGGCGCTGCTGATGCGGGCGCGGACAGGCAGGGGGCAGCAGGTCGACATGAGCCTGCTCGATTGCAGCGTCGGCCTGCTCGCCAATCAGGCGACCTACTTCTTCACCACCGGCCACAACCCGCCGCGGATGGGCAATGCCCACGCGCAGGTCGCGCCTTATGGTGTCTTCGCGGTAAGCGATGGCCACGTGATCCTGGCCCCTGCCAATGACGGGTTGTTTCACAAGCTGATGACGGTGCTCGGGCTTGAGGCGTTGACCACCGATCCGCGCTTCGTGACCAATGGCGACCGGACGGCCAACGCGGCGGCGCTCGATGCCGCAATTGCAGTGGCCTGCGCCGGGTGGAGCAAGCAGGGCCTGCTCGATGCCTGTCACGCCGCCGGGGTTCCCGCCGGGCCGATCAACCGGCTGGACGAGGTGTTTGCCGATCCGCAGGTGGTGGCGCGGGGCCTTAGGGTGGAGCTGGGCGGGATGGCCGGGGTACGCAGCCCCTTCACCTTCTCCGACGCCGAACTGGCGCTCGATCGACCCTCGCCGATCCACGGGAATGACACGCCCTAGGCTTTCCGCTTGCGCGCATCTCGAATTTCTGTATTTTCAGAAATTGCGAAAGGTAGTGGTGAGTCGTGACCAACCCGATGGACATTCCCGAGGCGCGGGCCTTCATCCTCCACTGGGGGGAGATGGGGACGGCATGGGGCGTCAACCGTTCTGTCGCGCAGATCCACGCGCTGCTCTATCTCAGCGACCGCCCGCTCCATGCCGAGGAAATCTGCGAGGTTCTGGGTCTGGCCCGCTCCAACGTGTCGACCGGGCTGAAGGAACTGCAGGGCTACAGCATCGTCCGCCGCGTCCATATCGAAGGCGACCGGCGCGATCACTTCGTTGCCGAAACCGACCTTTGGGAGGTGCTGATGCGTCTCGCCGAAGAGCGCAAGAAGCGCGAGCTTGATCCGACCATCCGCCTGCTCGGCGAACTCACCGACAGCGTGAAGGCGCGCGGCGAGGTGCCGGTGCATGTGCGCGAGCGGATCGGGCGGATGCACGAATTCATCGGCACGCTGACCGGTTGGTACGCCGACGTGCGCCACCTGCCCAAGCCGACCCTTGTGCGGCTGATGAAGCTGGGCCGTGGCATCGCCCGCTTCTTGCCTGGTGGCGGCGACAAGTCCTGATCTGAACCCCTGACGAAGGAGAACCCCCTCTTGGAGCACGCTTGCATGAATTGATTTCGGTAATTCCAGAAAGAACAGGAGTGAAAGATGTACGATATCTATGCCTATGTCGCCTACCTGATCGTCAGCATCGGCCTGACTGTGTGGGTCGCGCAGACCCTGTCGAAGAACGGTCTCGTCTTCCTTGTGGAATGCTTCGGGCACGACCGGACGCTGGCGGAATCGACCAATCACCTGCTGGTGGTGGGCTTCTATCTCGTGAATCTCGGCTGGATCCTGCTGACCCTGCGCTTTGGCCAATCGCCTGAAACGGCAGCGGACATGATCCGCTTCCTTTCGACCAAGCTCGGCATCGTCGTGGTGGCACTCGGGATCATGCACTTCTTCAACATGAACGCCATTGCCAAGTTCGGCCGCAAGGTCGGCACCTGGTTCCGCGAGGAGCAGTGGGCAGCCCAGGCAAGGCCCGAAGCGGGCGAGGCCTGATCCCCCCGGTGGAGCGGCTTTCGAGCCGCTCCCTCCCATCACAGGAGGCAATGATGAAAGACGCAATGATCGCTTTTGCGCGGGCCGTGGGCTGGGGAACGCTGGCGGGCGCGGCGCCTTATATGGCGCTGATCTTCGTGCCGATGGCCTTCAGCTACATGGCCGAAGCCAGCATCTTTGAAATCGTCGTGCTGTTTGCCTATCCCTTGTTCCTGTCCGGAGCGATGGTGCTGGGTTCGGCGCTGCTGTTCGGCCTGCCGCTGACGTTCTTCCTCAGCGAGCAAAGGCGAGAGCACGGCGGCACCTATGCGCTGACGGGATTGATCCTCGGCGCGCTGGTTCCACTCGTCATCAACGGAGCGCTGGGCGGCAGGATGGAGGCCGAGCTGCTGTTCTTCGCCATTCCCGGCGCTTTTGCCGGGCTGGTCACTGGCGTATCCTGGGGGCGCTGGCGCGAGGCGCGTAGCCGCTGATGCGGCCCTGCGCCCCGCTCAGTGTCAGGCGAAGGCAGCCTTCAGATCGTCCACCAGATCAAGCCGCTCCCACGGGAACAGATCGCCCTCTGCCTTGCGGCCGAAGTGGCCATAGGCGGCGGTCGGCTGATAGATCGGCTTGTTGAGGCCAAGGTGCGTGCGGATGCTGCGCGGGGTCAGCCCGCCCAGCTTGGCAATGCCTAGGATCGCTTGTTCGATCTTGTCGTCGCCCACGGTGCCGGTTTCGTGCGTGTCGACATAGAGGCTCAGCGGCTCTGACACGCCAATGGCGTAGGCGATCTGGATGGTGCAGCGCGTGGCAAGGCCGGCAGCGACCACGTTCTTGGCAAGATAGCGGGTGATGTAGGCCGCCGAACGGTCAACCTTGGTCGGGTCCTTGCCGGAGAATGCGCCGCCGCCATGCGGGGCCGCGCCGCCATAGGTGTCGACGATGATCTTGCGGCCCGTAAGACCTGCATCGCCGTCCGGCCCGCCGATTTCGAAGGCCCCGGTCGGGTTGATGTAATACTTGGTCTCGCGGAGCAGCACCGGCGGGATCACCTCGGACACGATGCGCTTCACATAGGCTTCCAGCTCGCGGTACTTGGCTGGATCGGCGTGCTCGCCGGTCAGGCAGTAACCCGGCTTGTGCTGGGTCGAGACAACCACCGCCGTCGCCGCGACCGGGAGAGACTCCTCGTAGCGCAGCGTCACCTGGCTCTTGGCGTCGGGTTCGAGAAAGGGTGCAACGCCCGAATGGCGATCGGCGGCCATACGCTCAAGGATTTTGTGGCTGTAATAGAGCGTCGCCGGCATCAGATCGGGGGTCTCGTCGGTCGCATAACCGAACATGATCCCCTGGTCGCCCGCGCCTTCGTCCTTGTTGTCGCCCGCATCCACGCCCTGCGCAATGTGGGCCGACTGGCCGTGCAGGTTGTTTTCGAAACGCAGGGTCTCCCAGTGGAAGCCATCCTGTTCATAGCCGATGCGCTTCACCGTCTGGCGCACGACCTGTTCGATTTCGTCCTTGGCGCCGGGCGCCCATTCGTCGTTCTCGTAGACGCCCTTGCAACGGATTTCGCCCGCCAGCACCACCAGCTGGGTGGTGGTCAGGGTCTCGCAGGCGATGCGCGCTTCGGGGTCCTTCGACAGGAACAGATCGACGATCGCATCGGAAATCTGGTCGGAGACCTTGTCGGGATGGCCTTCGGAGACGCTTTCGGAGGTGAACAGGTAATTGGTGCGCATGATGTCCCCCGGGGGCTGGAATGGGCGGGTCGGAGCAGGAATGCGGCACCTTATAGAGATATAAGGAAACCTTTATGTCCCGCTTTCTTGCCGACCGCCCTAGCCGCGCGCGCGGGCAAGCGCAAGCACTCTCGGCAGAGCCAGACCCAGCACCAGCATAATCGCCGCCCAGGCCAACGTCAGCGTGTGCCCCCAATGGCTGAACAGGGTCGGAGGGGCAGCTTTGGGGACAAAACCTTCAAGCTTGTCGGCCTTGCCCATGCCGATTGTCCCGCGCACCACGCCGCTTGCGTCGATCACCGCGCTGATCCCGGTAGTAGTGGAGCGCAGCACCGGCAGGCCTTCCTCGATGGCCCGCATCCGCGCCTGCGCGAGATGCTGCGGCGGCCCCCACCAGCCGAACCAGCCATCGTTCGAAGGGTTGAAGATGTAATCGGGGCGATTAGTCCGGTCAGCAACATGGCCCGAAAACACGATCTCGTAACAGATCTGAATCCCGGCCTTGCCTTGTTTGCCCAGTTCAAGCGTGCGCGGGCCGGGGCCGGGCAGGTAATCAATGCTCCCCGCCACCAGCCGCGAAAGGCCGAGCGGCTCCAGCAGCGGGCGCATCGGCAGGTATTCGCCATAAGGCACCAGATGCGCCTTGTCGTAACCGGCGATGATTGCGCCCGTGCCGTCAAGCGCGGCGACCGAATTGCGGGCGCTGACCGCTCCAGGGGAGCCATCGGCGCGCTTGCCGATGTTGAGGTTCACCACCCCGGTCAGCACGGTCGATTGCGGGCCGATCACCCGCCCGATCCGCTCGCGGGCGAACACCGGATCAGCCCCCGCGGTCATCTGAAGATAGTAGCGCCGCGGATAACCATCCTCGATGTAGTCGGGGATGGCGCTTTCGGGCCACAGAACAAGCCGCGACTGATCCCGTCCCGGCAAGGTCAGGTTGGCGATACGGATGAACTGCTCTTCGAACTTGGAGGGGTCGTTGATCTCGGATTGGGGAATGTGCGGCTGGACGAGGGTGTAGCGCAGCTTGCTGTCGATGATCGCAGGCCGGATCGGGGCGTGCATGGCAAAGGCGATCCCGGCTAGTGGCACGAGCACGCCGGCCCAACGCCGGATGAGGGCGTTGACGAGCAGGGCTGCGGCCAGCAGCAGGGTCAGACCCGAAAAGGCATAGGTTCCCATGAACGGCAGCACTATCGCTGCCCCCGGCGTGTCCCACCCGCCCAGCAGCATCAGCCCGAGCGGCGGCCAGGGATAGCCCGTGAACACCCAGCCCCTCAGCCATTCGGTGACGATCCATGCTCCCGCCAGCACGATGCCGAACGCCCATGGCGGTCGCTTCCTGGCCAGCAGGTGCGCCGCCAGTGCGGCAAGCGCGGGATACCACGCGAGGTAGATGCACAGGAGCGGTACCGCGACCCACCCGAGAAACTCGGGCATCTGCGCCTGATGGGTGAAGGCGGTGGCGATCCAGTTGTTGGCGAGCGTCAGATGCGCCCAGCCGAACCACCAGCCGCGCCACAGTGCCTGTTTCCAGTTATCGGCAGAGTGGATCAGCCACACGAACCCTGCCAGCGCGGCCATCCCAAGCGGCCAGAGATGGAGCGGAGGGTAGGCGCAGGCGGCCAGCGCGCCGAGCACAATCGCCGCAAGCGCCGGGCGACGCTGGGCCAGCGCAGGCAATGCCGCCAGCCGCTCCATCATGGCGATCAGTCGACGGTTTCGAGCGCGCCGCTGTCGCCGCCCGCGTCATCCCCGCGGATCGAGGGCGGAAGGATCGACGAATCGATGCCGGTCGGAGCACCATCATCGGCGCTCTTGCGCGGCTTGCGGCCACGTGCCGGTTTGTCGCCGCGCTTTTCGCCACGCTCCTGACGGTCGCCGCGATTCTCGTCACGCCCGCCCTCACGCCCGCCATCTCTGGGCTTGCGCTGCCGGCGGGTCCCGGACGAGCGCTGCTGCGTGTCGTCGCGGTCATCATCCGGCGTATCGGCGAGGAAGCTCTCGCCCTCCTGCCCCGGCTCGCCTTCCTCGACGTCGCCAGCGACGAAGGACTCGCTTTCGTCCTGCCGCTGGCGGATGGGGCGTTCGCTACGGCGGCCGCGGTCGAAATCGAGATCGTCGTCGCTGAAATCCTCGCTTTGCTCGCGCTCGTCGCTGCGACGCCCGCCGCGCTGTTCATCGGCCCGCGCCTTGTTGTCGGCGATCACGCGGAAGTAATGATCGGCAAACTGGAGATAATACTCCATCTGCACCCGGTCGCCGTTGTGCTGGGCATCCTGTGCGAGCTTCTTGTACTTGTCGAGCATCTGCGGGGCATTGCCGCGCGCCCGGCTGTCGATCCGATTCAATTGGGCGCCATTGCCACCCTGATTGCGGTTGCCGCGACCGCGACGCCGGTTGTTGCGATTGTTATTCAAGGAAGTTGTTCCTTATCAGCGGCCTCGCGCGATAAAATCACTGCACGCGTGGCCCACAGACCCCTTGCCCTTGCGCGATGCCGGGCTTTGCCCAAAACATGCCGCGCGCTCCGCGCTGCGGGCTGCCGGGGGCTTACCCTGACGGCCAGATCAGCTGAGTTTAGGAGCTTGGTCCAGCGACTTGCGCCCTTCGCAGGTCGTCTGGCCAGCCACCGACGTAGCGATGCTAAAGGCGTTTGCCAAGCCCCGCTGCGCTTTTTGGTTAGCGCAGGATCAGCGCGCGCGGGCGACCCGCGAGGTCGCGGCGCAGCTCTACGCCAAAGCCGGCCGCATCCGCGAGTGCGCTGACCGCATCGGCCTGATTCGCCCCGATTTCCAGCACCGCAAGCGCGGTGTCGTTCATCAGCGCGCGCAACTGGGGGATCAGGATGCGGTAATCGTCGAGCCCGTCGGGGCCTGCAAACAGCGCCGTCGCAGGCTCGAACGCGGCCACCTGCCGGTCGAGCACCGCATCGCTTTCGACATAGGGCGGGTTGCACAGGACGAGGTCGAAGGTGCCGAGATCGTCCGCCCAGCCGAGGGTGCGCCAGTCGCGCCGGTCGAAGGCTGTTCGATCAGCCAGCCCGAGCGTTTCGGCATTACCCTGCGCCACGGCCAGCGCCTGCGCCGAAGCGTCGATGCCCAAACCCGTCCAGCCTGACTGCTCGCCCAGCACTGCCAGCAGCAATGCCCCGCTGCCCGTGCCAAGATCAAGCGCACGACCTTGCGTGGCCATGCAATCCAGCGCCGCTTCGATCAGTGTTTCGCTGTCGCTGCGGGGAATCAGGGTGGCGGGGGTTACCCTCAGCGTCAGCCCGTAGAATTCCGCCTCACCCGTGATGTAGGCGACCGGTTCGTGGCTCGCGCGCCGCTCCACCAATGCGGCAAATGGCTCGGGCGCGGGCTCGCGCATATGGCGCAAAAGCAGCGTCGAGCGTGTGGTTCCAAACAGATGCGCCATCAGCAATTCTGCATCGAGCCGCGCGGTGTCGCTGACGGAGGCGAGACGCTCGGCGGCGGCGCGAATGGCTTCGCCTGCGGTCATCCTGTCCTCCGTTCGCCTCGAGCGTAGTCGAGAGGTCTTGGCGCAGGTGTCTCGACTACGCTCGACACGAACGGTGCTTGAGGATCGTTCCTCACTCGCTCAGCGCCGCCAGCCGCTTGCCCTCGTCCTCGGCGATCAGGGCGTCGATCAGTTCGCCAAGCCCCGGCCCGGCGAGCACTTCTTCCAGCTTGTGCAGCGTCAGCCCGATGCGGTGATCGGTCACCCGGCCTTGGGGGAAGTTGTAGGTGCGGATGCGCTCCGACCGGTCGCCGCTGCCGACCATCGCCTTGCGCGCCTCGGCCTCGGCGCCTTGCGTCGCCTCGCGCTGGGCGTCGTAGAGGCGCGTGCGCAGCACCTGCATCGCCTTTTCGCGGTTCTTGTGCTGGCTGCGCCCGTCCTGACATGTCACCACGGTGCCGGTGGGCAGGTGGGTGATCCGCACCGCCGAATCGGTGGTGTTGACGTGCTGCCCGCCTGCTCCGGACGCGCGGTAGACGTCGATCTTGAGGTCCTTATCCTCGATCTGCACATCGACCTCGTCCGGTTCAGCCAGCACCGCGACGGTCGCCGCCGAGGTGTGGATGCGCCCGCCGCTCTCGGTCACGGGCACGCGCTGGACGCGGTGGACGCCGCTTTCGAACTTCAGCTTGGCAAACACGCCGGTGCCGGTGACGTTGGCGATGACCTCCTTGTAGCCGCCGATGTCCGAGGCGTTGATGCTGACCGGCTCGACCTTCCAGCCCTGCTCGGCGGCGTATTTTTCATACATCCGGTAGAGGTCGGCGGCGAACAGCGCGGCTTCATCGCCCCCCGTGCCGGCGCGGATTTCGAGCATCGCGGGCTTGGAGTCGGCGGAGTCGCGGGGGAGAAGGGCGATGGCCAAGCGGCGTTCGAGATCGGGGAGGGTGGCCTTGAGGTGGGCGAGTTCCTCCTCGGCCATCGCCTTCATTTCCGGGTCGGCAAGCATCTCTTGCAGCCCCGCCATCTCCTCACGCGCGGCCTTCACCTCGGCGGCGATCTTCGCCACCGGTTCCAGTTCCGCGTAGTCGCGGGAAGCGCGGACAAAGGCCTCGCCCTCCAGCGTGCCCGACGCCATGCGCGCTTCCAGCTCCGCAAAGCGGTGCGCGATCTGTTCGAGGCGTTCGGGGGGGATTTGCATGGTGCTGGTTCTTACTCACCGTCCCGGACTTGATCCGGGACCCCGCTATCTACTCGAGCGGCGGAAAAAGGGAAGCGGGGCCCCGGGTCAAGCCCGGGGCGGGGGGGCTAACGTTCGTTGAGGATGCCAGACCCAAAAATCAGGTCGGCAACCCGGTTTGTGAGGTCTTCCTCGCTGCTTCGAACTGGTGCGGATCGGATTCCTTCCCCCCCAATTGACAGTATTGCCCTAGGATTGATTTTTGACGCCTTATCAAAGCGTTTCCGTGGTGAGCCCGAGGCGATCATGTCGGCTGAAAAGTCGTTCGCGCGAAGGGTCTGGAGAGCCGTGATCCCCTGAGCAACGAAGCTGTCGTTCTCTACCACGACGATAACATCGACCTGTGCCTCCTCCCGCGCCCCCACCAGCATCGCCAGCCGCTCGATCCCCGCAGCCCAGCCCACCGCAGGCGTCGGCGCGCCCCCCAGAGATTCCATCAGCCCGTCATAACGCCCCCCGCCCAGCACAGTGCTCTGGCTCCCCAGGGCCGCTGCTGAGGCGCTGCCCTCGTCGGGGATGAACTCGAAGGCCGTGTGGCGGTAGTAGTCGAGGCCGCGCACAAGACTTTCCGCCCGTACCCACTTCACGCCCGCCGCATCCAGCCCGCTGGTCACCGCTGCAAAGAAAGCGCTCGCCTCCTCCGACAAAAACGCATCGATCTTCGGCGCATCCGCCAGAAACGGCTTGTCCCTCGGATCCTTCGAATCGAGGATCCGTAGCGGGTTCTTCTCAAGCCGTTCCTGCGATTCCTCGGACAGCTGATCCTTCACCGCACGAAAGTATTCGATCAGCGCCGCCCGCCACGCCTCGCGGCTCGCCCCGTCGCCCAGCGTGTTGAGGTGTAGGGTCACGTCGTTGATGCCGAGCTCCTTCAACAGCTGATCCGCCATCGCCAGCAGCTCGACATCGGCCTGCGGTTCGCCCGCGCCGATCACCTCGGCGTCGATCTGGTGGAACTGTCGGTAGCGGCCCTTTTGCGGGCGTTCATAGCGGAACAGGGGGCCGTGGGTGGCGACCTTCAGCGGCGCATATTGCTGCCAGCCGTTGGTAAGGAACGCGCGCGCGATCCCGGCGGTGAATTCGGGGCGTAGGGTCAGGCTCTCGCCGCCGCGGTCCTCGAAGGAATACATCTCCTTCGACACCACATCGGTGGTCTCGCCCAGACTGCGCGCGAACACCTCGGTCTTTTCGAACACCGGCATTTCCACCCGGCGGAAGCGATAGAGCCGCCGCACACGCTCGAATGTTTCGACCACGAAGGCGAAGGCCTCGGCGTCCGCGCCGAAGATGTCCTGGGTGCCTCTGATCGCTTGGGGTGTCTTCTTGCTCATAGGCTCGCGCGATTAGGCCGAAGGAGCCCCTTTCGCAATCCTGCGGCACCGATTAAGGGGCGGCGCGTTACCTCTCTCAATCGCAAGCCACAAAAGAGAACAGCCATGCGCATCGACAAGATCCCGACCGGCAAGAACCCGCCGAACGATCTCAACGTCATTATCGAAGTACCGACCGGCGGCGAGCCGGTGAAGTACGAATTCGACAAGGAAAGCGGCGCGCTGTTCGTTGACCGCATCCTGCACACCCCGATGCGCTATCCGGCCAATTACGGCTTCGTCCCGCACACGCTGTCGCCCGATGGCGACCCGCTCGATGCGCTGGTGATTTCGCGCTCGCCCTTCATTCCGGGCTGCGTGGTCCGTGCGCGGCCGATCGGGGTGCTCAACCTCGAAGACGAGCAGGGGGGCGATGAAAAGCTGGTTTGCGTTCCGGTGAACGAGACCTTCCCGTATTACGCTGATGTGGTCGAAACCAACGACCTGCCCTCAATCATCTTCCAGCAGATCGAGCACTTCTTCACCCATTACAAGGATCTGGAAGCCGAAAAGTGGGTGCGTGTTGGCAGCTGGGGCGATGCAGCCGAGGCGCGGCGGATCACCATTGAAGCGATCGAGCGGTACGCTTCCAAGTAGTGCAGCCGCCTCCGCGGCTGCATCCTCGGCGCTATTCCCGTGGCGTGCGCCACGGGGCACCTGCGGCTCGCGCGCTTGCGCTCGCGGCCCTGCGGGCCGGATCGGTGTTAACAGTTACGGGATGCGTTGACACCGGTCGCGTAGCGACGGCAAGGCCAAACGGCCGCCCGCAGCGATGCGGCCTTCAGGCCGTGTGAGCGAGGATTTCGCACGCCGGATGGCGTGCGGAACTCAAAAAATGCTCAGAAGCATCTTGAAGATCAGCGTCAGCGCGAAAGGCAGGCCGATCGCCACGGCCCACAGCGTGATGACATCGCGTTTGAAAGCGGGGGCGTAAGTCCGGTCGGCGGCCTGTACATCATCCAGGTCGGCCCAGCGTTTCTCGAACCAGCGGCACACCGGGATGATCCCCGCAACCAGGACAATCAGTGCCAGATAAGGCAGCGCTGTCGATGAGCCTTCCGACAGGGCCTTGATCGTCACGAAGATCTGGAGCCCGGTATAGACCAGCAGGCCATAAGCGACGTGGTCGCTCATCGATTTGCGCCAGTCGCGGGTGCGACCCGCCGACAGGACTTCGGCTTTGGCCCTTTCGCCCGATTTCACCATCTCTGCCGCTCCCCAACGGTCTGCTGTGTTTGACGGCACTATCGCAAAGCTGACACAGTCTTGCAAGAAGGCGCAGAAATCCGCCATTTTGTTGCGCGGCACGCATCAGGCGCACTGCAAGGCACGGGAATTGCACGGGCTTTGATCAGCCGCTTGGGCGCGGCACAGTCGCAGGCGCTGATTAAGCAAAAATCCTGCCAAATGGCTTGCGCCCCTTTTCTGAGGCTTCAGGGCTGCTAAGGAAGCCGGAACACCATGAGCACTGCAGCCCTCACCAATCCGCCCCGCGAGGACATCCCCCAGCCGACAGGCAGTGGGCTGGAGGTGATCTCGATCGCCAAGAGCTATGACAAGCGCTCGGTGCTGACCGATATCTCGCTGACCGTGGCGAAGGGCGAGGTCCTCGGTCTTCTCGGCCCCAACGGCGCGGGCAAGACCACCTGCTTCTATTCGATCATGGGCCTGGTGAAGCCCGATTCGGGCCGCATCCTGATGGATGGCGAGGACGTGACCAAGCTGCCGATGTATCGCCGCGCGATCCTGGGCCTTGGCTACCTGCCGCAGGAAACAAGCATCTTTCGCGGCATGACGGTGGAACAGAACATCGCCTGCGTACTCGAAATGGTGGAGCCTGATGGCGACACCCGCGCCGCCGAGCTGGAACGGCTGCTCGACGAATTCGGCCTGACGCGCCTGCGCGAAAGCCCGGCAATGGCACTTTCGGGGGGCGAGCGGCGGCGCTGCGAGATTGCCCGCGCGCTGGCGGCCAAGCCTTCGATCATGCTGCTGGATGAGCCATTCGCTGGGATCGACCCGCTCTCGATCAGCGACATCCGCGATCTGGTGAAGGATCTGAAACAGCGTGGCATCGGGGTGCTGATCACCGATCACAACGTACGCGAAACGCTCGACATCGTCGACCGCGCCTGCATCATCTATGGCGGGCAGGTGCTGTTTGCCGGTTCCCCGCAGGAACTGGTCGCCGACGAGAACGTGCGGCGGCTCTATCTCGGCGAGAGCTTCACGTTGTGATTTTCCGGTGGGAGGCGATGTGATGATTTGGGGCGGGTCTTGGTCCACCAGGTTCCAAGCCAGCCCGCTCCCCCGCCCTTCCGCCCTTCAGGATAGGATCCCGGGTGGAAGGGCGGGGGAGCGGGCTGGGGCCGCGCGCACCATTTTGCGAAGCGAAATGCGGATCGACGCATAATGGCATTAGGCCCCCGCCTCGATATCCGGCAGACCCAATCGCTGGTGATGACGCCGCAATTGCAGCAGGCGATCAAGCTGCTGGCGGCCTCCAATCTCGAAATCGAAACCTTCATTGCCGAGGCGCTGGAGGCCAATCCGCTGCTCGACACCGGCGGCCCGGCCGAGCCCGGCGAGGCCGAGAGGATCGAAATCGCCGCGCCTGCCGGTGAAGACGCGACCGCCGATCAGCTGATGCTGGCGGGCGGCGGCGAGGGCGACGCGCCGCTCGATCTGTCTGCGGTGGACCGCGATTTCGACACCGGGGACGGCGCGGGGCCGAACATGCGCGATGCCGAATGGGGCGCGGCCGTCGGTTCGGGCGGCGATTTCGACGATCTGCCCGATTGGGAGCAGCTGCGCGCTGCCGAGGTGACGCTGGTCGAACATCTGGAAGGCCAGTTGGGCGCCGTGGCCAGCGATCCCCAGACCGTCGCGATTGCCCGCCAGATTATCGGGCTGCTGGACGAAGCGGGCTATCTCACCATCCCGCTGGACGAGGTGGCGGACGATCTCGGGGTCGATTTCTTCGACGCCAAGGCGGCCCTTCGGCTGGTGCAATCGCTCGATCCTTCTGGCGTGGGGGCGCGCAATCTGGCCGAATGCATCGCCATTCAGGCGCGCGAGGCGGATCGTTACGACCCCTGCATGAAGGCGCTGATCGACAATCTCGATCTGGTGGCGCGCGGGGAGGTCGAGCGGCTGAAACGCCTGTGCCGCGTCGATGACGAGGACTTCGCCGACATGCTGCGGGAGCTGCGCAGCTACAATCCCCGGCCCGGTCTCGCTTTCGCACCGTCGGATGCGGGGATGGTGGTGCCCGATGTTCTCGTCACCGCCAATGCGAGCGGCGGCTGGGATATTGCCTTGAACGAGGACACTCTGCCCAAGTTGATCGTCAACCGCGGCTATTTCCTCGAGCTGAATGCCGGGGCAACCAGCAAGGAATCGCAAGGGTGGCTCAAAGAGAAGCTGGCTGACGCCCATTGGTTGATCCGCGCGCTCGACCAGCGCCAGAAGACCATCCTCAAGACCGCTGCCGAGATCGTGAAGCAGCAGGACGGATTCTTCCGCCGCGGCGTATCCGAACTGCGCCCGCTGACCTTGCGCGAGGTGGCCGAACAGATCGAGATGCATGAAAGCACGGTCAGCCGCGTCACCAGCAACAAATATCTCGCCTGCGCGCGCGGCACGTTCGAGCTGAAGTATTTCTTTACCAGCGGGGTTGCCTCGGCGGATGGGGAGGGCGCATCATCCGCCGCGATCAAGGCCCGCATCAAGGCCCTGATCGATGCCGAGACGATCAAGAATATCCTGTCTGACCAGCAACTCTCCGAAATGCTCCAGAAGGAGGGCTTCGACCTCGCCCGGCGCACCGTGGCGAAGTACCGTGAGGCGATCGGGCTGGGCTCGAGCGCCGAGCGGCGGCGGGCGAAGAAGCTGGCGGGGGCGTCCTAGCACTTTCCCGCAGGCGACAGGCCAGCTGGCAGCCTCTAGCTTCTGTTCGATTTCCACCTTTCGGAGTGTGACTCGAAAGACTCACTCCAAAAAGTTAACGCGCTAAACTTCTTATTAACCTTTTTTGGTGACAAGCAGCGTGGTTAACAGGCGGCAACCTCTCCTAAGCGGGGGTTACCAAGGGGTAAGACAGGGGACTGCAATGCGCGTTCTGCTCATCGAAGATGAACCGACCACTGCCAAGGCAATCGAGCTGATGCTCACCACCGAAGGCTTCAACGTCTATTCGACCGACCTGGGTGAAGAAGGCTTGGACCTCGGCAAGCTGTATGATTACGATATCATCCTGCTCGATCTGAACCTGCCTGACATGCATGGCTATGACGTGCTCAAGAAGCTGCGCGTCGCCAAGGTGCAGACCCCGGTGCTGATCCTTTCGGGTATTTCGGAAATGGATTCGAAGATCCGCAGCTTCGGTTTCGGCGCTGATGACTACGTGACCAAGCCGTTCCACCGCGAAGAACTGGTCGCCCGCATCTATGCCGTGGTGCGCCGTTCGAAGGGCCATTCGCAGTCGGTGATCCGCACTGGCAAGCTGGCAGTGAACCTCGACGCCAAGACCGTCGAAGTCGATGGCGCCCGCGTGCACCTGACCGGCAAGGAATATGCGATGCTCGAGCTGCTCAGCTTGCGCAAGGGCACGACGCTGACCAAGGAAATGTTCCTCAACCACCTCTATGGCGGGATGGACGAGCCCGAACTCAAGATCATCGACGTGTTCATCTGCAAGCTGCGCAAGAAGCTGTCGCTGGCATGCGGCGGGGACAATTACATCGAAACCGTCTGGGGCCGCGGCTACGTGCTGCGTGACGCCGACGAGGCGGTTGAAGCGGCTTAATTATTGAGGAACCCGCCTCCGCGGGTTCCTCCTCGGCGCTGTTTCAAGCCATGCGGGCTTGAGCGCCTGCGGCGCGCGCCGTGCGCTCGCGGTCCCTTGGGCCGAAACAGCGCTATCAACAAACATCGCGCCCGGGGTGGAAACACCTCGGGCGTTTTTCTATGGGCCGCGCATGACGGCATTCAAGGAAGGCGATCCGACCACCATCACGCGGCTTTACGGTCGTTCGGTCGGCAAGAAGCTGCGCAAGTATCAGCAGGGGTTGGTCGATAACCTTCTGCCGCAGATAGCTGTGCCTGCTGAAGGCCCGGTGACGTCCGAGGTGCTGTTCGGCGATTCGCGCCCGCTGCACTTCGAAATCGGCTTCGGTGGGGGCGAGCATCTTGCCTATCGCGCCGATCTGCTGCCCGATCACGGCTTCATCGGGGCTGAGCCCTTCGTCAATGGTGTCGCGCAGGCGCTGACCCATATGGCGGACCAGCGCCTCGCCAATATCCGCCTGCATCACGGTGACGCCTTGGAGGTGCTCCAGCGAATTCCCGATGGCGCGCTGACGATGCTCTACCTGCTCCACCCCGACCCCTGGCCCAAGGCCCGCCACGCCAAGCGGCGCATGATGAATGATGGCCCGGTGCGGCTGTTCGCGCAGAAGATGAAACCCGGCGGAGAATTCCGCTTCGGCACCGATCACGCGGTCTATCTGCGCCACGCGCTGATGGTGATGCAGCGCCACACCGACCTGTTCGAGTGGGTGGTCGAGAAACCGGAAAACTGGCAGGTGCGTCCGTCAGGCTGGCCTGAAACGCGCTATGAGCACAAGGCGCGCACCGTTTACGGTCACGAGGTCTGGTACTTCCGCTTCCGGCGGCGTTAGCTCGCGATGTTTCACGTGAAACAGCAAAAAAGCGTGATCTGACGCCGGGCTGGGAGGGGTCTGGACGGGGTCTGGACGGGGTCTGACCGAGGTCTGGGCCTGGCTAGGCCGCCCCGCGTACCCGCCACCACGGCATCAGCGCAAAGACGATCTGCCCTGCCAGTCCCAGCAGTGCGTGCGGCTGGCGCAGGTCGGCGAGCCACTGTGCCGGGCTCTGCCCTACCATCGTCACGGCGAGCGCACACTCCGCCGCCATCAGCAAAGCGAAGGCGGCAAGCCCCACCGCCAGTGCTTCGCCGGGCTGCGCAATGCCGAACCGCCGCACCAGCCAGCCGCTCGCCAGCCAGCTCGCCCCCAGCATCACCGGCAGTTCCAGCGCAGTGGCGGGCATCAGCCCGACCAGAGGCGCGAGCCACAGCACCCGCACGGTGCCAAGCACAAATCCCAGCGCGAACACCACCGCCCAATAGGCAATGGCGGCGCGCAGGATCCTCACCCCACAACCCCCGCGCTGGACAGCACCGCCAGCGTCAGCACATCAGGCGCCAGCGCCGTCATCGGCACGATCTGCACCGGCTTTTCCATCCCGATCAGCATCGGCCCGACAGTGGCATTGCTGCCCAGTTCGCGCAGCAGCTTGGCCGAAAGGTTGGCCGATTGCAGCCCCGGCATGATCAGCACATTGGCCGGGCCGGACAGGCGGCTGAAGGGATAAAGCGCCATCACCTTGGGGTTGAGCGCCGCATCGGGCGCCATTTCGCCTTCATACTCGAAGCCCGGATCTTCCTTGTCGAGGATCGCCACCGCCTCGCGGATATTGGCGAGCCACTGACCGGAGGGGTTGCCGAAGGTCGAATAAGACAGGAACGCCACCCGCGGTTCATGCCCCATGCGCCGGGCGACCCCAGCGGTTTCCTTGGCGATATGCGCCAGTTCCGCCGCGCTCGGGCGTTCGTTGATGGTGGTATCGGCCAGGAAGGTGGTGTGGTGCTTGCCGATCATCATGTGGATGCCGAAAGGCAGCGCCTCAGGCTTCTTGTCGAGCACCAGGTTCACCTCGCGCACGGTCTGGGCGAAGGTGCGGGTCATACCGGTGATCATGCCTTCGCCGTGCCCGAGCGCGACCAGCAGCGCGGCGAACACATTGCGTTCCTGATTCACCAGTCGCCGCACGTCGCGCAGGGTATAGCCGCGCCTCTGGAGCCGCTTGTAGAGATAGTCGACCATTGCCGGCACGTGTTCGCTGTCGGCGGAGTTCTGGATCTCGAAGCTCCCGGGATCGCTCACGGAAAGCTGATGCAGCTTGTCCAGCACCGCCTTGGTGCGGCCCACCAGAACGGGCGTGCCATAACCGAAATCGCGGAACTGGATCGCGGCGCGCAGCACCACTTCCTCCTCGGCCTCGGCAAATACCATGCGCTTGGGATTGGCCTTGGCGATTTCATAGACCCCGGTCAGCACCGAGGTGGTCGGGTTGAGGCGTGAGCGCAGGGCGACACGATAGGCCTCAAAATCCTCGATCCGCGCGCGGGCGACGCCGGAATCCATCGCTGCCTTGGCGACGGCGGAGGACACAACCTCGATCAGGCGCGGGTCGAACGGCGCGGGGATGATGTAATCGGTCCCGAACTTGTGGTTCTTGCCATAGGCGCTCGCGACTTCTTCCGGCACCTGCTGGCGGGCAAGCTCGGCGATGGCTTCGGCAGCGGCGACCTTCATTTCCTCGTTGATGGTGGTCGCCTGCACATCCAGCGCCCCGCGGAAGATGAAGGGGAAGCCGAGGACATTGTTGACCTGATTGGGGAAATCGCTGCGTCCGGTGGCGATGATCGCGTCAGGGCGCACGGCCTTGGCTTCATCGGGCATGATTTCCGGCACGGGGTTGGCCATGGCGAAGATGATCGGCTTGTCCGCCATCTTCTTGACCCAGTCGGGCTTGAGCGCCCCTGCCGCCGACAGGCCGAGGAAGATGTCCGCGCCCGCCAGCGCCTCTTCAAGGCTGGTGGCGGTGGTGGCAACGGCGTGGGCGCTTTTCCACTGGTCCATCCCTTCGCGGCCCGGGGTGATCGGGCCGGAACGGTCGCACATGATGACGTTTTCGTGGCGCACGCCCATCGCCTTGATCAGCGCGGTGCAGGCGATGGCCGCCGCGCCCGCGCCGTTGACCACCACCTTCACGTCCTTGATATCGCGTCCGGTGAGGTGGCAGGCATTGAGCAGGCCCGCTGCCGTGATGATGGCGGTGCCATGCTGGTCATCATGCATCACCGGGATCTTCATCCGTTCGCGCAGGGCGGCCTCGATGATGAAGCATTCGGGCGCCTTGATATCCTCAAGGTTGATGCCGCCGAAGGTCGGCTCCATCAGCGCGACCGCATTGATGAAGGCTTCCGGGTCTTCGGTGGCGAGTTCGATGTCGATCGAGTCCACGTCGGCGAACCGCTTGAACAGCACCGCCTTGCCTTCCATCACCGGCTTCGATGCCAACGCGCCGAGATTGCCGAGGCCAAGGATTGCGGTGCCGTTGCTGATCACTGCGACAAGGTTCGCCTTGGCGGTATAGCGCGCGGCAAGCGAGGGATCGGCGGCAATCGCTTCGACCGGGGCGGCCACGCCGGGCGAATAGGCAAGGCTGAGGTCGCGCTGCGAGGTCATCGGCTTGGTGGCGACGATCTCCAGCTTACCGGGGCGAATGGTTTCGTGATAGAACAGCGCCTCGCGCGTGGTGAAGCCGCCCTTATTTTCCTCGGCCATGGTGCCTGATCCCTCTTGCGTCCGTAAGGTAAACTCAGGCTTCGCTTAGCGATGCGTGCGCCGATGCGATAGGCCGTTTATCGCACCAGGTCGGGGGAAAGCTGCAACAGCCGACATTCCCGAATCGCCGGCGAAGGGGCTAGGCGAGGGGGATGGCGGCGCTCTCCGATTCCAAACCCACCCCGATGATGGCGCAATATCTCGCCTTGCGGGAAGAGGCGGGCGATGCGTTGCTGTTCTATCGCATGGGCGATTTCTTCGAGCTGTTCTTCGAAGACGCCAAGCGGGCGGCGCAGATCCTCGACATCGCATTGACGACGCGGGGCGAGCATAATGGCGCGCCGATCCCGATGTGCGGGGTGCCGGTGCATTCGGCGGAAAGCTATCTGGCGCGCCTGATCAAGGCGGGCTGCCGGGTGGCGATTGCCGAACAGGTCGAAACGCCCGACGAAGCCAAGGCGCGGGCCAAGCGTGAAGGCACGCCGTCGTCCAAGGTGCTGGTGGGCCGCGCCATCGTGCGGCTGGTGACGGCGGGCACGCTGACCGAGGAGGCGCTGCTCGAACCGCGCCGTGCCAATGTGCTGGTCGCGCTGGCGGAATTGCGGGGCGTGATCGGCATTGCGGCGGTCGATGTCTCGACCGGCGCGATGGTGCTGGAGGAATGCGCCGCCGAGGCGCTGGGCGCGGCGCTGGCGCGGCTCTCGCCTAGCGAGGTGGTGGTGCCAGAGGATTGGCACGCCGAGAGCTTCGGGGCCGCAGAGGAGGCGATCTATCGCCCGCGCACGACCTTCGCCAGCGATGCCGGGGCGGAACGGTTGAAGGCTCTGCACGGGGTGGCGACGCTCGATGCCTTCGGGGCGTTCAGCCGCGCGATGCTGGCGGCGGCGGGGGGGCTGGTGAGCTATCTCGACCATGTCGGGCGCGGGCGTCTGCCGCTGCTGCTGCCCCCGGTGCTGCGCGAAACCGCAAGCGCGATGGCGATGGACGCGGCGACGCGCGGGAGCCTCGAAATTCTTGAGTCGGCGCAGGGCGGACGCGCGGGGAGCCTGATCGGCGCGGTGGATCGCTGCGTTACCGGGGCGGGATCGCGGCTGCTCGCGGAGGACCTGTCCGCACCGCTGCTTGATATGGCGGCGATCGAGGCGCGGCTGGGGTTGGTGCAGTTCTGGCGGGATCGGCCCATCGAGCGGGCGCAATTGCGCGACATTCTGCGCAGTGTTCCCGATCTGGGCCGCGCGCTGGGCCGGGTGGTGGCGGGTCGGGGTAGCCCGCGCGATCTCGGGCAGTTGCGCGATGGGCTCTCCGAGGCCGCGCGGCTGAACCACTGGCTGAGCGGCGCACCCGATGCCCCTGCGTTGTTGATCGAGGCGACCGCCCGCCTCACCGGGCACGGCGCGCTGACCGACTTGCTGAGCCGCGCGCTGGTGCCCTCGCCCCCGACCGAGCGCTCCGGCGGCGGTTTCATTGCCGATGGCTATGATGCGGCGCTCGATGAATTGCGGGCCACTTCGGGCGATGCGCGCCGGGCGATTGCCGCGATGGAGGCACGCTATCGTGACGAAACCGGAATCGCCTCGCTCAAGATCCGCCATAACGGGGTGCTGGGCTATTTCATCGAGGTTGGCGCGCGCCATGCCGACCGGCTGATGGCGCCCGACAGCGGCTTTACCCACCGCCAGACGATGAAGGACGCGGTGCGGTTCAACTCGTTGCGGTTGCACGAGGAAGCCGCCCGCATCGCCGAGGCCGGGGGCCATGCACTGGCGGCGGAAGAAGCCCATTTCGAAGAACTGGTCGCCGCCGTGATCGCGGCGCGCGAAGGGATCGCGGCCACCGCTGCCGCGCTCGCCCGGCTCGATGTCGGTGCTGGCAATGCCGAACGCGCGGCGGAGGGGGACTGGTGTCGCCCGGAAATTTCCGAGGACACTGGCCTTGCCATCACCGCCGGGCGGCATCCGGTGGTCGAAGCGGCGCTTGCCAAGGCCGGGGAGCGGTTCGTTGCCAATGATTGCCAGCTTTCGCAGGCCAATCGCCTGTGGCTGATCGGCGGCCCGAACATGGGCGGCAAGTCGACCTTCCTGCGCCAGAACGCCTTGATTGTCATACTCGCCCAGTCGGGCTGTTTCGTGCCTGCGTCGGCAGCGCGCATCGGCCTGGTCGACCGGCTGTTCAGCCGGGTGGGTGCCGCCGACAACCTCGCGCGGGGGCGTTCGACCTTCATGGTCGAGATGGTCGAAACCGCCGCCATTCTCGCGCAGGCGACGGATCGCAGCTTCGTGATCCTTGACGAGGTCGGGCGCGGCACATCGACCTATGATGGCCTCGCGCTGGCCTGGGCGGTGGCCGAGGCGGTGCATTCGCACATTCAATGCCGCTGCCTGTTCGCCACGCATTATCATGAACTTGCGCGACTGGCAGAGACCTGTGAGGCGCTCTCCCTGCACCATGTCCGCGCGCGGGAATGGCAGGGCGATCTGGTGCTGCTGCACGAACTCGCCGATGGCCCGGCGGATCGCTCCTACGGTCTTGCCGTCGCGCGGCTGGCGGGGGTTCCGGCGCCGGTGGTGGCCCGCGCCAAGGCGGTGCTGGAAAAGCTGGAGGCGACCCGCGCCGCGACCGGCGGCATCGCGGCAGGGCTGGGCGACTTGCCGCTGTTTGCCAACCTTGCTGCTGAACCGGCCGCCCCTTCGCCCGAACAGCAGCTCGCCGAGGCGCTCAGCGCCACCGATCTCGACGCGCTGACCCCGCGCGAGGCGCTTGATCTGCTCTACGAATGGAAGCGCGCCCTGCCGCGCCGCGAGGCGTGATTTCAACCAAGGCTTAACCCTGCGCCTGCTATTTTCGGCCCCATGTCCAGAACCCTGTTCGAAAACAGCAAGGCTGCGCTCGCCTTTGCCGCGATGACGATCTTTGGCGCGGTGGCAATGGTCGGTACGTCGGAAAAGGGCGGCGTGCTGGATTCCGCGGTCGAAACCTTTGCCAATCAACGCGAGATGATTGCCAGCGATGCGCAGGCCTTTGCCGCGGCGCAAAGCAAAGGCGATGCTCCGCCTGAAGCCGGGTCTGGCTGGGGAAGCGAACCGGTGTTCGGCGAATATGGAGCCGATACGGCGGCGCAGGCGGTTGGCGGCAAATCCGCGCGCGCAGCAGCCAGCAAGGTCGGCGGCCCGATGAGCGCGCCGTTCGCGGCAACTGCGATTGTCAGCGGCGAAGTCAATCAGGGTGCCGTGGCCGAGCCCTACATCTCCGATCGGGAAATGGTGAT